>JAFSCX010000042.1 GCA_017436525.1 Clostridia bacterium | reverse complement strand
TTTGTTTATGTAAGAAAAAAGCCTGCCGGCACGGCAGGCTTTCCTTATCTTGATACTATAGGCGTATTTTACAAGGGAAGGGGAGGGGCAGAGCGGCTTATTTGCAGGGAATTTCAGTTTTTGCAAGTGTAAAAAAAAAGTCTTGCCAAACCGCACGCGCTGTGGTATAATTGGTATTGTCGATACTTATACACCACGGCGACAGGCGTTGTCGCAAGACATTTTTTGCGGGCTTTGCCCCATGGAGAAAATTATATCATGATTATTACAAAAAATCAAGAGGAATTTTGTTACAGTGGGTTTAACCCTGATTGCGAGGGTGAGCAGTTGTGCGATCTTAATGATGCCGGTGAAGAGAGGCCATGGCGCGCGAAAAGATTGGCAACGGAATTGCTTGCTATGGTTTATGATAGCGTGGATGATGCCAAGGCTAACCGGTTGCGCGGGTGCGCAACGCAGCTCGGCTTTGCCGTTTTGGATGGAGGGAAGAAGCGATTGAAGGAGGCTAATTTCTGCCGCGTGCGTTTATGCCCGATGTGCACTTGGAGGCGAAGCCTTAAAGTGTATGGGCAGGCGCGGCAGATCATAGATACTCTCGATGATTATTGTTTTGTGTTCGCAACGCTTACAATTAAAAACGTTAAAGGGGAGGATTTGAGCGAAGCTATTGATAGCCTTTTCTCGGCTTGGAACAGATTCTATCGCAAAACGCGCATTGTTCGCGCGTGGCGCGGAGGAATGCGTACATTGGAAGTTACCCATAATGTTAACCCTGCATCGAGAGATTATGATACATATCACCCACACTTACATATTCTTGCTGCGGTGCGTAAGAGTTATTTCCGTGGGCGGGATTATATTTCTCAGGCTGATTATACGGATATGTGGCGGGATGCTGCGCAGCTTAGTTATACTCCGGTTGTTCACGTTGAAAAGTGCAAAAGTACAACATCTGCCGCCCTTGCTGAGTGCTGCAAGTATGCTGTTAAAGATACGGATTATATTTTGCCGGATGATTGGGATTTGAGCATTGATACTGTTCGCACCCTTAATTCTGCTTTGCATGGGCGCCGGTTGGTAAGTTGGTTTGGCGTTTTTGCGGATGCTCGCAAGAATCTTAAACTTGATGATGCGGAGAACGGCAATTTGGTTTCTGTAGATGGCAATGATGAAACTGCAGATGTTGCGCAGGAGATGATTTATTATGCTTGGTGTGGCGGATATTCTCAGTACCGCCGCCGGCGGGAATTTTAATTATTTACTTTTAAAGCCAGGTTTCAACCTGGCTTTTTTGTTGCTTACTGCTTACCCGAGAAGCTTGATTTCAAATACACACGCTGCAGATCGGAATGCTTTTGCTATTTGTATAATTTGAGTTTCGCTTACTTGTGCCCGATCTAAGTTTAAGCCAATTAGATCATAGGCTATTTTGGGAAGCTGATCTGCAAGGGCATTAAAAGTGCTTGCAACTGCTGCTATATTGTTATTGCCTTCTGGGGGGGCAGCTATTTCCATTGTTACTTTCATCTTTATCACTCCTCGTCAAACAGATCTTTGAGTGCGGGCTCTTCTATGGGTACCCATTTATCGGGTGCTGTGGCTGGCTGAGCGAGAGGAAAATGTATGCTTGATGCTGATATGTAGTGCGCCTTTTTCCTTTCCCCGTTGGCATTGGTATATTCTCTTGCCCTGATTGCTCCTTCTACTATGATTGCGCTGCCTTTGTGATAATTATTTGTTAGATATTGGGCACAATCGCCCCATGCTTCAATATCATGAAATTCTGTAATTTCCGGGGCTCGGGAGATTGAAACTGCAAGGCTGCCGGTTGCCCTTATTTTTCCTGTTTGTGTGTGTGATAGTTCAGGATCTGCTGTTAATCTTCCCATGATTACTATTCTGTTTAACATTTTCGCGCCTCCCATGATTTTTCGTGCTCCTCCTTGTTGAGGAGGGAGCTGTTCTCAGCTCCCTTGATTGCTTCATTGCACACAAGAAGGGGGTTTGCAAGGGTAGAGAGGGGAAAGTTTACAGAATCGCCACGAATACTTTCGTGGCGATTTTGTAAAGTTTCCCCGCCCTTGAAAATCCCCGCCGGTGGGCCGCGTCCCCCGGCGGCGATTCAACAGTTTCCATTTTGTTGAATGCCCGGCGATCCGAAAGGATCGCCGGGCACTTGACACAACCAGCGCACCGCCGACCGTGCAGTTGCTGCAGCAAGCAGAGGGCGCACGGAAAGCCGCGCGCAAGGGCGGCTTTGAGTGTGCCCTTTCGCGCGGCGGCGGCAGTTGCGCGGCAAGGTGCGCGGCTCCCTCCCCGCGCTCTCCCACCTTGCGGCGGGGCTTGTGCCGCCCCGCGACGGGGAGGCGGCACAAGATACCGCCGACCCGCCGCAGCGGCTCAGATCAGCGCCGCAGCGCTGCCCCCGATTTGCGTTTAGAGCCGTTTAGCCTTGGCTGGCGAATTTTGCTAAATATATCTTTTGCGATGCGCAGCACTTGAATTGGTGGCATAGCCGCCAATTTTGCAAAAGATGATATTTAGCGGCGGGGGAGTGCAAAGGGGGCTTTATGCCCCCTTTGCGCCCTATAGCGGAAAATTCGCCAGCCAAAAGAGAAGTGCCGCCTTTTGCCCTGCGGGGCCCTGCGGCGAGCAATTTGATGTGCGTGGTGCCGCGCGCGAGTGTGGCGCCGCGCTTACCTTTTTAATGATAGGAAGGAGCTTAAGATGAGAACTAAGGCTTGCTCGAGGAAAGAGCTTGATCTTCTTCTTGATCGCTTGTGCGGCGATAACAGGTTCGCTGTTGAGGTTGCGGCAGAATCCGGATTAAGAATTGATGATGTTCTCTCCCTGCCTTGGTTGGCTTGTGTTGAGCCTGTTGAGGTTGTTGAAGCTAAGCGGGGAGTACATCGTATTATTGATCTTTCGCCCGATCTGAGGCGAAGGCTGAAAAAGCGCGGATTTGTGAGTGCTTGGCTGTTTCCCGGGAGGGTCCGCGGACATCGGCACAGATCAACGGTGTTCCGCGCTATGGATAAGGCATGCAAGGCTGCCGGGCTTCAGAGATTTTCTCCTCACAGCCTGCGCAAATTTTATGCGCGGCAGAGGTTTGATGCCTTGGGTGATGTTGAATTGGTGCGAAGGGAGCTTGGGCATAAGTATGTTTCAACTACGTTGATTTATTTGTTTATGTAAGAAAAAAGCCTGCCGGCACGGCAGGCTTTCCTTATCTTGATACTATAGGCGTATTTTACAAGGGAAGGGGAGGGGCAGAGCGGCTTATTTGCAGGGAATTTCAGTTTTTGCAAGTGTAAAAAAAAAGT
>JAFSCX010000041.1 GCA_017436525.1 Clostridia bacterium | reverse complement strand
GAAGAATTTTAAGGGAGCGGATTTTTGGGTTTGCAAGGCATAAAACGCAGTTAATCCTACCGGATTAACGAGTATTTTAACACAGAAAACACAAATAATCCGCCCCTTAAAATCAGGTTCGGATTACTCGTGTTTGCTTAAGCAAAGAAATCATCGAAAAGCGACTGTGATTCCACAGCCGCTTTTTCTCTCCCTGTCTCTTTTTGATATGATGATATCATGATATCTTAAATCCAATATATACGAACATTTGGTCTTTTTCAAAACCCGCCGTCTTTGAGGGCCGCAACACTTTATTTTCCGCATGAAAACAACAAAAATGCATTTTGATATCATGATATCAAAATGCATTGATGAGAGTGCAGTGCGCTTTGCTTTGGCAGGAATATGGTAGGGGGAAGATCAAAAAACGCAGGCATCAAAAGATGTCTGCGTTTTTTTGATTTGCGGTTTTTATCCGAAGATTTCAAGGGCGCCGATCAGGCGGAACTTTTCTTCTTCAATGAGGCTTTTGCCATAGGCTTCCTTGAACCGTTCGGCAAAGGCATCCGTTTTCAGATTGAATCGAAGGGTCCAGATGGCCCAATACAGATCGATATGCCGATCCCCTACTCCTGCCGCCCCAAGATCGATAAAGCCCGAAAACCGCCAATCCTTCAGCATGATATTCGGAAGGCAATAATCCCCATGGAGCAGAACCTCCTTCTTTAAGAGATGCTTTTGCTCCACGATAAGCTTCCAAGCTTGCTCTGCGCTCTCGATTTTTTCGCCGCCGGGCCATGCAAAAGAGAGATCAAATTGCTTTTTTCGATAATTTCTTTCGGCGGTCTCAAAATAAGCGGCAAGGCGATCCTGCTCGGGGCACTCCGCAAAGGGCAGGCCATGAAGCATTCGCAAGATTTCGGCGAGGGTATCGCAGAGCCTTTTGGGATCATGAATATAATGGGTGCAATCCTCCCCTGCTACCGCCTCGCTCAGCATCCAATCCTCTTCTGCGCTTTTATAATCCAGCACCTTGGCGGCAAGGCCCTTTTGATAAAACCAATCGGTAAGCCGAGCTTCTTTTTTCAAAGCGCCCTTTGGGGCACGTTTCAAATAGAGCCCCTCCCCTTTTGGAATATAATAAACCTTTGCCTCGGGAGAGCAGCTGCTATCGAAAATCGGCGTCTCCTGCAAAATAGAATGATATTCTTTCGGGAATTCCGAAAGGTTTGGATGAATCCATGTTTTTTTCATATTTTTCACTCGCCGTCAGGCGAATATAACGGAGGCACCTTCCTTACGGAGGGTGCCTCAAATCCGCCTTTTTATTAGTCTAACAATCCTTCCAGCAGGTCGGTCTCGGCAACGCCATCGGCCAATCGCAGAGTTTTGATTTCATACTTTCCAAAGGAAACTTCCGTCTTTTCGCCCTTCCACTCGATGGTCGCGCTCTGCTCCTTTTCAGTGGGGTTAAAGAGCCGCAGGATATATCCATTGCCATCCTCTGCTTTCTTGAAGGCATTGCAGGTAATGACATCGCTCTTCATTTCAAAGGAGGCCTTCGGCTTCTCGCCGGTGCCGGTGGGATAGAAGGAGAAGGCCATGGCGGGCTGATTGAATTGATGGGCCACCTTCCCTGCATGATCCAATACATCCTCTTTCGCGCCGAAGGTCAGTTTGAAGCTGAAATCCCGCTCACCCTGCTCGATATAGGGCATATAGCGATCTTGGGGCATTACCTTCCGCTCGCCAACAGGATGGGCGCAATAGGAAGGAGAGCGCAAAAGGGTCATCTTCAGCGCGCCCTTCTCATCATCAAAGGCAGAACCATAGGTGCCGATATTGGAAACCTGAATGGCTTGATCCTCATTGCAGATGGCCACATACTTTTGGGCCACATTCTCTTTCATTCCCTTGAAGAGCTCTTCTCTGCCGTAGAGATGCTCACCGATGCAGGTATCTGCGCCAAAAGCAGAAGGAATATTCCAGCGAACCAGCTCCTGCTTTTCATTCCAATTGATGCGGATATCCACCTGCAGGCCTTCCTCTTGGGAGACCATATATTTCACAATTGCGCGGGAGGTCTTATAGCCGAAGATGGCCTCTACCACCGTGCGGACATCTCCGCTCTCGATGATATGCACCCCTTCAATCGGCTCATCCAAAGCGCAGAACTCCTGCACTTCTTTAGCAGAAAGGAGCTTGAATTGATCAATCTTTTCATGCCAGCCTTCTGCGTTCATATACCAAGGATCGAAATCATCCTTAAAGATCTCAAGGCCGAAAGCGCCCTCTGCAAGATAATCCTTGCCGCCCTTTTTCAGCTGATCCACAAGGCCGGTCTTGCGGTTGATTTTTACCACAAGATCGCCCTTTTCAATAAGATAGCAATTCCCTTCCAAGGGCTGCACGGGGGTGGGCTTCTTTTCGATGGTATCGAATGCACAATCAAAGCGATTGAGGCTCATGGGCGCAAGAGTAGTATGGAAGAGGACTCTCTTTCTCCACTCCAGAGGAATGGTACTATTCTCCTTTTCCCCTTGGGCAGGGCAACGATTGCCTTGATCGTCATAAACGACAGGATGGAGATATTCAACATTCCAGTTTTGATCCCAGAGCATGAATTCGCAGGTGAAATCCCCCTTCAAGGGATAGGGATGGGGGTTATAGACAAACATGGGGATTTTATCGGGATCCGGCTTTCTCTGCCCGCCGGCCAGCGCGAAGAAGGCGCGGGCTTTCAAGCGGGAGAGGATCTCCAGCGCATGATCGGCCATGCGGATGCCCATCTCCTCGGCGGCCTGAATGGAAGAGCCGGGAAGAATATCATGGAACTGAACAGTCAGGATATCATAAAGGGCTTCGGCAAAATCCTTAGAAGGATATTCCATGAGGCCCTGCTCTGCAGCATGAGCGCAGATACTCTCGGTAAAGAAATAGGTATTCTCTGCCTGGCGATATTTCTGCTTGACTCTGACTTGGCTGGTATAGCAGCCGGGCGCCCAGAGATTGAGGCTGGTATCGACCTTGGGCAGATCGCGCTTCCCTTTAATGGCCTCTAAATACCCTTCGGGGGTGGAATCAATGATATGGACCCCTTCGCCCACTTCTTTGCGAAGGGCTTCAATTTTATTCAGATCCTCTTTGGAGGGGCCGCCGCCATGGTTGCCGATTCCCCAGAGGCAGACTACGCAATCATCCTCGGGGCATTTATCCACATAGCCGCGAATCTTTTGATCGGCCTTGCCCTTAGCAGAGTTATATGAACCGGTACGAATTCCGACAACGGTAGAGCCATCATAGCCTTCCCATGTAAATTCCTTGGCAGGAAGCTCCTTAAAGGAAGCATAGGGGCGCATAAAGAGATAGCCCTCATAGCCGGTCTTGACCATGATCTGCACCAAGCCGCGGGAATGGCCGAAGGGATCTACATTGACGCCCACCTTGGGGACAACACCGAATTTTTCCTTAAAATATTTTCTGCCTTCTGCGATCTGGCGGACCATGGCCTCGCCGGAGGGCATATTACAATCGGGCTGGAGATGCCAGCCGCCCATGATATGCCATTTCCCTGCAGCCACCAGCTTTTTGATCCGCTCAAAGAGGGGCATATCATACTCCTCGATCCAGCGATAAAGCAGCGCCTCATTATGGCAGAAGACAAATTTTTCATACTGCTCGCAGAAATCGGCGGCGATACGATAAGTAGAGAGGGTTTCGGCGGCGCCTTCCTCCCATTCCCATTGCCATACAGGGTCCAGATGGGCATTACAAATCAGATGGATATTCTTACTCATGACGATATTCTCCTTAATCTTCTATAATTTTAATAGAACGCACAGCGGCGTCATTTTTCGCAAATCCCGTTGTGATGGTATGGTTGGTGCCGCAAAGCATCCCCTTTCCATCTACAAACTGCCCTTCATTCTCATAGTATTCATCCGTCTCAAGGGTCAGCTTCATATCAAAATAGAGCTTTCTTTCTACTTCTTTATAGCTGCCGTCGGGCTGCAGCTTTACCACTTTCTGAGGAGCAACCTCAATTTCTTTGATGACGCCGATCTCGGTGGTGCCTTCATAGACCGTATCGCCCACATGATAAGCCTCTGCAATATAATCCCGCACACCTTCGATTTCCATTACAATAACAGCGGTATGGCGGGGAGCCGCCGCTTGCTGCTTCTCTTCAGCGGTGGGGCGCAGCAGCATAAATGCAACCCCCAAAATCACGACCAGCAAAACAATCAGATCAAAGATATTAATTTTGCCGAAGATACGGCCTTTTTCATCCATCAATCTCATTTTGCCACCTCCTCAATGCTCCAGACCGTAGCAACCACGCGGGCATGGTCGGTTTCGGGATAGAGGGTTTGCCCCACGTTCATCAGGGTATCATTGACGCGGAATTCTTCTCTGCGAAGCCGGCCCTTTGCCTCTACCTCTAATTCAACCATCTTTTCGGAAGGATCGATCCCCTTCGCATATTCCCCGGTATGCGGATTGAATTCCTCCACTTCCCGATCAATCACCTTCAGAGAAAGAATGGTGCCAAGTTCTTTTTCCCGGCCCTGAAAATAGAGGATATCCCCTTCCTTCATAAAATTGGCCTCATCATCGGTTGCCTGCTTACAACGAAAGGTAATGATATAGGGGCTCTCTTCCCGCTCCTTTTTCGGCTCCTCTCTTTGGGTAAAATACCATACCCCGCCGAGGATCAGCACCCCTACCAAAAGGATACAGATGCTATCCAGCCAATTAAACCTTCTTTTCATTTGCTAAAACCTCCCTATAATACGACTCTGTCTCCCGTACCATTCTATCAGCACGAAATTTTTTAGAATAAACATCGGCAGCGCCTTGTTGCAGCCGCTGATGATAGCCAGAATCTTTTGCAATCCGCAGGATGGCCTCTGCCATGGCGGCAGGATTGCGCTTAGCGACAATTTCACCGCTGATCCCCGCCTCCACCACATACGGGTTTCCGCCGAAATCGGTAACCACCGCCGGCACCCCTAAAGAAAAGCCTTCCAGCAAGGCCATAGAAGTGGCCTCCGTGCCGAAAGAAGCGTTGACCTGCAGATCCAAGCTGCTCATCAAGGGGGCAATCTCTTGCGTAAATCCTAAAAAGCGAACCCGATCCGAAAGCCCCAGCTCCTTCGAGAGGGCGCGAAGAGTTTCCTCTTCAGGTCCCTCGCCCGCAATCAAAAGCTTGATCCCTTCGGGAAGGACTGCAAAGGCGCGCAAAAGATCTTCATGGCCCTTTACTTTGGTAAGCCTTGCGGCAATTCCCACCATGAAGCCCTCTTCCCGATAAATCGGCGCCTCCCTTTTCAGGGGCGGCACGCCATTAAAGATCACGCGGACCATGGAAGAAGGGGTCCCGCTTTGGGCCAAAAGCTCTTTTGCGGCGGGGGATACGGCAATAATCCCATCGGCAAAAAGGCGATCAATTCGCCCCTTGAGCCATCGCACCGGCGCAAAACGGCTGATTTTTTTCAATTCAAAGATGCTATGGCGGGTATAAACCACCTTCACGCCCGCAAGCCTTGCGGCAATCCGCGCGGAAAGGGCGCCATGGGCATGGACCAGATCAAAGCCCTTGAGCGCCCGCCGAAGAAGGCCGATATCCTTCCAATGAAGAGAGCGATCATATAGCCCTTCCAGCTCGATAATTTTCACCCCCGTCTCCCGAAGAGGGGGCAAAAGCGCGCTGCCCTTGGGCAAAAAGACCGTCAGTTCAAAATTTTTTTGATCCCGCTCCTTGCAATAATGGAGCAATACGCGGCCTGCGCCGCCAAAATTGGTATCGCTGATGCAATGGGCAATTTTAATCATGAGCGGCCTCCTTCATCGGCTGATCTTAAGATGGCCGGCGCGGCAAAGCCCAGCATCAAGAGGATCCAAAAAAGCTGAAAGATCCGATAATTATACCAAGTGTAATCAAAAAGACTCTGGAGAATAAAGCCCCACATCACCGCCTGAAAGCCGATCAACAGCAGCCGCTCCCTTCCAAGGGATGCGCTCTCCGCTTTCAGATTTTTTTGATATTGATAAAAGAGAATCATCAAATAGATAGCACCCATGATCCCGAAAGAAACGGCCGCCTGCAAAAAGAGGCTATGGGAATGGGGCGCTTCTTCAATATTGGTATAGGAAAAAGCGGGATAGACCGCTTGATAAGCGCCCTCACCGATGCCGATTCCGCAAAACCAATAGACCCCCATCATGGCAAGGGTGCCCAAATAGACATACATCCGATAAGCGGTAGAGCCATCGGCCATATTGCCGATGCTCATGATCCGATCCATGACCGTTTCGGGCAGAGCAAGAATGATGATCGGCACTGCCGCGGCCAAAATCCCCATCATCCATTTTTTATTATAATACCATAAAAAGACCACTGCCGCAAGGGCTAACCCGCAATAACAGCCCCGAGAATAGGTGAGCCCTAAATTGACCAAAAGCAAAAGCTCTGCCCCGATCAGCAGCACCCGCCACAAAAGCTTTTTCATATAGATAGCAAGGGCGGCAAGAAGGGGGATCAGCAGAATCAGAAATTCACCATATACATTGGGATTGGCGAAGGTGCTATAGACCCTCAGCTCCAGATCTTCAAAAAGGGCGGTATCGGTCCAGAAGGTTTCCACCATGCCGGAAAAATATTGATATAACCCGACTGCTCCGCTGAGCACACCGCCGGCCGCCAGCCATAAAAGAGCGCATATCAGCTGCTTTTTGCTGCGGACCACCCGCCGCACCAGCGGCGCGCACAGAAAGAGACCGCTCCACATCCCTACCACCTTGAAGGAATCCGCCACATCGGCAGATAAAGCAGCAGAGACCACGCAAAACAGCGGAAAGATCAGCAGCAGAACATCCGATCGATCCCAAGGCTTTCCTTCTGCGCCGCCAAAGGCTCGATCAAAAAGATAGGTGATGAGCAAAATCAGGCCCAAAATCCAGCAAAGGGTGGTATTGCCGATAGGCAGTAAGATCAAAAGCGCGCAAAAAATCCAAAAGGGCGGGATGGAGAAGATTCTGGGCAAAGCCGCCATCGCGCCGCCGCAAGCAATGCCGACCCCGATGCCCTGCATCAGCCCGCCGGCGATTCCCGCTCCCAAAGAAAGAAGCAGCCAGATCATCCGCCCCAAAAATGCATCTTTATGATGATAAAGCCTGCGGGCGATGGCGCTCTCTCGCAAGCCTCGCAAAAATTTTTCTGCCCAACCTAAGCGGTTCAGCCAATCTGCCGCGGCAGATTCCCGGCTTCTTGTTTTTTCTTTTCGGCCGCCGAAGAGCAAGCTTTTGTGCGCCGCTGCCGTGAAGCCTTTTGCTGCGGCAGAAATCATCCGAATAATGATACTTTCGCTAAACATTCTTCGCAAGCGCTTCGACCTCCTTATAGTTTTTCATTATTTATATTACCATATATTCTCATTCAATTCAATAATATAGCCATAAAAAAACAAGTCCATTCGGCTTTTTTGCCGAATGGACTTTCAGACTGTCAAAAAAGGCGCAGACCGCAGAAAATAAGAAAATAAAAGATTTCTGCCGATTCTATAAATCAACATGAAAAACACCTACTCTTTTTTTCGCTTTCTTATTACAAGGAAAAAATCCGCATGGTAATGCGGATTTTGATTAAAATTTTCTGCTTTCCGCCGATCTGCTCTCTACCGTACCTATGTACGCCGACGAGAACAGATCGACGAAATCTGCACTCTTTTTTGAAAGTCTCCCAGCATATCAATAGATATAGTGATAGGGGTTCACCGGAGATCCATTGATCCGAATCTCAAAATGGAGATGCGGGCCTGTACTGCGGCCGGTAGAGCCGATTCTTGCGATCTGCTGGCCTTGATTTACATATTCGCCCACCGAAACCAGATTGGCGCTATTATGAGAATAGACCGTTACAAACCCGTCGCTATGGCGAATCTTAATCAGATAGCCATATGCGCCGGAATAGCCGGAATATATTACTGTGCCCCCTGCAGAGGCATAAATGGGCTTGCCATAGGCGCCTCTCATGGTCAGATCCATGCCCGCATGGCCGCGGCCATCTCCCCAATAGCTGGAAATATAGCCTCTGCCGCCTAAGGGATGGATAAAGGCGCCGGTGCCTGCCAGAGAAGAATAGGAGGTGGGATAATTCTTGGTGCCCACATAGAGCTCGCGGGTTACCGGCTCGCGGGTTACCTTGGAGGTGAGAATCTTGGTATTGGTTTTCTGACCATCAATATAGGTAACCTCTGCGGTAACGGCCCGCACACCCTTTTGGCCGGCTTTTTTCACCTTGGTCTGATTGAGATAAAGATCCTTGGATGCAATACGCTTGGTGGTATAGGCAATGCTCTCTTCATAAGAGATGGTCCGCACCACCTTTACGCCCAGATAAACATCCGGCTCCGAGATCAAAACCTTTCTGCCGGGGATCAGCCTGCGCTCATCCAACTCGGGATTTAGAAAATAAATCATCTTGCGGGAAACGCCTGTTTTTTCGACAATATCGCTCAGATAATCATCTTCCTGAATGGTATAATACTGCGGATCGGTAGAGCCTGCAAAAAGCTGCCGCAACTGATCGGCATTCTTCATATCGGAGGGAGAGAAAAGCCCGCTGCGAATCTCGACGGATTTTACAAACTCCACCCGCTCATTTTCCACTCCCGTTTCATAGGGCGCTTTCAGCTCATTCAATACCATTTCAAGGGTGGCTTTTTGCTCGGAGGCCGCCACCAGCTCCCCATCCACATAGAGGCCGAAATGATTGCCGATCTCCTCGGTTACGGCCCGATAAGCCTGCACATATAAGCTCTCCTTATCGGCCATCCGATTCTTCCGCACGACAACGAATTTATATTGGGGGACCGAATACATGCAATAGTTTTCCCCCAAGGTAGAGGCAAGATTCTTCTCCACCTGCGCTACTGCTTGAGTGAACTCCCTCTCATTATTGACATAGGAGACCGCCTTATCCCCGACGGTTACTTCCAGCGCAATGGTATTATTGCGGAAAAAGATTGCAACCCAGATCACCATCACCACGCAAAAGAGGGGCGCCCAATAGCTGAAATCATGGACAAAGCTCTTGGAGAACCATACCGCTCCCCCATGGATTCCCTTTGCAATCTTTACCGCAATCTCCATGACACGCTCGCCCAGCGCGCAGATCCATTCAAAGATATTTTTAGGGGTGCAGGTTTTCAAAAAACGCAAAACCGGCAGCACCGTAATTCGAAACGCGCCGACAAAGATGCTCTCGATAAAAAAGCCAACCTTATATATAAACTGCGCAATCGCCCATAACACCGACCACACAGTAGCCATTCCGGATTTCATCGCCTTGATCAAAAACTACACCTCCCTTTCAAAATGATTACAATTTGGTTACAACGCCCTTATATCATACACGAAGGGCGCGCATTTGTCAATATTTATTTATTATTGGAAAAAGAAACCAAAAAGGGGCTGTAAAAAAATCGCTTTGATTTTTTTACAGCCCCTTTGGGGGATAGGAAAAATGTTTGAAACCTTCGAAATCGAGCCGTAACCAACGGTTACGGGAACCCGAAGGCGAAATATTGGGGCCCCCACTAAAATATGTTTTAGTGGGGAAAAGGAGAATGGGATGGAAAGAGCGGATTTTCTGCTTTTGCCAGAATGGAGCGGATTCCATCCCATTTGACGCACGCCGAGCGGCTCGATTTTGAGGTAGCAAAAGGCCCCTATAAAAAGAAAAAATATTGCTATATGGCAATATTTTTCTTCCTCTTTCACTTTTTGGCGAAGAAATTCGGTTTAGAACTTGTATTTTTCTCGCCTTTTGCGGTTCAGACTTTTTTACATCCCCCATTGGATTTATTTTTTTCCGACCACATATCGGGGAAGCTCTGCAAGATCCCGATAGAGGCCCACCTCGCTCATGGTCTCTTCCAAAATCTTTGCAACGCCCTCGGCGGTATCTTCTCCCGCCTCCAGCACCATCTCGCCCCCCTCTTTCAAAAGAGCGGACCATTGCTCGGCCAAAGCGTGATAGTAAATCAAGCCATCATCTCCGCCATCCAAAGCGATCTGCGGCTCCTGCTGCACCTCCGGCTGAAGAGCAGGCAGATCGGCGGTTTTAATATAAGGGGGGTTGGATAAGATCAGATCATACCGCTCCTTTTCCATAAAAAAGGGCACGCCCTGCAATAGATCCCATTTTTCAATCCGCACCTCTGCCTCTAAAGCCGCTGCATTTTCCTTTGCGATCAGCAAAGCGGGGTCGCTGATATCCAAAAGGGTAACTTGCGCTTCGGGAAGCAGCTTTTTCAAGGAGATGCCGATGCAGCCGCTTCCGGTGCAAAGATCCAAAACCTTTATGGGGCGGCCGGCGTAATGCTCTTTGGCATATTCTACCAGCCATTCTGTCTCGGCGCGGGGGATCAGGACATTGGGGCTGACCATAAATTCCAAGCCCATAAACTCCCATTTGCCCAATAGATGCTGCAAAGGCTTATGATCGCCTCTTGCGCGGATATCCTGCCAAAAGGCCAGCACAGCATCCTCGGAAAGCTCCTGCTCCTTGGCAAGAAGCAGCTCCGCACGGCTCATGGAAAAATGCTTATGATGGATGCAAAAAGCATCGAATCGAAAATTCTCAATCTTTCTCTCTTTTAATACAATCTCTCCTTGGCGGAGAAGATCTCTCGGATTTGCTCTCATTCCTGCGGCTCCTTTTCCTCCAAGATCTTGCCCTCCTCATCCACAATCCATTCCTTCTCCAAAGGATAATCCTCCAGCACACCCTTGAGGGCAATGAGGGCAATGGTGATCTGCTTTTCATCGGGCTCGCGGGTGGTGATTCGCTGAATCCAGAGGCCGGGCGCGGAAAGAATACGGGTCAACCAATTATCATGGCGGCCTGCATAGCGGATAAATTCATAAGCCACGCCCATAATGGCCGGCACGCAAAGAAGCTTCAGCAGGGTGCGGACCAAGCGGCTGCCCCAAGGGATAAACATGGCCACCACAATGCTGACCAGCAAGGTCAGAAAAATAAAGGAGGTGCCGCAGCGGGGATGAAAGCGGCGGCATTTCAGAGCATTTTCGGCAGTAAGCGCTTCTCCCGCCTCGTAGCAAAAGATGGATTTATGCTCGCCGCCATGATATTGAAAGACACGGCGCATATCCGGCATCAGGGAAACCAAGGAGATATAGCCTAAAAAGATGCCGATCTTCATCAGCCCTTCAATAATGGCTTTCACCCAAGAGGGAGCAAAGCTCAAAAGCCCGCCGGTAATCAAAGCCGGCAGATAAATAAATAAGAAAAGAGAGAGGGCGACCCCTAAAATCATGGAGATGGTGCCCAAAATGGCCATGCCCGTCTTGCCCATCAGCTTTTCCAAAAATTGATCCAGCTTGGAGGGCTCTTCCGGCTCCTCCAGCCCCTCCAAGGAGACATCGGCAGAATACATCAAGCACCGATAGCTGAGGGTCATGGATTGAACAAAGCCAATTACTCCCCGTAGAATCGGCACTTTATTATACCACGCGGCATTATCAGAGATGGGCTCCACCTTCATTTGGATCCGCCCATCTGCGCGACGGACCGCCAAAGCAAGCCGCCCCTTGCCCCGCATCATGACGCCCTCAATCAGGGCACTGCCGCCGATGGAGGTGAATTTACATGCTTTCTTTTCGCTCATTCTATCAACATCCTTTTTTGATTCTTTTTTCATTATACGATTTTGACCCTTGAAAATCAACCAATTTCTTGTTTAATATTGTAAATTCAAAGTTTTTATTATATAATAGAATCGATAATCTATTGTTTAGGATGGTAAGATCATGAAAAAGAGATGGATTGCCCTTTTCTTAATAATGTTGCTGCTCCTTTGCTGCGGCTGCCGCAAGGCAACGCTGGAAGGCTATAAGCTTTTCCGCTCCACTCCCTTAGGCTTTTCGATGGAATATCCCAATTTTTGGAATAAGGATACGAATTTGAAGGAAGGCATCGCCGCCTTTGTAACCCCCTTGGAGGGCTATAGCGATCAATATGCCGAAAGCTTTTCGGTGCAGCGTTTCACTCCCGATATTGAGGGAGAGGATGCCTTCAATAAATATGTAACGGGCTATGTGGAAAATCTCCAATCCACCATCCGTAATTTTAAGCTGGTCAGTGAATCCTCTGCCAAGCTGGGGGAGGAGGAGGCTTATAAAATTGTCTATGAAAGCACCTCCGAGGATCAAAAGGATGAGGTGCGCTTTATGCAGATCTTTGCCGCCCATGGGGATCATTTCTATGTGGTAACCTATATTGCGGAATTTTCCTCTTATTCCTATTTTCTGACCTATGTGGAAAAGATGATCTCCACCTTCGCCTTTATCTGAGATGGTTAAAGGAAGCATCAGCAAAAAAACCCAAGAACGGGATGAGCGGATCTATCAGTTCCTCTTAAAAGAGGTGCGCCGTTCGGGCGTATTCCCAACCGTGCGTGGGATTATGGAGGCGCTCGGCCTTTCCTCCCCCTCCATGGTAGAGAGCGCCCTCTTGAGGCTGGAGGCCAAAGGCTTTCTCCAAAAGCAAGGCCGAAAGCGCAGCCTTTCAGGCTTTTCTGCCGGAATTCCCGTGCCGGTGCTGGGCACCATTGCCGCAGGCACCCCCTTGATGGCGGCAGAGCATATTGACGGATATGTCCACCTGCCGGCCCATCTTGCCCGCGAAAAGGAGCTTTTTGCCCTGCGGGTGCGGGGTGAGAGCATGATCAATGCGGGAATATTGGAAGGGGATATTGTGGTTTTGGAAAAGGCTTCTACCGTCGATAACGGCGAGATCGCCGCTGTCTGGCTGGAGGATGCCGCAACGGTGAAAAGAGTCTATCGGGAGAACGGGCGTATCCGCCTCCAGCCGGAAAATGATGGGATGAGCCCCATTTATACCGATCGCTGCGAGATTTTGGGGCGGGTTGTTACGCTGATCAGAGATTATGAATCATATTGATGTTTTGGGCCTGCTCAGGCAATACGGCCTTCATACCAATAAAAATCTGGGCCAGAATTTTTTGAAAGACCCCTCTGTCTTGGAAGGGATTGCGAAGGCCGCTCTTCCGTTTGGGGAAAACGGCATCCTTGAGATCGGCGCAGGGATCGGCTCTCTTACTACCCTTCTTTGCCAAAGAGCCAAAAAGGTGGTAACGGTGGAGATCGATCGCTCTCTGCAGCCTCTTTTGGAAGCGCAGGTCCCCTTTCCTCATCATTCTTTTCTTTGGAAAGATATCTTGGAATGTGATTATTCTGCCCTCTCCGGGGAATACTTTTCCAAGGAGCCCTTTACCATTGTGGGAAATTTGCCCTATTATATCACCACCGAAATTCTCTCGGCTCTGCTGATGAGCGGCCAATGGAATTGCGCGGTGCTGATGGTGCAAAAGGAGGTGGCGGAGCGGCTGCTCTGCCCGCCGGGGAGCAAGGAATACCGCGCTCTATCGGTGCTGACCCAAGCCTTTTGCAAGGGGGAGCTGCTTTTTGAAGTGCCGCCCCATTGCTTCCAGCCGGCGCCCCATGTATGGAGCGGGGTGCTGCGCCTTACTCCGAAGGATTCGGGGATCGAGGATCGGGAGGGCTTTGCCCGCTTTGTAAAGAGCGCCTTTTTGGCAAGAAGAAAGATGTTTGCCGCCTCCCCTGCGGTGCAGCAGGCGCTGAAAATGAATAAGGAGCAGCTTTCGGCATTGCTGCGCTCCGCAGATCTCCCCGAAAATGCCCGCGGCGAGACCTTTTCGCCCGAGCAATTTATCAATCTATACAAACTTGCACAAAAGAACTTTCTCTGACCGAAAAAACTTTAGGCAGAAAAGAGATTGCAATGTTGAAAAAATGCCCTTATAATTATTAAAGTGAAAAAATTATAAATATGAAAGGACGACCATTATGACCACCAATAACAAAGCATTGTTGACCTGGATCGACGAAATGGCCGCCATCACCAAACCCGAGAAGATCGTTTGGATCGATGGCAGTGAAGAGCAGCTGGAGGCTCTGCGTGCAGAGGCTTGCTCCACCGGCGAGATTGAAAAGCTGGATCAGGAGAAATTGCCCGGTTGCTATCTCCACCGCACCGATCCTCTGGACGTTGCCCGTGTAGAGGACCGTACCTTTATCTGCGCCCGCACCGAAAAGGATGCCGGCCCCACCAACAACTGGATGGATCCCAAGAAGGCTTATGAGATGATGTATGGCCTCTTCGATGGCTCCATGGCAGGTAAGACCATGTATGTAATCCCCTATAGCATGGGCGTCATCGGCTCTCCCTTCTCCAAGATCGGTATTGAGCTGACGGATAGCATCTATGTTGTATTGAATATGCACATTATGACCCGCATCGGTGCAAAGGTGCTGGAAGCTTTGGGCGACGGTGAGTTCGTTAAGGGCCTCCATTCCAGAGCCCAGATGGATGCTTCCAAGAAGTATATCATGCACTTCCCCGAGGATAATACCATCATGAGCGTAAACTCCGGCTACGGCGGCAACGTTCTCCTCGGCAAAAAGTGCTTCGCTCTTCGTATCGCTTCCTACCTTGGTAAGAACGAGGGCTGGATGGCTGAGCATATGCTGATTCTGGGCGTTGAGAACCCCCAAGGCGAGACCCGCTATATCTGCGCCGCATTCCCCAGCGCTTGCGGTAAGACCAATCTGGCCATGCTGATTCCCCCCGAAGGCTATGCAAAGAAGGGCTATAAAGTATGGTGCGTAGGCGATGATATTTCCTGGCTGCGTATCGGCCCCGACGGCCGCCTCTATGCCATGAACCCCGAGAATGGTTTCTTCGGCGTAGCTCCCGGTACCAACGAGAAGTCCAACCCCAACGCTTTGGCTTCCACCATGAAGAACACCATCTTCACCAATGTCTGCCATACTGCTGATAATAATGTATGGTGGGAAGGCCTCAATAAGGATCTGCCCGTAAATGCAATCGACTGGAAGGGCGATCCCTGGGATCCCGCTAAGTTTGTAAAGAGCGATAAGAGCACCTGCGCCGCTCATCCCAACAGCCGCTTCACCGCTCCCGCCGAGAATTGCCCCTGCATCTCCAAGGAGTTCAATAACCCCAATGGTGTGCCTGTTGATGCAATCGTATTCGGCGGCCGCCGCGCTAAGACCGCTCCCCTGGTATATCAATCCTTCGATTGGAACCACGGTGTATTCGTAGGCTCCATCATGGCTTCTGAGACCACCGCCGCTGCTGCAGGCGCTGTCGGTGTCGTTCGCCGTGATCCCATGGCTATGCTGCCCTTCTGCGGCTACAATATGGGCGATTATTTTGCGCACTGGATCGAGATGGGTAAGAAGATTCCCCACGCTCCCAAGATCTTCAACGTAAACTGGTTCCGTACCGACGATGAAGGCAACTTCATCTGGCCGGGCTTTGGCGATAACCTCCGTGTTCTGGAGTGGATTCTGGATCGCTGCGCAGGTAAGGCTGATGCAGTAGAGACCGAGATCGGCTACCTGCCCAAGGCTGAGGATATCAATATCGAAGGCCTTGAGGATATCACCGTTGATACCATCAAGGGTCTGCTCTCTGTCGATAAAGAGCTGTGGAAAGAAGATATCGTAGGCATCAAGGAGTTCTACTCCAAGTTTGATAAATATGATACCCTTCCCGCCGAGCTGAAGAAAGAGCTGGCTGATTTCGAAGCCCGCCTCGGCTAATTCAAAATAGATCAACACTCCGAGATGAAATTCATCTCGGAGTGTTTTTTCAGCGTGTCAAAAAACTCCTGCGGTGGTTTTTGACACGCTGGTAGACTCTCAAAAAAGAGTGCAGATTTCGTCGATCTGTTCTCGTCGGCGTTTTTTCGGGGGTCCCCGATAAAACTGAAGTTTTGTTGGGGAAAAGGAGAACCTAATGGTATAAGTGGATATTTTGCCATCATGCAAAATGGAACGGTTACCATTAGGTTTGACGCACGGTAGAGAGCAGATCGGCGGAAAGCAGAAAATTTTATTCAAAATCCGCATGGCCATGTGGATTTTTTCCTTATAGCAAGAAAACAAGGAAAAAGAGTAGGATTTCTTTTTCCTTGTGAATTTACAGAATTAGTGGAATTCTTTTATTCTCTTATTTTCTGCGGTCTGTGCCTTTTTTGACAGTCTGCAAAAAAACGGAAAGAGCAATTTGCTCTTTCCGTATTTTTATTTCAGATTTAGTCATCCTCATCTTCATCATCGTCTTGACGTTCGCCGACGATCACCTGAACCTTTTCGACACGGTTCCCGTCCACGCTCAAAACCTTGACAGAGAGATGCTTATATTCAAAGGCCTCGCCTTCTTCGGGCACATGACCAAGCTGATCCATTACCCAGCCGCCGACAGAGGAATAATCGGCATCTTCCAGATCTTCATCCATTTCCAATTCCTCAAAGAATTTATCGATATTGGTGCCGGCCAGTACAAAATAAAGCTCATCACTTTCCTTATGGATCTCTTCCACGACTTCATCGTGCTCATCCCAGATTTCACCAACCAGCTCCTCCAGAATGTCCTCAAGGGTTACAATACCGGTGGTCCCGCCGAATTCATCTACAACGATGGCGATATGGGATTTCTTTTGCTGCAATTCCTGCAGCAGATCGTTGATCTTCTTGCTCTTATTGATAAAGATGGGGGGCTTCAGAATGGAGCTTACCTTCGGCTCCTTATGATAGACATAATTATGGAAATCCTTTTGATAGATGATACCAATAATATTATCGATGGTATCTTCATAGACCGGCAAGCGGGAGAAGCCGCTTTCGGCAAAAACCTGCGCAATCTCTTCCTTGGTAGCGTCGTGAGGAACGCCTACAAGGTCCACGCGGGGAGTGAGAATATCTACCGCTTCCTGCTCGGTAAACTCAATGGCAGAGCGGATCAGATCACTCTCCTGCTCATCAAGGCCGCCCTCTTGCTCGGCTTCTTCCACCATGGTCAGCAGCTCTTCTTCGGTGATGCCGTGATCTTCCTCGGCATTCGTCATCTTCATTAAAAGCTTCTGCCAAAGACCGAAAAGGAAATTAAAGGGCAGAAAGATTCCCATCAAAAAGCGCAGGAAGGGGGCAGAAAACATTGCGAAGCTTTCAGGCCGCGCCTTCGCCAAGGTCTTAGGAGAAATCTCACCAAAGATCAATACAATCACCGTCATTGCCGCAGTAGAAACCGCAGGGCCGCTACCATTAACAATCCATTTGGTGCAAAGAACAGTGGCCAAAGATGCCGCCAAAATATTCACAATATTGTTGCCGATCAAAATGGTAGAGAGCAGGCTCTCATAACGATCCGAAAGTTTTAATACCAACTTTGCCTTTCGGTTGCCCTTCTCGGCCATATTTTTCAGCCGAATCCGATTGGCACCGGTAAAGGCGGTCTCGGTGGCAGAAAAATAAGCCGATAAAATAATACAGATAATGATAATCAGAATCGATATCGCGTCGCCGTCCATAAAAAATCCTTTCCTTACTTTTAAGTAAAATACAAAAAGACATAACCCCATCCCATTATACGGAATGCGGCTATGCCTTTATTCAACAATATTCACGCAATTATCAGGGTCCGCGCAACTGTCTGCGTCCACTTTTATTCCTCCGAATATTCTAAAATACTGATGGTATTATAGCAAAGCTTTTCAAAAATTGCAATACCTTCTTATAAAAAACTTATTTCTTCCGCCCGCCGATGGCGACCTCCGCATTTTGCAGAAGATTGAAAAGAGAACTGGCGAAAAGCGGATATGCGGCCCGCAGCTTTTCCTCAT
This sequence comes from Clostridia bacterium, assembly GCA_017436525.1. Classification (GTDB taxonomy): domain Bacteria; phylum Bacillota; class Clostridia; order Oscillospirales; family QAKW01; genus QAKW01. Next base: position 29,009 of record JAFSCX010000041.1, on the reverse strand, counting down.
TCAAGGGAGGAATCTTCACCTTTTTCAGCCGTTTCTGGATCTCCGCCTCCAGCTTTTTCATGGCAGAATCTGCCGAAAGTGCATAGATCTCGGCATCTGCACCGAAGAAGGTCTGAGGATTCTCCTCATTCCCGTTATAAAGCCTGCGAAACATTTGATATACGCTGATCTGCAGATAAAGAGAGACCTTATTGATCAGCTCCCGATCGCCGATCGCGCCCAGAATTTCCTCCACTACCGTAACAGAATTGCAGATCAATTTTTTATTGAGCACCGTCATCAGGCTTTTGCCGCGGTTTCCCTGCCCTGCAGCGTCCTCATCGGGCACCTCTTCCACCCGAATGGAAGCGCCGTTCTTCTCCAGAGAGCGGCCCAGAAGATAATCCACCGATACCTCATAGAAATCTGCGGCACGAACCAAAAAAAGCAATCCGCATTCCCGAATTCCCTTCTCATAATGAGAAAGCAACGCCTGCGAAATCCCCAAGGATTCGGCAGCCGCCTTTTGAGATATTCCCCGTTCTTTACGAAGATGGGTCAACATTCTTGGAAAATCCGAAATCGCCATTTTTTGCCTCCGTGCAGAAAAATAAAGCGAGTTGAAATCAACTCACTTTTTTATTATATCGATTATTATACAAAAAGTCAATATTTTTGAGCGGATTCATGAAATTTCTACACACTGTAAACCCATGTAGAAAATGCCAAACTCCCCTATTTTTTGCAATTTTCTTATGATATAATAAAGGCAAGAGGAAGAGAATTCTTCCAAAAACAATCCATAAGGAGGTCCACCCTATGAAAACGACGTATGTTACCAAAAAGCTGAGCCTTTCCGAAAAAGAAAAGCAAACCATCGAGCGCAAATTATTAAAGCTTGATAAATTCTTCACCCAGGAAGCGGAGGCGGCCATCACATTCACCGTCGTTCGGGAGGAGGTTACTGTCGAGGTAACGGTAATGGACCACGGCATGCTCTTCCGCGGGGAGCGCAGTGCCGTTGATAAAATGCTTGCCTTGGATGAAATCATTGATCTGCTGATCCGGCAGGTGCGCAAAAATAAAACCCGCCTTACCAAGGCGCTATATCAGGATGCGCCTGATTTTGATCCTTGGGAAGAGGGGGAAGAGGATTATAACCTGGTGCGGACCAAGGAGGTCTTTCTGCGGCCGATGGATCTGGATGAAGCCATTATGCAGATGAATCTTCTGGACCATAATTTCTTTATGTTCTTAGATAGCGAAACCGATCGGATCAGCGTAGTCTACCGCCGCAAGGACGGGCAATACGGCTTGATCCGCAGCGAAAACTAAGCCCTAATATTTAAGGAGCAACGCCTTGGCGTTGCTCCTTTTTATTTCAAAGAAGTAACTGTACCGATAAAGATCGGAAGATCCGTACTATTATCAAGGATAAAATAGATAAAGGGGCGATTCAGATTCACCTGCTTTTTCTCTGCCGGCGCAGAGGAGCCCCCATTCATTCCCAAGCCTGTAACAGCCGAGGCTTTTGTCCCCTGCTCATCCACCTCAATGGCAGTTTGATGCAATACACGGGAGATATACAAAGGCAATTCCGCTATTTTCGAAAAATTCGCCTGCTCCATAGAAAAGGCCGAGGGCATTCCCATCTCGCTCAAAAGCCCATTTAATTCAAGGCTATATTCCCTCTTGAATTTAGGTAAAGCGGCATCTACCGGGAGATATTGCTTATTGCGGATAAAGGAGCCGAATTCTTCGGCGGTGAGATTCTGGATATATTGCTCAAATCCATCCTTTTCTTTGGGAAGAAGAGCGCCGAAGGAATATTGATTATTATAGGGGCGCAAAAAGCCGATAGCGCTCTCATTTTCAAGATAGGTCCCTTCGGTGGAGCACATCATTTTGGCATCCTGCCGCTCCCCATCAAGAGCAGTAAAACTCCGATCCTGCACTACCTTATATTCAGCTTTCCATTTGCCCTCAAAGGAAATGGCATTGATCAGCATTAAAGCCCCTTCCGCTTCCAGATGCTCTAAAAATTTCGGGATCATGCCATCCGTCTTCTCTTTTACCCAACCGTTGATCTCTGCCAAGGTTGCCTTATTGAAGGGCGCTTTGAATACTTCCGCATCATAATAGCTCACATTATCCTGCAAGAAGCCCTCCTGAACCTCAAGCTCCGGAAGATCCCGAATCCAGATGGAATTGGCATCCCGATACTTTACCTCCCCTTCACTCTCAAGAGCCTTGCGCCAAGAATATAAACGGGTGTTCAACTGCTCGCCGGTGTCTGCTCTCAAGACAGAAAGAAATTCTTCCCCTGTCTTCCCATCTGCACCGTTTGCCGCCATAGAAAGAGCGGTGGCGACAGAGAGAGGAGAAATCAAAACATTCTCTGCTCCGCTCTTTGCGCTTCTTTGGAAAAGTTCCCATGAAAAACCCAGTTGATCTTTATAAAAATCCTCGTCCAAGATTCCCTTTTCCACTTCTCGCTTTTCAATGGATGCGGTAAGTTCTTCTACGGAAGATGCCTTTTGGCATCCGCAGATTCCCAATGCAAAAATCATGAGAATTGCGATCATTGAGCGTTTTTTCATCTTCTATCGCCTCCTTTGATTTTATTATAGCACGCCCCCATTTCAATGCAAGCGATTTGGGAAAATGTAACATTAATGTAACATAAGCACGTCAAATTGCTAAAGAATCAGCCATACTGATTGGTAAATTTATCTAAAAAAGAGCCTCATCGCTTGATGAGGCTCTTTTTTATTCATGCTTGGTTTCGCAATAGATACAGCGGTAAATCCGCTTTTCCTTATCGGTCAGATTAAAAATATGGGGCAGCTCCTGCTCGGTGGTGGTGATGCAGCGAGGATTTTTGCAGAAGATTACATTGGTCAATTTTTCAGGCAATGCAATTCTTCTCTTTTCCACCAGCTTTTCATCCTTGATGATATCCACCGTAACATCGGGATCCACATAGCCGAGGATCTCTGTATTGAGTTGGATATCGCCATCGATTTTGATGATATCCTTTCTGCCCATCTTATTGCTGAGGACATTCTGAATAATGGCCACGGGGCAGGAAAGCTTATCCAACTTCAAAAGGCGATAAATCTCCATGCCCCGACCGGCGGTGATATGGTCGATCACAAAACCGTTTTTTATGGAATCGATCTTCATACTTCCACCTCCAAAAGCTTCAGAATCAGCGCCATCCGCATATATTTTCCGTTCAGCACCTGCTTGAAATAGACCGCTCTGGGATCGGCGTCGACCCCTACGCTGATTTCATTTACGCGAGGCAGGGGGTGAAGGATCGAAAGATCCGCCCTCCCTTTCTTTAACTTTTCGGGGGTCAGAATATAGCTATCCTTCAGCCGCAGATAATCCTCTTCATTAAAGAAACGCTCCCGCTGCACACGGGTCATATAAAGGATATCCAGCTCCGGAAGGGCTTTTTCCAAATCGGTGGTTTGGATATATTCAATTCCGTTTTTCTCCAGAATATCCTTCTTTACATAGCTGGGCAGCTTTAATTCCTCGGGCGAGATCAATACAAAGCGATTGCCGGTATATCTTGCCATCGCTGCGATCAACGAATGGACCGTACGCCCGAATTTCAAATCGCCGCAAAGGCCGATGGTCAGCCCCGTGAATTTTCCCTTTTCCCGCCAGATGGTCAGAAGATCGGCAAGGGTCTGAGTGGGATGATTATGGCCGCCGTCGCCCGCGTTGATGACAGGGATGCCGGCATTCATGGCCGCAACCATCGGTGCGCCCTCTTTGGGATGGCGCATAGCGATGATATCGGCATAGCAACTGACGGTCTTCGCGGTATCTGCCACGCTCTCCCCTTTTGCGGCGGAAGAGCTGCCTGCGCTGGACATGGAAAGGACATCCCCGCCCAGCTCATACATCGCCGCCTCAAAGGAGAGGCGGGTACGGGTGGAGGGCTCGAAAAAGAGGGTGGCAAGCTTTTTATGGCGGCAGCTTTCCTGATATTTTGCAGGGTTTGCAATAATATCCTCAGCCAGCGCGATCAGCTCATCCAGCTCTTCTACGGAAAGCTCTAAAATATCAATCAGACTTCTCATTATTTCGCACCGTTAACAGCCAGATAATTCTTGATTCTGGCCACATTCTCTGCATTTTTTTCATCCTCTTCCAGATACTCGATGATATCATAGACATCTACCACCGAATAGACGGGGAAGCCGAATTGCTCTTCAATTTCCTGCATAGCGCCCTTTTCGCCCTGGCCCTTTTCCTTACGATCTACCATGACAAAGGTGGCAGCCACTTTGGCGCCCTCAAGGGTAGAAAGATTGGCCATGCTCTCGCGAATAGCGGTGCCTGCGGTAATGACATCCTCTACAATGACAATCTCTTCCCCTGCAGCAGGCACATAGCCTACAAAGATACCGCCTTCGCCATGATCCTTTGCTTCCTTACGATTGAAAAAGAAAGGAACATCCAAGCCCTCTTTGGCAAGAGCAACCGATACGGATACCGCGATGGGAATTCCCTTATAGGCAGGGCCATAGAGCACCGTCTTCTTATTGCCGACCTTTTCAAAATAGGCCTTGGCATAAAATTCGCCCAATTTTGCAATCTCTTCACCGGTTTTGATCATGCCGGCATTAATAAAATAGGGGATCTTTCTGCCGCTCTTGGCTGTGAAATCGCCGAATTTCAGCACTCCGGCACCCTCTAAAAATTCAATAAACTCTCTTTTATAGCCTTCCATTTTTCTCCTCCTCAATCCACAAATTCACTGACACAGCGGCGATATGCGGCTACAGGATCCTCTGCGGCGGTAATGGGCCGACCGACTACAATATAGTCGCTTCCGATCTTCTTCGCCTGCTCGGGAGTCATCACCCGCTTTTGATCGCCTACATCCCCATCCGCAAAGCGGACACCGGGGGTAACCGTGAGAAAATTCTTGCCGCAGGTATCATGCACCTTTCCTGCCTCCAAAGGAGAGCAGACAACTCCATCCAAGCCGGCCTTTGCCGCATTGGAGGCGTAATGCATTACCACCTGATCGATGGGCTCTTTAATCAAAAGATCCCGCTCCATCCGCTCCTGATCGGTAGAGGTAAGCTGGGTTACCGCGATCAGCAAGGGGCGGCTGCCGTCGGGGCGGGTTAAGCCCTCCAAGGCGCCTTCCATCATAGAGATGGTGCCGGAAGCGTGAAGATTGGTCATATCCACATCCAAGCGGGAAAGGACCGCCATGGCCTTTTTCACCGTATTGGGAATATCATGAAGCTTCAGATCCAAAAAGATCTTATGGCCTCTTGCCTTCAACTCTTTTACAATGGCAGGGCCTTCAGCATAAAAAAGCTCCATGCCGATTTTCAAGAAGGGCTTACGCTCTTCCTTCTTGAAAAGATCCAGAAAGTTCAATGTCTCTTCCTTGCTTGCAAAATCGCAAGCGATGATTACGTCCTTACCCATTAGTGCGCTCCTCCTATAATTGAACCAAGATCCTCGATCCCGTATTTTTTCATTACCCTCGGCAGATCCTCTGCGATTTTCTTTGCCGCAAAGGGATCTCTGAGATTGGCAGCCCCCACTTCCACAGCGGTTGCCCCTGCCAGCATCATTTCAATCACATCCTCCGCCGATGATACGCCGCCCATTCCCACAATGGGGATTTTCACTGCGTCATAGACCTGATAGATCATTCTCAGCGCCACCGGCATAATGGCGGGGCCGGAGAATCCGCCCATTTTATTGGCAAGGATGGGCTTTTTCTTTTTCAGATCGATCCGCATTCCCAAAAGGGTATTAATAAGGCTGATGCCATCGGCGCCTGCCTCCTCGCAGGCTTTCGCGATGCTGACAATATCCGTAACATTCGGGGTCAGCTTCATAATGATGGGCTTATCGGTTACCTTTTTTACCTCAGCCGTTACAGAAGCGGCCGCCTTGGGATCGGTGCCGAAGCTCATCCCGCCGCCATGGACATTGGGGCAGGATACATTGACCTCAAACCAAGCAATCTGCTTTTCGGCGTCCAGCTTTTTCACCGTCTCCCGATATTCATCCAAAGAAAATCCGCTCACATTAGCCATAATGGGGCCTTGGAAGCAAGCTTTGAGCTTGGGAAGCTCCTCGGAGAGCACACGATCCACGCCGGGGTTTTGCAAACCTACCGCATTGAGCAAGCCCTCGCTGCACTCGGCAATACGAGGGGTAGGATTCCCAAAACGAGGCTCTAATGTGGTCCCCTTAAAAGAGAGGGAACCCAATACATTGATATCATAAAGCTCTGCAAATTCATAGCCGAAACCGAAGGTGCCGCTGGCCGGGACAATGGGATTCTTCATTTCAACGCCGCAAAGGCAAACGTTCGTCTTTACCATATGATTTCCTCCCTTTCCATAACCGGCCCTTCCTTGCAGATCCGCTTATAGCCATACTTCGTCTTGCAGGAGCAACCCATGCAAGCGCCGAATCCGCAGCCCATTCGTTCCTCAAAGCTATATTGGCCGCTCACCTGCACCATCCCTTCGATTGCGCGAAACATGGGCTCGGGCCCGCAGGTGCAGAAATAATCGAAGGAAAGCGCCTTCATGGCATCAGTTACAAAGCCCTTGATGCCCATGCTGCCATCGGCAGTGGCTACGGTAACCGCTGCGCCCAGCGCTTCAAATTCTTCTTTCAGAAAGACCTCTTCGGCCGTATTGAAGCCCAGCACCACCTGCGGCTTTTTCCCCTCGGCGATCAAGCGCTTGCAGAGGCCGTAGAGAGGCGGCACCCCAACACCGCCGCCGATCAGCAGGGTCTTTTCGGGGCATTTCTCGGTGGTATATCCATTTCCGAGCCCCACCAGCAGATCCAGCTCCTCCCCTTGAGAAAGGGCCGCCATCTGCTCAGTCCCGCCGCCTACCACCTTATAGATCAAGGTAATCCGCTCCCCATCCCAATCGCAGATGGAGATGGGGCGGCGCAGATATTTACCTGCCAATAAGATATTGACAAACTGGCCGGGAGCGGTAATGGCAGAGGTATCCCCCGCCAATACCATCAGATAAACATCCTTGGCGATCTTTTCATTTCGCAGGATGGTATAAATTCCTTGTTTCATAATATCCCCTTATTTTGCGTCGATGGTCGAAACTTTATTGGTAATTTCCTCTAATACATCCAGCACAATGCGAACCGTATCCAAAGAGGAGAAGAGGGTAACCCCGTTTTCTACGGCGCAGCGGCGGATGGGTACACCATCCTCATAATGGACGCCGGAAAGAATGGCGCGGGTATTGATCACATAGCTGACATAGCCTGCGCGAATGGATTCCAAAATTTCCTCGCTTCCTTCGGAGATCTTGCCCCGCACTCTGGTGCGGATTCCGTTTTTCTTCAGGAAGTTCGCTGTCCCGATGGTGGCCTCAATATTAAAGCCCATATTATAGAAGCGGCGAACCAAAGGAAGGGCCTCTTCTTTATCTTCATCCGCAAGGGTTACAATGACCGTACCGTAATTCTGCAAGGTCATGCCCGAAGCAATCAATGCCTTCTGCATTGCGCGGGAGAGCTTATCATCATAGCCGATGGCCTCACCGGTAGATTTCATTTCGGGCGAGAGATAAGCATCCAAGCCCTTGATCTTATTAAAGGAGAATACGGGAACCTTTACATAATAGCGCTCTTTTTCGGCGGCATACAGATCGAAGATGCCCTGCTCCTTCAAGGTCTTGCCCAAGATTACCTCCGTAGCAATATCGGCAAGGCTGAAGCCGGTTGCCTTGGAGAGGAAGGGGACAGTACGGGAAGAGCGGGGATTTACTTCGATGATGAATACATTATCATTTGCATCGACAATGAATTGGATATTGAAAAGCCCGATAATGCCGATTCCGAGGCCCAGCTTTTTGGTATATTGCAAGATGATTCCCTTCACCTTATCGGAGACCGAGAAGGTGGGATAGACGCTGATGGAATCGCCGCTATGCACGCCGGTCCGCTCTACCAGCTCCATAATGCCGGGGATAAAGACATCTCTGCCATCGCAAATGGCATCGACCTCAACCTCTTTACCTTGGATATATTTATCCACCAATACCGGCTTATCCTCATCGATCTCTACAGCCGTTTTCAGATATTGCCGCAGATGCTCGTCCTTTGCCACAATCTGCATGGCGCGGCCGCCCAATACAAAGGAGGGGCGCACCAAGACAGGATAGCCGATCTCATTGGCCACCTTGATGCCATCTTCGATATTGGTAACGGTATAGCCCTTGGCGCGGGGGATATTCAGCTCTTCCAAAAGCTGATCAAATTGATTACGGTCCTCCGCTTTATCGATGGCCTCGCAATCGGTGCCGATAATCTTCACGCCCCGCTTCATCAAAGGCTCTGCCAAATTGATGGCGGTCTGGCCGCCCAGAGAAGCCACTACCCCTTCCGGCTGCTCAAAATCAAGGATCGCCATTACATCCTCGGGGGTCAGGGGCTCAAAATAGAGCTTATCGGCTGTGGTATAGTCGGTAGAAACCGTCTCGGGGTTATTATTGATAATGATGGCCTCATAGCCTTCCTTTTTGATGGTTTGCACCGAATGGACGGTGGAATAATCAAATTCCACGCCCTGCCCGATACGGATGGGGCCTGCCCCCAATACCACGATTTTTTTCTTATCGGTCAGCCGAGAATCATTCTCGCCCATATAAGAAGAATAGAGATAGGCAATATATTTGCCGGTATGCATGGTATCTACCATACGGAATACGGGGGTGATACCGGCCGCCTTTCTTTGCTGATAGATGGAAAGCTCATCGCACTCCCAAAGGCGGGCGATAAAGGGATCGGAAAAGCCCATCTGCTTGGCGGCACGAAGGGTCTTCTCGTCCCCCTTCTTTTCCTTCAAAAGATTCTCCATCTTTACAATCCGCTCCAGACATTCCAAGAAAAGCTCGGTGATCTTGGTTGCCTCATGAAGCTCTTCTACGCTGACACCCAAGCGGATCAGCTGGGTAATGGCATAAATATTATCCGCCTTGAATTCTTTGATATAATCAAAGAGCTCTTCTTTGCTCATATGATCGAATTGAGCAAGATGCACATGGCATACGCCCGTCTCCAAAGAGCGGACTGATTTCAAGAAGCACTCATCCAAGGTGGAGCCGATGCCCATTACCTCGCCGGTGGCCTTCATCTGCGTCCCCAAAGTATTGGGAGCAGAGGCAAATTTATCGAAGGGGAAGCGAGGGAATTTTGCTACAATATAATCCAGCCGAGGCTCGATGGCGGCATTGCCGCCCGCTACGGGGATCTCCTCCAGCGCCATGCCCACTGCAATCTTAGCCGTTACTCTGGCGATGGGATAGCCGGAGGCTTTGGAAGCCAAGGCAGAAGAGCGGGAAACGCGGGGATTGACCTCGATGAGATAATACTCGCCGGTCTCGGGATTCAGAGCATACTGCACATTGCAGCCGCCTTCAATCTTCAACTCACGAATGATCTTGATGGCGCTGGAATTGAGCCGATGAAGATCCTCATCGCTCAAGGAAAGGATGGGAGCCACAACGATAGAATCGCCGGTATGGACCCCTACAGGGTCCACATTCTCCATGCCGCAGATCGTAATAGCGGTATCATTGGAATCCCGCATGACCTCAAATTCAATTTCTTTATAGCCCTTTACGCTCTTTTCAATCAGCACCTGATGAACGGGAGAAAGCTTAAAGGCGTTGGCACCGATCTCCTCCAGCTCTGCTTCGTTATAAGCAAAACCGCCGCCGGTCCCGCCTAAGGTAAAGGCAGGGCGCAATACGACAGGATAGCCGATCCGCGCTGCAGCCGCTTTGGCCTCTTCCAAGGAATAGGTGATCTCAGAAGGGATGACCGGCTCGCCGATGGATTCGCAAAGTTCCTTAAAGAGCTCCCGATCCTCTGCCCGCTCAATACTCTCGCTGCTGGTGCCCAAAAGCTCTACGCCGCACTCCTTGAGAATTCCTTTTTTCTCAAGCTGCATGGCCAGATTCAGGCCGGTCTGCCCGCCGATACCGGGCACAATGGCATCGGGGCGCTCATAGCGCAAAATCTTTGCCACATATTCCAAAGTGAGGGGCTCCATATAGACCTTATCTGCGATCGTCGTATCTGTCATAATAGTAGCGGGGTTTGAATTGCAAAGGACAACCTCATACCCCTCTTCCCGCAGGGCAAGGCAGGCTTGGGTGCCCGCATAGTCGAATTCGGCAGCCTGCCCGATGATGATAGGGCCGCTTCCGATAATCAAAATCTTTTTAATATCTTCTCTTTTTGCCATTTTACTCTCTCCTTTTTATTCCTCACTCTTATAAATCACTTTTCCGCCCCGCACGGTCAGCAGGCATTTGCCTACGACCTTTTCTCCCGCGAAGGGAGTTGCTCTGCCTAAGGAGCGGAAATGCTCCGGTTCTACTTTATATTCCGCATCTAAATCATAGACGCAATAATCCTCATTCCATTCAAGGCCGAATCGCTCCCTCGGCCGAATGGCTATGGCCTCGATCAATCGCTCCAGAGGAAGGATTCCTTTTTGCACCAGCCCGCAATAGAGCACGGGGAATGCGGTTTCCAGCCCCACAACCCCCATCAGGCTTTTCTCCAAGCCACGGGATTTTTCTTCCGCGCTATGGGGCGCATGGTCGGTGGCGATCATATCGATGGTGCCATCTATAAGGCCTTCCACAAGGGCCTGCCGATCGGCTTCCTCCCGAATGGGGGGATTCATCTTGAAGCGGCCGTCCTCTTGAAGCATGCTATCGTTCATCAGCAGGTAGTGGGGAGCCGTCTCGCAGGTTACATCCACCCCTTCTGCCTTGGCCCTTCGAATCAGCTCCACGCTCTCCTTGGCGGAGATATGGCAGACATGGTAGGCGCAGCCGATCTCCTTGGCAAGCTTCAGGTCCCTTGCAATCGGGCCCCACTCGCTTTCGGAGCAGATGCCCTTATGGCCATGGGCTTTGGCATAAGGGCCATCGTGAATATAGCCGCCGCGAAGCAGGCTGTTATCCTCGCAATGGGCCACGATGATTTTCCTAAGCGCCTTTGCGCGGATCATTGCCGCCCGCATCATGGCCTCATCCTGCACGCCTTTTCCATCGTCCGAAAAAGCAATGGCCCCTTCCGCCATTCCTTCAAGATCTGCAAGGGCCTCCCCTGCCTGACCGATGGTGATTGCGCCATATGGGTGCACCCCGATGGTCGCTTGCTTTTTGATCAGCTCCAGTTGCTGATTCAGATGCTCCGCGCTATCGGGCACCGGATTCAGATTCGGCATGGTGCAGACATCGGTATAGCCCCCTGCCGCGGCCGCTGCCGATCCGCTTGCAATGGTCTCTTTATAAGAAAATCCCGGTTCACGAAAATGCACATGCACATCGCAAAAACCGGGAAATACCGCAATATTTCGATTTTGGAAACACTCAGCCCCAAGAAAAGACGCATCGGCCGATGCAAAGGAGAAATCCATCTTCTGCATCTTACCGTTTTGATAAACAAGCGCGTTTTTCAAAGTATTGTTCATGAGCGATTCCTTTCTGATCTGTTTGATTATACTATATAATCATAGGTTTTATTTATTATACTATTATATACAAAAATTGTCAATAGAAGGATCTGCGAATCCACAAAAAAATGATTCCGAAAAACAGCACTTTTCGGAATCATTCATCGGTAATATTATCATAGACAATTTCGCCTTCATCCACAAAGCCACGCTCTCTGGCGATCTTCTCCACATAAGCATAATCAACCTTGGCATTGAGCTGATTATTCAGCTCTTCATTCTTTACTTCCTGCGCAGTAATCTTGGCATTGGTCTCGGTGAGTTCTTGCTTCTTTTCACTGATCTGCATCTGGACTTTTACAATATTGGTAATAAAAGTGCCTGCAATATAGAGGAATGCCACCACCAGCAGCAATCTAATCGCGGGATTCAGTTTCTTTGCTCTTTTTGCTTTTGCCATGGGTCGCTCTCCTCCTTCCGTAATCAATCATTATTATATTAAACCATTTGGAAAGAAAAATAAAGGGTTTTTTTGAAAAATTCATAATTTTTTTCAAAATCCCCCAAAAACGGACCCAAATCCTTGCAATTCCCCTACCAATCCACCGAAAAAAGCGAGAGAGAAGCCTTGCCGCCGCCGTTACAAAGACCCCAAGGGTGTGAAAATAAAGCAAAAAGCCCAAGAGTTCCCCCAGAAGCAGAAAAAAGCGCACCTGCCCATAGTTGGTCAAAGCAAGGCAAATAAAGGTCAGCACCGCTCCGATGAAAAAGAGGAGCAGATCCTCAAAAAAGACCCATACTGCCCCTTTTTTCCAGAGGATTCTGCCGACCCGAAAGCAATCATTGATCCCCCCGATGGCCGCGCCCAGCACCACCGACCATAAAAAAGCAACCGCCTGCTGAGAAAGATAGGTCTCCATCAGCGGAAAAGACGGCCCAACATCCCGCCGCCGCTTTTTCCCTTCAAATCGGTATAGGTCATGCGCTCCACCGCACCCTCGATGGCAATATCCCCATTGGCCACATTGAGCTGATTGATATGCAGATCCTCTCCCTCTACCGTAAGTACGCCCATATTGGTAAGCAGCACCACTGCCCGCTCATCAAAGCTATCCACATCCAGCACGCCCGTCGCCCGTAGCTGCTGCCGATTTTCAAGGCTCAGAAGATGATTCCCTGCAACTTGCTGTTCCTTTTCCATTAAAAACATCACCTCTTCGGTGCTATTCTATGCATCGAAGAGGTGAGATTATTCGTTAGTTATTTACGCCGTGATGGGCGGTAGGAGAGGTCATATCCAAGGCCTTAAAGGTATAGCCGTTGGCCTGCCCCCACTGCAGGATCTGCTCCACCGCATTCACGCTGAAGCCTTTGATATCATGCTGCAGCACCACCGAAACCCGCTTGCCGCTGATGCCGTTGATTACATTACGGGCCACCTGAGAGGTAGAGGTGGTCTCCCCCGCATCTCCGCTGCTGACATTCCAATCGAAATAGCGATAGCCCTTATCGGTAACGGCATGGACCAAGCGAGACATAATGCCCCGATTAAAGTAACTTACTGTATTGGAAGAGCCGCCGGGAAAGCGCAGCAAGGTGCTGCGGCTGCCCGTCTGGGCCACTACAATGCTTTGGAGCGCCTCGATATCCTTAAAGAAGGCCTCCTCGCTTGAATAGATTTTTCTATAGTTATGAGAAGCCGTATGCAGACCGATGGCATGGCCCTCATTTTTCATCCGCCCCAAGAGGCTCATATAGGAGCCCTTATCGATGACAAAGAAGGTGGCCTTCGCATTGTATTTCTTCAAAATATCCAAAAGCTTTGCGGTATAAGGGCCGGGGCCGTCATCGAAGGTGAGATAGACCGTCTTCTCCCCGGGAATCACCGTTACCTTATCCGTAACCCCCGCAGAGCCGCCGGAGGCCGCAGGGCGGGAAACCTTTTTCTTCACAACCACTTCCCGCGCGGCAGTGGCGGAATTGCCGCTGCTATCCTTTACCGAATAGCTCAGCTTATAGGTGCCGGGGGTTTTAGAATCTACCTTCCCTTCCGTCTTTACCTCTTTGCTCAGATCCCCATCATAATTATCCTCGGCGGTGAAGCCGGGATCTTTATATTCCTGCCCTTCCGTAAGGGTGATTTTTTCCTCTCCTTTGAGCTTCAAAGAAGGCTTTTTGGTATCCACAATCTTTACAACGCGGCTGATCTCAGCCTTTCTGCGAGGAACTTTAGCCGAATAGGTGATGGTATATTCCCCTAATTTTTTCTCATCCACCGCACCTTCCGCGCTCACCTCAAGGGCCTTTCCCTTTTTCAGGTGCCATTTGCCTACCAATGCCGCCTTCGCCCCTTCATCGGTAAAAGTATCCCCATATTCCAAGGTAATTTCCTTTTCCCCGTTCAGCGCCATTTCGATATGATAATCATTGAGCAGCAAAAAGCCTGCAAAAAGCCCTGCCAGCAGCACCACTGCCGCCGCTGCAATGATTAGAATTTTCCATGATTTTTTCATCATTCCCAACATCCCTTTTCACTTTTTTCTATAATTTAATATTATATCAAATTCGAATAAATTTTGCAACCTATAAAAAATTTCCCGCAAGTTTTTTCTTGCGGGAAATTTTGATTAGAATTGAATTTCAGTCATCTGCCAGCAATCAATTTTGGGGATGGTGAAGGTTACTCTGCCATTCTCATAAGCAAAGGGCAGCTCCTCCCCTTCCGGCACCAGCCTTACGCTCTTGGGCGCACGATCGGCGCGGACAGAGACCGCGATATTATAAAGGGGAATAATATCCTCAATAATTTCGGTATCCTTTCCGCGGCGGACAGGGCTTGCATAAAGGGTATGGACAATCAAGCGATCCGCCTCGGAATCCTCCATCAGCGTGGCAATTCCCTGCGCAGGCAGAGCCGCTTTGAGGCTGCGATCCTCGCCCAGCAAATCGGCGATCAGATGATCCACAATCTCTTTTACATAGACATTGCCCATGGTGGCATATTCATAGAAAAGCTGATGGGCAATATAGGTGAGATTGCCGTTTTTGATGATAGCATCCCCATATTTTTCGCCGCAGGCAGGGGCATGGAGATGGGAGCAGAAATGCTCAGCAGTGCGATTGAAATAAGGGGGCTCAATGATCCCGAGGCTCTCGCCCTTCTCTGCCTCCACCTTCAAGCAATCCTTATAGACTACATAGGCGGAATTTTGCAAAGCGGGAAGCTCGAAAGAGGGGCGGATATAGGTGGGCTTATATTCGCTTGCGCACTCATATTTTGCGCCGATATCAAGGGCAAAGCCGCTCTCATCCGTCTTCATGCCGGATTTGAAGCTTGCAAGCACCTTACCGCCCTGCTCCATATAGGCCTTGATCTTTTCGGTCAATGCATCATCCAGCAAGATATTATCGGGCAGGATCAGCAATTTATAGGCGGTAAAATCCACATCCAGATCGATAATATTGAAGAGATACTGATTTTCCAGCAGGATACGAGAAATACCATTATCGCTGCCCGTAGGCTGAGCAGGGTCTTCTGCTTCTGAATTATAATAGGCGCGAATGGCTTCATTGGTAATGATTGCGATATCTGCCACATTTTCAGCATTCTTCAGCCAAGGCTCCCGCTCCTCCAGAGGGGCATAGCCTGCGGCAATCAGATGATAGGTTGCCTCATCCATCAGACCATTGGGGGCAAGCTGATCCCCCACCGAGCATTTAGCACCATTGGCAGCAGAAAGCGCCACCTCATAGCGCAGGGCATTGGGATGCTTAAAGCCGCCGAATTCACCCCAGCTCTTATGGAATTTTCCGGTCATTCCCAGATATTCCATGCCAAGGGTGCGGGCATAGGCTGCGGATTTGGGGAAATGGTCATAGCCCCAGCCGCCGGTAGGCAGGCTCTCCAGCTCCAGATGGGTATTCATTTTAGCAAGATCTCTGCGGCCTGCGCCGATATGGCCGCCGTTATGGAAGACAGGCAGACCGGGCTTGACCGAATCAATGGTCTCTCTTACCCGCTTGGTATAGTTGGCATAAACCAACTCGCCATGCTTTTTCACATCGGCAGGATTCTCATAATCCAGCCCCATATCGGCCATGGATGCGCGGCAGGATTCGCAATAGCACTTACTGTTGCCGGGAGATACAATATCCAAAAAGATCCCATCGGCATCATAATTTTCGCAAACCTCTTTGATCTGCTCAAGCAGATACTCCAGATAAGGCGTATTGAGGCACATCAGATGATAGTAGGGCTTCTCGAAGGATACCTCTCCCGCCTCCATCTGCTCTTTGGAATAGCGCAACCAATCCTTATGAACTACTGCCGCCTTTTCATCAAAGCCCGCAGAAAGGTAAACCGGAGTCTTGACTCCGATCTCATGAGCCGCCTCAATCTGCGCCTTCAAAAGATCGAATTTCAGCTCAGGATGCATCTCATTGGCCTTGCTGGGATGATAGGCCCAGCCGTGATGGCACTTGGAAAATACAGTGATGGAATCCACATGCCCAAGCTTCAGAGCCTTCTGAAACTGCTCCTTGGAAAACTTTTCTCCAATTCCGCCGATCTTCTCGGAGGTATGGAAATCCAGATGGACTTGTCTGTAACGCATAGCAATCACCTCAATATGTAGATTTTAATTTTATTTTACACGATTTTTCTTATATATTCAATGGATTTTATATTAAAAATATGGATTTTTCAATCAAATAATAAAACGATCGATTGCGCTTTAAGGGGCACAATCGATCGTTTATTCCATTATTTGAGCAGCTCTGCAAATACCTTCTTGAAGGAATCAATCTTGCTGGTGCAATCGAAGCGATTTTCACCGCCGGTGAGGAAATAGGCCTTTACCTTCGGCTCGGTGCCGGAGGGGCGAACCACCACATGGGTGGAATCCTCAAAAATAAAGTAAAGCACATCCGAGGTGGGAAGCCCGGTTTCCTTTTCCTTGCCGGTAGCAATATCGCGGATAATATGCTTCTTATAATCGCGGAATTCTACCACCTTACGGCCGCCCAACGTCTCGGGAATATTCTCCCGCAGATTGGCCATAATCTCATCCATTCTCTGCTGAGGCATGACAGCCTCGATCTTAAAGCTTACGGTATCCTCTACATAATAACCGTATTTCTGATAGATATCCTCCAGAGCCTGGACAAGGTTCTTATTCTTATTTTTATAGTACATTGCCATTTGGGCAATCAGCATGGAAGCCACCAAAGAATCCTTATCTCTGGCATAATCGCCCTTCAGATAGCCATAGCTTTCCTCAAAGCCGAGGAAATAGCTATAATCTCCATTTTGCTTAAAGCGCTCCATCATCTCGCCGATATACTTAAAGCCGGTAAGTACCTCAAAATAGGCCACCCCATTCTGCTGGCAGATGCGCTTGGGCAGCTTAGAGGATACAATGGTGGATACCACTGCCGCATTAGCAGGCAGCTTGCCGTTCTTCTTTTCCACCTCGATCATGAATTCGATCAAAAGAGCCGCCATTTGATTGCCGGTAAAGAGGGTAACAGAATCCCCATTGAGAGCGGCAACGCCCACCCGATCGGCATCGGGATCGGTAGCGATGATCAGATCGGCATTCACTTTCTTTGCAAGCTCCAGCCCTAAGGTGAAGCCTTCCTTTTCTTCGGGGTTGGGGCTCTTGACAGTGGGGAAATCTCCATTGGGAATCATCTGCTCCTCTACAAAGGAGACATTGGCGCCCAATGCCTTGAAGATTTCGGGGACCAGCTTATAGCCGGTGCCGTGGAAGGGGGTATATACAATAGAAAGTTCCTTGGCTTCGGGCTTCAATTCTCCGAGATCCAGCTGCTCAGCAAGCACTCTTGCCAGATAGCGCTGATCGGTCTCCTCCCCGATGATCTCCAAAAGGCCTTTGGCTTTTGCTTCCTCTTCAGCCATGGTTTCCACATTCAGAGGATCTACCTTCTGCATCTCGCCCAAAATGAAATCAGCCTGATCGCCGGAAAGCTGCGCACCATCTTCAAAATAGGCCTTATAACCATTATATTCCTTCGGATTATGGGAAGCGGTGATATTGACACCGCCGATGGCGCCGAAATCCCGAATGGCAAAAGAAAGCTCGGGAGTGGGGCGCAGAGAATCAAAGAGCCGCACATGGATGCCTAAAGCGCACATGGTCAGCGCGGTTTCCATTGCAAAGCGGGTGCCGTTATTACGGCAATCATAGGCGATGACAATGCCGCGATCCATCGCCTCTTTCCCAAGGCTTACAATATAATTACCAAAGCCACGGGACGCGCGACGAACGGTATAGATGTTCATTCTGTTGGTACCGCCGCCCATGATACCCCGCAGGCCGCCGGTGCCAAAGACCAGATCACAGCCAAAGCGAGATTGAATCTCATCCTCATCGCCACGAATGGCAATGAGATCTGCCTTCAGGCGGCCGTCCAGTTCTCCGAAATTAAGCCAACGCTCGTATTCTTGGATATAATTGCTCATGGGTATTCCTCCTTATAATTATAAATGTTCTTCTCTATATTTTGCTAAAGCCTGCGCAAGTTGGTCGGGGCAGGAGGTTTCCTTCCAGCCGCATTTAATGCCGGAAAGCCTGCGAATTGCTTCCTCAAGCTCCATCCCCTCCACCAATGCGCCGATGCCCTGCAAATTTCCGTTGCATCCACCCATAAAGGATACATGATGGATGGTTCCGTCCTCTGCTACATCAAATTGAATATTTTGAGAGCAAACGCCTCTGGGACGGTAGGTATTCATTCAAAAGTCCTCCTATTCTCCATGGCGCGGGTCAATGTCAGGCTATCGGCATATTCCAAGGTGCCGCCCACGGGGATTCCGAGGGCAAGGCCTGTAACCCGCACACCAAACGGTTTGATCAATTTATTGAGATAGAGGGCGGTCGCCTGCCCTTCCACATTCGGGGAGGTGGCAAGGATTACCTCCTCGATCTCTTCTTCCGCAACCCGATGCAAAAGTTCGCGGATCCGAAGCTGATCGGCGCCGATTCCATTGACAGGCGAAATCAAGCCATGGAGGACATGATAAGTCCCCGTAAAGGTACGGGTGCGCTCCATCGCCTCCACATCCTCCGGCTTTTCCACCACGCAAATGGCGCTCTTTTGGCGCTTTGGATCTGCGCAGATGGGGCAAAGGGGGCGGTCGGTCAGATTCTGGCAATGGGGGCAGCAGCGAATGAGATCCCGCGACTTCAGAAGGGTATCAGCGAATTCCTTGACCGCCGAATCCGGCTGGGCAAGCATGAAATAGGCCATCTTCTGGGCGGTCTTTGCGCCAACGCCCGGCAGCTTCCCAAACTGCCCGATCAATTTATTTAACTGCTCAATATTCGGCATACTTTTATCTTAGAAAAGACCGCCCATACCGGGGATATTCAGCCCGCCAGTGATAGCGCCCATCTTCTGCTCCATTGCAGCATCTGCCTGCTTCATTCCTTCATTGACAGCGGCAACGATCAGATCCTCCAGCATCTCCACATCATCGGGATCCACTACCTCGGGCTGAATCTTTACCTCTACCAACTCTTTTTTACCGGTTACCTTGACTGCCACTGCTCCGCCGCCTGCAGCCGCTTCAAATACAGAAGCTTCTACCTCCTGCTGGGCATTTTGCATATCTTCCTGCATTTTCTGCACACGGCGCATCATATCGCCCTGCTTCATATTATAACCTTCCGGTAATCTTGCCTTCATTTTTATTTCTCCTTATAAATTTAATAGCTCGTTCATGGGGTCATCCTCCGCCATTGCAGGCTCAGATTGCCTCAATTCCACCAAAATTCCTCTGCCTGCCGCGCGGCTTGCCGCTTCCTGCAGCGCCGCTTTATTTTCAGGCTTATTCAAAAATTCGATGCAAATACTCTGCTCGCTGGAAAGGATCAGCCGATCCCCCGCCAGAGAGGGCTTGATATCCAATAAAAATCCCAAAAGGTTGGCGCGGCCCATATCGGGCAGACATTCCTTCATCGGCTCCCAAAAGGGACATTCCTCCCCTTGGGATATTTCTGCCGCAGGCTCCTTGGCTTTGGGCGCTTGGGAGGGAGCCGGCGCCGCCTCTTTTTTCGGCTCTGCCGCGGGAGCGGAGGCCGCCGCTGCCATAGGGGGAATTCCGCGCTCCAAGCGCGCAATCCGCGCGCTCAGAGATGCAATATCCTCCCCCAATTCCTCTCGGCATAGGGAGATCAAGGTCATCTCTGCAGAAAGGCTCTTTTCGGCTGTTCTGCCAAGTTCATAAATGCCATCCTGCAAGGTGCGCATCATCCGCACAATGCAGGCGGTGGGAAGCTCTCTGGAGAGAGCGATTTTTTCTTTTAATTCTTTGGCATCCCCTTCGATCAGCTTTTCCGGCTCTTCGGTAACGCTGCAGATCAGAAGATCTCTGAGCAGGGCGCATAGATCGCCAAACAGCTGAGCAGGGCCTGCATAGCGCTCGCGGGCATCCCGATAGAAGCGAAGGAGCCCTGCGGCATCCCGATTCCACGCCATTCTCACAGCGCCCATCAGCTGCTCTCCGCCCATGACGCCGACAATCTGCTCTACCCGCTGAAGGGTAACCGGCTCATTGCCATCGCGGCAACGGTCCAAAAGGGATAAGCCATCCCGCAAAGCGCCATCGGCAAGGCGGGCAAGAAGCAACGCCGCATCCCGCTCCAGCTTGAAGCCCTCCTGCTCGGCCACATATTCCAGCCGCCCTGCAATCAGCTCGGGAGAGAGGCGCTTAAAATCAAAGCGCTGGCAACGGGAAAGGATGGTGGCGGGGATTTTATGAATCTCGGTAGTTGCCAATACAAAAATGACATGAGAAGGCGGCTCCTCCAAGGTCTTCAGCAATGCATTGAAGGCCGCTGTACTGAGCATATGCACCTCATCGATGATATAGACCCGATATTTTCCGGAGGCGGGGGCATAAATCAGCTCTTCCCGCAATTCCCGCACATCCCCCACGCCGGTATTGGTGGCGGCATCAATCTCCACCACATCCATAGTGGATTCATTTAAGATCCCTAAGCATTGGGGACATTCATTGCAAGGATCTCCTTCATGAGGCATGGCGCAATTGACCGCCCGCGCTAAAATTTTGGCGCAGGTGGTTTTGCCGGTTCCGCGGGTGCCGCAGAAAAGATAGGCATGGGAAATACTCCCCGCGCCGATCTGGGCCCGAAGGGTCTTTACTATATGCTCCTGACCGACCACATCCTCAAAGGTCAGCGGCCGATATTTCCGATAGAGAGCCTGATACATTATACACTCCTTAAAAATGAAGAAACTGCCCTTATGAGACAACGCCGCCGACTTAAAACAGGTCTTCGGCACACATAGACGAAGGTCCGCTTAATGCTGCTCGGTTCCCCGCCTGACATGGTTCACGGCACGCCCATTGCGCCGCACCCGTCTCTCATCGGAGGCGCTGCCTCATAAAGGCAGTTTCCTCTAACTTATTTTATTTTAACACATATTAAATAAGATTACAAGCAAAAATCATTCAAAATATAATTGAATCGGCGCTCAAATGCATCCGCCATATTCAGAATCTCACCATCGGCAAAGGCTTTGCCCACAAGGCTCATGCCGATGGGCATCCATTCCTTGGTATAGCCGCAGGTGGTCGTTACCGCAGGCAAGCCCGCAATATTCGCACCGACAGTATAAATATCGGCAAGATACAAAGCGGCAGGATCCTCCCTCTGCTCCGAAAACTTATAAGCGGCCGTGGGGGCAGTGGGGATCAGAATACAATCGCAGCTTTCAAAAATTGCCTCGTATTCTTTTTGGATTTTACGCCGAATCAGGCATGCTTTTTTATAATATTCTTCAAAATACCCGCCGGAAAGCGCATAATTGCCCAAAAGAATCCGGCGCTTGACTTCTTTGCCGAAGCCTTCATTGCGAGCGGCAATTCTTTGCTGCTCAAAGGTGGCACCTTCTTGGCTTCTATGGCCATAGCGCACACCATCATATCGGGCAAGATTGGAGGCAGCTTCCGCAGAGGAGATCAAATAATAAGCGGGGATCATCAGATCCAAGGACGGAAGGGAAACCTCCTTGATGATACAGCCCAACTCTTGAAATCGCTGCGCTGCGCTCAGCACTGCATCCTTCACTTGCTGATCCATGCCTTCTTGGAAAAATTCCTTAGGAAGGCCGATCACCTTTCCTTCGATGAGCTGACCCATCTGCTCGCAAACAGGGGCGCTTTCCTTCGAGGTCATATCCTTAGAATCTTTGCCGGAGATGGCATCCAAAAGAATAGCGCAATCTCTTGCGCTCTTTCCGATGGGCCCGATCTGATCCAGCGAAGAAGCGAATGCCACAAGCCCATAGCGGGAGACTCTGCCGTAGGTAGGCTTCAAGCCCGTAACGCCGCAAAAGGATGCCGGCTGGCGAATAGAGCCGCCGGTATCGCTGCCCAAGGCCGCAACGCAAAGCCCTGCGGCCACTGCTGCAGCACTGCCGCCGGAAGATCCGCCGGGGACACGCTCCAAATCATAGGGATTCATGGTATTGCCGAAATAGGAGGTGGTTGTGGTGGCGCCCATGGCAAATTCATCCATATTGAGCTTGCCGAGGAATATGGCCCCCGCCTCCTCTAATTTTTCCGCCACGGTCGCTGAATAAGCCGGAATAAAATCCGAAAGCATTTTGGAAGCGCAGGTGGTGCGCAGATCTTTGGTGCAGATATTATCCTTCAAGCCGAGAGGGATTCCCGTAAGCGGCTTCGCAAGGCCTGCTTTGATTTTCTCCTGCGCCCGTTCCGCTTGCTCCATAGCGGCGGTATTGACGGTAATATAGGCGCGGAGCTTAGGATCCAGCGCCTCAATGCGGTCTAAATAATAGCGCGTAAGCTCTTGGGCGGTAATATCGCCCCCATCCAGAAGAGCGCGAAGCTCTTTAATGGATTTCAGGTGTAAATTCATCGCATTGCTCCTTTAATCCATTATTTTCTTTACTGCAAAATAGGAGCCCTGCCTGCCTTTTGCATTGGAAAGAAGACGCTCCCTTTCTATGGACGGCGCAGGGATGTCTTCGCGCAAAAGCGCCATGGAGCCCTCAGCCTCCAAGAGAAACTCTTCCTCCCCAATCTCCGCTTGCGACACCCGATCCATCAGCTCCATGATCCGCGCCATATCAGCGGCCATCCGCTCCTTCTCCTCCCCCTCAAAAGAAAGAGAGGAGAGGGCTGCCAGATGGTCGATCCATGAGGAATCTCTCATGCTCATTTGGAATCGGAAGTATAGTTGGGAGCCTCTTTGGTAATATGAATATCATGGGGATGGCTCTCAATAAGGCCTGCACCGGTAATCTTTACAAATTTACCGTTTTTCTTCAACTCTTCGATGGTTTCGGTGCCGCAATAGCCCATGCCGGAGCGCAAGCCGCCCATCAGCTGGAAGACGGTATCGCCCATGGCGCCCTTAAAAGGTACACGACCTTCTACCCCTTCGGGAACCAGCTTTTTGGTGCCGGTCTGGAAGTAGCGATCGGCAGAGCCCTTTGCCATAGCGGCCATAGAGCCCATTCCGCGATAGGACTTAAAGCGACGGCCCTGATAAAGCTCCTCTTCACCGGGGCTTTCCTCACACCCTGCAAGCAGAGAGCCGACCATAATGACATCGGCGCCTGCGGCAATCGCTTTTACAATATCACCGGAGAATTTGATGCCGCCATCTGCAATCAGAGGAATATTGCGGCGGGAGCATACCTCTGCCACATCCATGACAGCCGTCAGCTGAGGCACGCCGATACCCGATACTACGCGGGTGGTGCAGATGGAACCGGGGCCGATCCCGACCTTTACCGCATCGGCACCTGCATCAATCAGATCCTCAGCCGCCTCGGCGGTAGCGATATTACCGGCCACCAGCTGAATGCCGGGGAAATTCTCCTTCACCAGCTTGATGGTCTTCATGATATTAGCAGAATGGCCGTGGGCAGAATCCAATACCAATACATCAACGCCCGCATTGATCAGCGCACCTGCTCTTGTCAATACATCGTTGGTAATCCCGATTGCGGCAGCGCAAAGCAGGCGCCCCTGCTCATCTCTTGCAGAATTGGGATACTGCACGCTCTTTTCAATATCTTTAATGGTGATCAGCCCTGAAAGCTTGCCCTTTTCATCTACCAAAGGAAGCTTCTCTACACGATGCTTCTGCAGAATTACCTTTGCTTCTTCCAGAGTGGTGCCCACAGGCGCGGTTACCAGCTTGTCTTTCGGGGTCATCACGGTAGAAATTTTTACATTGAAATCGACCATGAACCGCATATCACGGTTGGTGATAATTCCCACCAGCTCATCATTCTCGACAATAGGCACACCGGAGATTTTATATTTGCCCATCAGCTCATCGGCTTCATAGACATAATTATCGGGAGAAAGATAGAAGGGATCGTTGATAACGCCGTTCTCCGAGCGCTTTACCTTCATTACTTCCTCTGCCTGCTGCTCGATGGTCATATTTTTATGTATAACGCCGATGCCGCCTTCACGGGCCATTGCGATAGCCATTTTGCTCTCGGTAACCGTATCCATGGCGGCACTCATCAAAGGCACGTTTAATTTAATCTTATTGGTAAGGCGCGTATTCAGCTTCACCGCATTGGGCAGCACCTCGCTCTTGGCGGGAACCAGCAAAACATCATCAAAAGTAAGGGCTTCTTTCAAAACCTTATCTGCGTAACTCATTGATCTTTCTCCTTTTTCTAAAAATTCTTATTAATGTATTATTCTACATCTTTTGCTCTCATAAAGCAAGCACTTTTTTATAAAAAAGCTCTACATCCCGTTCCGCCGATCCAAAGATTGACAAAATCTATTATTATATAGTATAATATTTAGTTGTAAAAATGATTCAGGAGGATTCCATGGCAAGAAAAAACGACTACAACGACGAGAGTATCGTCCAATTAAAAGGCCCGGATAAGGTGCGGCTGCGGCCGGGCGTCATCTTCGGCTCCGACGGGCTGGACGGCTGCCAGCATGCCATCTTTGAGATCCTTTCCAACTCCATTGATGAGGCCAGAGAAGGCCACGGAAAGAAGATCATTGTAACCCGCTATAAAGATCAATCGGTAGAGGTAGAGGATTTCGGCCGCGGTATGCCGGTGGGCTATAATCAGCGAGAGGAGCGCTTCAATTGGGAGCTGATCTTCTGCGAGCTCTATGCCGGCGGTAAATATAATACCAACCAAGGGCAAAACTATGAATACTCCTTAGGCCTCAACGGCCTTGGTGCTTGCGCCACCCAATTCTCCTCGGAATATATGGATGTTACGGTCTATCGGGATAATAAGAAATATACCCTCCATTTTGAAAAGGGCTATAATAAGGGCGGCCTGATGGAAGAGGAAGCCTCTCAAAAGCGGACCGGCACCATCATTCGCTGGAAGCCCGATCGGGAGGTCTTTACCGATATTGCAGTAGATAGTGCCTACTATGAAGATATCCTTCAAAAGCAGGCAGTGGTCAATGCAGGGCTGACCTTTATTTATAAAAACGAGTCCGAGAAGGGCTTTGAGACCAAAGAATACTGCTATCAGGAAGGCATCATGGATTATACCCGCGAGCTGCTGGGCGAGGATGGGCTTTCCGCCCCCGTATTCTGGCAGGATGAGCGGCAAGGCCGCGATCGGGAGGACCGCCCCGAATATAAGGTCAAGCTTTCCTGCGCCATGGCCTTTTCCAATCGGGTCAACCTGATCGAATATTATCATAACTCCAGCTTTTTGGAGCATGGCGGTGCGCCGGAAAAGGCGTTGCGAAATGCGTTTGTAGCAGAGATCGATGCCTATCTGAAAAACAATGGTAAATATAATAAAGGCGAGAGCAAAATTACCTTTGCGGATATTTCCGATTGCTTGCTTTTTGTCTCCAACTGTTTTTCCACCATCACCTCCTATGAAAATCAGACCAAAAAGAGCATTACCAATAAATTCATTCAAGAATGTACCACCGATTTTCTGCGGCAGAATCTGAAAATCTATTTCATCGAGAATCCCAACGAAGCCCAGCGAATCACCAATCAGGTCTTGGTCAATAAAAGAGCCCGCGAGAAGAGCGAAAAAGAGCGGATCAATATTAAAAAGACCCTCTCCGGCTCTATTGATATGACCAATCGCATTGCAAAGTTTGTGGATTGCCAGACCAAAGAAGTGGCTAAAAGAGAGCTTTATATCGTGGAGGGTGATTCGGCGCTGGGCTCTTGCAAGCAAGGGCGGGATAGCTTCTTTCAGGCGATTATGCCTGTGCGCGGTAAAATCCTCAACTGCCTTAAGGCAGATTATACCAAGATTTTCAAAAGCGAGATCATTACCGATCTTTTGAAGGTTTTGGGCTGCGGGGTCGAGATCAGCGGAAAGACGGCTAAAGGCCTGCAGGCCTTCGATCTTTCGGCCCTCAGATGGAATAAGATCATCATCTGCACCGATGCGGATGTGGATGGATTCCAGATCCGCACGCTGATCCTTACCATGATCTATCGGCTGACCCCCACCCTCATTGAGGAAGGCTATGTCTATATTGCGGAATCTCCCCTCTTTGAGATCACCGACCAGACGAAAAAGGCAACCTACTTTGCCTATACCGAAAAGGAAAAAGAGGCCCTTCTCCAAAAGCTGGAGGGCCATAAAATCAAGATCATGCGCAGCAAGGGTCTTGGTGAAAATGAGCCGGACATGATGTGGGAGACGACCATGAATCCCGAAACCCGCCGCCTCATCAAGGTAACTCCTGCGGGAGTGGAAGAAACCGCCGAGATGTTTGACATCCTTTTGGGCGACAACCTTATGGGGAGAAAAGATTATATCGCCGAAAACGGCCATCTTTATCTGGACGACTTGGATCTTTCTTAAAAAAATAACGGTTTGGAGTCAGTATGAAAAAGAAAAAGACAACAGAAAAAGTATATATTGAAAAAGCCCCGATCTTAAAAGATGTGGTGGAGACTCTGGAGACCAACTACATGCCTTATGCCATGAGTGTCATCCTCTCACGCGCCATCCCCGAGATCGACGGCCTCAAGCCTGCCCACCGCAAGCTTCTTTATACCATGTATAAAATGAATCTGCTCAATGGCGGGCTGATTAAAAGCGCCAATATCGTGGGCCAGACCATGAAGCTCAATCCCCATGGCGATGCCGCCATCTACGAAACCATGGTGCGGCTTTCCCGCGGCAACGAGGCCCTTCCCCTCCCCTTAGTAGAATCCAAGGGCAACTTCGGCAAAGTCTATTCCAGAGATATGGCCTACGCGGCCTCTCGCTATACCGAAGCAAAGCTTGCGCCCATCTGCAAGGAGATTTTCGGAGATATTGATAAAGATACGGTGGACTTTGTCCCCAACTATGATAATTCCACCACCGAGCCCACCCTGCTGCCCGTCTCCTTCCCCACCATCCTCACCACCCCCAATCAGGGCATTGCGGTGGGCATGGCTTCCAATATTTGTTCCTTCAATTTGGGTGAGGTCTGCGATACGGTGATCGCCTTGATGGAAAATCCCGAGCATCCGCTGGAGCTGACCCTCCCCGGCCCCGATTTTTCCACCGGCGGCCAGCTGCTCTGCCATCAATCGCAGATCAAAGAAGTCTACGAGACCGGCCGCGGCTCCATTCGCGTGCGGGCAAAATACGAGGTAGAGGGCAATATCATCTGGATCAATGAGATCCCCTATACCACTACGGTAGAAGCCATCATTGATAAAATCGTAGAGCTCTTTAAGGCAGGAAAGCTTAAGGAGCTCAACGATGTAAAAGATATGTCGGATAAGACCGGTATGCGCATCTCCATCGAGATGAAGCGCGGCACCGATGCCGAAAAGGTAATGGCCAAGCTCTTTAAGATGACCCCCTTGGAGGATACCTTCGGCTGCAATTTCAATGTATTGATCGGCGGCTCTCCCAAGGTATTGGGTGTGCGCGAGTTGATCGAGGAATGGATCGCCTTCCGCAGCGAAGCCATCAAAAGACGGACCTATTTCTCTTTGCAGAAGGCAAAAGAGAAATTGCATCTTTTACTGGGCCTTAAAAAGATTCTTTTGGATATTGATAAGGCCATCAAGATTGTGCGGGAAACCGAGCATGATGAAGAGGTTGTCCCCAATTTGATGATCGGCTTCGGCATCGATGAGATTCAGGCCGAATATATCGCCAATATCAAGCTGCGCTATCTCAATAAGGAATACATTCTGAATCGCTTGGAAGAGATCGCCGATCTTGAAAAAGAGATTGAAGAGATGGAGAGCATCTTAAAAAGCCGCACCAAGATCCGCCGCCTGATCGAGCAGGATCTCAAGCGGGTGAAAAAGCTCTATGCCACCCCCCGCAAGACCGAGCTGGTTTATGAAGATCAGATCGTAGAGATTACCGAAGAGGAGCAGATTGAGGACTATGCAGTTACCTATTTTCTCTCCAAGGAGGGCTATCTCAAGAAGATCACCCCTCAATCTCTTCGAATGAACAGCGCGCAAAAATATAAAGACGGCGATGATCTGCGCCTGCAGATTGAGGCCTCCAACCGCTCTGAGCTGATTTTCTTTACCACCAAGCAAAATGCTTATAAAACCCGCGGCTATGAATTTGAGGATACCAAAGCCAGCCTTCTGGGCGATTATCTCCCTGCAAAGCTGGAGATGGAGGCCGATGAAAATGTTGTGGCCATGGTCATCACCGATGATTATAGCGGCGATCTCTGTTTCTGCTATGAAAACGGCAAGGTGGGCAAAGTGCCCCTCTCTGCTTATCAGACGGTAGCAAAGCGCCGCCGCTTGGTCAACGCTTGCTCTGATAAAGCGCCCTTGGCAGCTCTGCTTCACCTGAAAGAAGAGCAGGATCTTTTGCTGCTCTCCTCCAATCAAAAAGCATTGGTTGTCCATTCCGCGCTGATTCCCAAAAAGACCACCAAAAATACCCAAGGGGTTACCGTCATGACCCAAAAGGGGAAAAATATCCTTGCATCTGCCATACCTTTGGCTGAGGCGGGAATCCAAAGCGTTTCCTATTATCGCACCAAGAATATACCGGCAGTAGGCCATCTGCTGCGGGAGCAGGATAAAAAGGAAAGCGACCAAGTAAGCCTCTTCTAAAATTACCAGCGCCTTGAGGCCAAGGCCTCAAGGCGCCCAGACTGTCAAAAAAGGCACAGACCGCAGAGAATAAGAGAATAAAAGAATTCCGCAAATTCTATAAATCAGTAAAGGAAAAAAACTCTACTCTTTTTCTTTGTTTTCTTGCTATAAGGAAAAATCCGCATGGCGATGCGGATTTCAATTAAAATTTTCTGCTTTTCGTCGATCTGCTCTCTACCGTGCGTCAAACCTAATGGTAACCGTTCCATTTTGCATGATGGCAAAATATCCACTTATACCATTAGGTCCTCCTTTTCCCCAATAAAACTTCGGTTTTGTCGGGGACCCCGAAAAAACGCCGACGAGAACAGATCGACGAAATCTGCACTCTTTTTTGAAAGTCTCCCAGCGTGTCAAAAATCTCCGTAGGAGTTTTT
>JAFSCX010000040.1 GCA_017436525.1 Clostridia bacterium | reverse complement strand
GCCGCTCCAATGCAGCATCCTTCTCAATATACTGCCGATATTCATTCAAGGTAGTAGCGCCTACGCAATGAAGCTCTCCTCTGGCCAGCATGGGTTTCAGAAGATTGCCTGCATCCATGGAGCCTTCTGTCTTCCCTGCACCTACAATGGTATGCAGCTCATCAATAAAAAGAATGATCTCCCCTTCGCTTTTGCGAACCTCTTCCAAAACCGCCTTTAAGCGCTCTTCAAATTCCCCTCGGTATTTTGCGCCCGAAATCAAAGCACCCATATCCAAGGAAAATAATTTGCGATCCTTTAGATTTTCCGGCACATCGCCTCGGACAATCCGCAAAGCCAGCCCTTCTGCAATGGCCGTTTTCCCCACTCCGGGCTCACCGATCAATACCGGATTATTTTTTGTCTTGCGAGAAAGAATACGAATTACATTGCGAATCTCCTCATCTCTGCCGATCACGGGATCCAGCTTTTGCTCCCGCGCCATCTCCACCAAATCCCTACCATATTTATTAAGCACATCATAGGTACCTTCCGGATTTTGGCTATTGACCTGCGTATTCCCCCGAAGCTCCTTCAAAGCGGCGAGAAAGGCCTTTTTCTGAATATTATGATCAGCAAAAAGTTTTTTCAAAGCAGCATCCTTGCAATCGATCAAGCCATACATCAGATGCTCCACCGAAATAAAGCGATCCCCCATCTGCTCGGCTTGCTTGGCTGCCGAGGAGAGCGCATCATTAAGTTCTTTACTGCAATATAACTGCCCTACTGCGCTAAGGGTGGGAAGCTGATCAAGCGCCTTCCCGCAATCAGCATCCAGCCCTTGAACTCCCATTTTTTTCATTATTCCGCCGACAAAGCCATTTTCCTGCTTGAGCAGCCCTTCAAGAAGATGAAGCTGCTCTACCGCAGGATTTTTTCGCATTGCCGCCGATTGCTCCGCAGCCTGCATCGCCTCAAGGCTTTTTTGAGTAAACTGATCTGCTTTCATTTTATATCACTCCTTTTCCACGGGCAATATATTCCCGCATCACCTCTTCGATCATCCCTGCCGCGATGGCGGGGCGATCCAGATATTCGAAATAAAGCTTCAACGCACGATCCAAGTGGTTTACATAATCTTTTATGGATTCGCCCATTAATTCCGGTTGATTGCGGAATTTCAGATCGAACCTTAAATTTCGGTAAAATCTACCGTTTTCAACGATCGATCGAGGATGATTTAAGTATTTTTCTTCCAATTTTACCCAAAACCCCATGAATTCATTTACATAATATATTAACTCTCTGTTTTGGGTCCGAAGCTGCACCTGCAGCTGGCCGAACTCCGGCTCTAATTTTCGAAACAACTCCACGCGATAACGCACCGATGGGTTATATTTATAATTGAGAGCGCTTCTTACCATCAGCATACTGCCGGTGGGTTGAGCCAAGGATTGAAAGCCCACCTCCCCCAGCAGCTGCGCCAGCTGCTCTAAGGTGCTGCGCATCCGCTTTTCGGGAGTCAGCATCGAGCAATATTCAGCCAAAATCTGATTCACCATATTGGAACGATTGGTATGCATTGCATAGGCCAAACGATCCACCTGATCCACCACATCATCCATTAATACCAATGAATATACACTTTTATTCATGATGATCACCTCTTGATCATATTCTACCATATTTCTATAACTTGTCAAGCAATTTATATAAATTTCATATCAAGTTTACATTTGCTTTTCAAATTTATTACCATTTCTATTGTTTCCGCAAAAAAACTTGCAAATACCATAGAAATTAAATATAATAAAATCAAATAAATAAGGAGGATTTTCACAATGCAAAATAAAAAATTGCGTGCGCCCTGCGTGCCGCTGATCACCAACGATCCCATGTTTAACGTATGGTCCTTCGCAGATAAATTGACTGATGATGTCCCCCGCCATTGGACCAATGAGCGCCAATTCATCACCGGCACGATTGCTGTGGATGGTGAGCTTTTCCAATATATCGGTAAGCTGCATCCCGATAATCATCGCTACGCCACTGAATTTCCCGCTCTTCCGCAGGTGGATGTAACCATCAAGGCAATGACCACCATCTATACCTTTGAGAATGAAAAGATTCGCCTGGAGCTCTCCTTTATGAGCCCCTTACTGATGGATGATCTCAAATTGCTCAGCAGACCGATCACCTATCTCAATCATAAACTCACATCACTGGATGGGAAAAGCCATGATATTCAGCTTTTTGTCGGCCTAAGCTGCGAGATGGCAGTAAATGAGCCGAGCCAATCGGTAACCTTCGGCAGGACAGCTCTTTCTATCACCTGCAGCAGCGGGACCGATATGATGCTCAAGCGCTCCGGAGACGATCATCGCATTGAATGGGGTACACTCCATCTGATCGCACCCCATTGGAGCACTGTAGCAGCCCCCATCGAATCCCTTGAAAAGCACATTCGCAGCCTTTATAAGGATCGTAAATTTCCTAAGATAACCATGAATTATCAAGGCCCCGGCCCCAACCCCAAAATGGATCCGCCCGAATATTATAAAGAAACTCAAAGTGCTACCATTTATCCTCATTATCCCACCTTATTCGGTAAGACTGATTTTATCTTAGAGGATACCTACGAGGAAATGATCGCCTTTGGCTACGATGATATTAAATCCATTCAATATTTCGGCGAAAATATCGAGGCATATTGGCGCAAAGACGGCGATACCTTCCAGGATATTATGCAGAAGGCATTGGATGAATATGAGGAGATCAAAGGGCGCGTAGAAGCCTTTGAAGAAGATCTCACCGCCAAAGCCTCCGCGCTGAGCCCCAAATATGCCGATATACTGAATCTTGCTTACCGCCAAACCATTGCTGCTCATAAATTAACTTGGCATGATGGTGAAATTCAATTCTTTTCCAAGGAAAACTATTCCAACGGCTGTATTGCCACTGTCGATGTTACCTATCCTTCTATTCCCCTCTTCTTGATCTATCAACCTGATCTGGTGGAAGGAATGCTCAATCCCATCTTTAAGCTGATTGAAAAAGGGCTTTGGGAATTTGATTTTGCGCCCCACGATGCAGGGCAATATCCTTTGGCCAACCGGCAGGTATACGGCTACAGCAACAAGTATTTCTTCAACGGAATCACCGCTTTTGAAAAGCAGATGCCCGTGGAAGAGTGCGGCAATATGATTCTTTGCGTAGCAGGGCTTTGCTATGCAAGAGGTGATTTTTCCTATTTCAAAAAGCATGAAAAGATCTTAAAGCAATGGGCTGATTATCTCCTTGAAGCCGGTTATGATCCTGAAAACCAGCTTTGCACCGATGATTTTGCCGGCCATCTTGCTCATAACTGCAACCTTTCTGTAAAGGCTGCTATGGGTATCGCCGCCTATGCTAAAATACTGAAGGATACCGGCAATGAAAAGGATGCCGCCATCTATCATGAAAAGGCCGCTGAATTTGCGTCCCTTTGGGAAAAAGGCGCAAAGACCGGCGATCATACCCGCCTGGCATTTGATCAAGAGGACAGCTGGAGCATTAAATACAATATGGTATGGGATAATCTTTTGGATCTTCACATCTATAGCAAGCAGACCAAGAAGGACGAGCTTGCCTATTATAAAAAGATGATCCATCCTTACGGCCTGCCTTTGGATAATCGCGCTGATTATACCAAGAGCGACTGGCAGCTTTGGAGCGTAATGCTGGATGAAACAGACGAAGAATATTTCAATTTGATTGTTGATCGGATGTGGGATTTCCTCAACGAGACGGTTGATCGCATCCCCTTCACCGATTGGTATTTCACCTCCAAGGCCTTCCATCGCGGATTCCAGAACAGAACGGTTCAGGGCGGTCTCTTTATTAAACTCTTAAAATTCTGAACTAAGTAAAAAAAAGCTTTGAAAAACCAATGGTTTTTCAAAGCTTTTTTATTTATTTTATTCCAATTGATCGGATAAATCTCATAAAGGCCGCTCTGCCTTCTTCATCGCATTTATATACACCCGCATCTTCCAAGACGCGGCTGAAGACTAAGCCTACCTCCTCCTGCAGAATGGACATGACATTTTTTTCATTCAACTCGGGATGGCCTGCTTTGACCTTTTCGATCCATTCGGTATGCTTTTCGGTATCGGGATGGGCGGCAGGTGAAACACCCTTGATTAACTGATCGGCAAGCAACTCCAATTCACCCTTAAGCCGCGCGGGAAGGACCGCAAGGCCCATTACTTCGATCAGCCCGATATTTTCCTTTTTGATATGGTGAAGCTCTGCATGAGGATGATATACACCCAAGGGATGCTCCTCAGTCGTGATATTATTCCGAAGCACCAAATCCAGCTCAAATTCCCCGTCTCTCATACGGGCAATGGGCGTGATGGTATTATGCGGCTCGCCATCGGTCTGCGCAAATATAAATGCCTGCTCATCGGTATACCCACGCCATGCGGCCAGAATTTCCTCCGCCAAAGCGCAAAGTTTTTGGCGATCGGCACATTGCAAACGAAGGACGGAAAGGGGCCAGCGCACAATCCCCGCCTTAACCTCAGGAAAGCGATTAAACGTGAATGTTTCCTCAAAAGGCGCGCGCTCCATAGGGAAAATATAATGCCCGCCCTGAAAATGATCATGGCTTAGAATTGAACCGCCTACAATGGGAAGATCCGCATTGGAGCCTACGGTATAATGAGGGAAGATCTCCAGAAAATCAAAAAATTTACGGAAGGTAGCGGCATTGATTTTCATGGGAGTATGGGCATTATTCAAAAGAATACAATGCTCGTTATAGTAGACATAGGGGGAATATTGCATGCTCCACTCTTCCCCATTCAAAGTAAGGGGAAGAATACGGTGGTTTTGACGGGGCGGCGCAGTCAGGCTCCCTGCAAATCCTTCATTCTCTTTGCAAAGTAAACACTTGGGGTAAACCGCCGGCGGTGCATTCTTTGCTGCCGCAATCGCCTTGGGATCCTTTTCGGGCTTGGAAAGGTTGACTGTAATATCCAGCTCACCATAAGGGGTGGCCGTCTTCCATTTCATATCCTTCTCAATTCGATAGCGGCGAATGTAATCGGTATTGCATGAAAAATCATAAAAATAGTCGGTCGCTTTTTCGGGAGATTCCTGATACAATGCATTGAATCGATCGATCACCGCAGAAGGAGCGGGCGTGAGAAGCCCCATTATGCGGGTATCAAAGAGATCCCGATATGTAATGGTATTTTCCTTCAAAAGACCGCGCTCTGCGGCATCATCCAGCAAAGCCTTCAAAATTTCCTCCAAAGAGGCATTTACGGGCGTAACGGATGCAGGATCGTACCCTTCCATCTGCAAAAGATCCAAAAGCTGATTGCGCGTATAAATCAGATCTCTCGGATCCAAAAGATTCTTTTCTATTCCATATTGCAACAAGGCTTCAATATATCTTTTCATCTTTTATCCTCTCATTTACTTATTGTTTTCATTTCATTATATCATAATTTTCCCATAATTCATAGACTTTTTTAGCAAAATCCTTTACTTTATCTCTTTTATTTGATACAATTATTTTGGTTATTTTAGCTAAAGGAGATATAAAAATGAAATTATCCGCTATTGCAAAAGAGCTTTATCCCGAAAATCTTTGGGAGGCTCAAGAGATTCGATATACAAAAGCTGCAGAGCGCTTTAAGGCGTTATTTGATCGGGAGCATGAAATGATCTTCTCTGCCCCCGGCCGCAGCGAAATCTGCGGAAATCATACCGACCATAATTTGGGCAAAGCGGTAGGCGCTTCCATCACCTTAGATATCCTCGCCTTTGTTGCACCCAGAAACGATGGTTGGATCCGCATTTTAGCCGATGGATTCCCTGCAGTGGAGGTGGATTGCTCCAACCTTTCTCCCCTCAAAGAAGAGGAGGGCACTTCTGATGCATTGGTAAAGGGCGTTGCCTTCAAGATGCAGGAGAAGGGTTATCAGATCGGCGGATTTGATGCTTATACGACCAACAATGTTTCCAAAGGTTCGGGGCTTTCCTCCTCTGCCGCTTTTGAAGTGGTAATCACCTCGATCTTAGATCAGCTTTATAACGGTGGCAAAATGGATCCCAAGGAGATGGCGATCATCTCTCAGTTTGCAGAAAATGTCTATTTTGGAAAGGCAAGCGGCCTTCTGGATCAGCTTTCCTGCGCCTTCGGCGGTATGATTGCCATCGATTTCAAAGATCCCAAAGCGCCCCTTGCAGAGCCGATTTCCTTTGATTTTGCCACCACCGGCCATAGCATGGTGATCACCGATGTCCATAGCGATCACGCCGATCTCACCGCAGATTATGTGGCAATTAAATCGGAGATGCAGCAGGTAGCCAATGCCTTTGGCAAGGATCATTTAAGAGAAGTCTGCCCCAAGGAATTCAAAGAAAAGCTTCCCGAATTGAAGAAAACCATCTGCGAGCGTGCTCTTATCAGAGCCAGCCATTATTTTCGCGAGAATGATCGGGTAGATGCCCTGCAAAAAGCGCTGACCGCCCAAGATTTTGAGGGCTTTAAGAAGATTATCAATGCTTCCGGCAATTCCTCTTACCGCTATCTGCAGAATATCTATTCCGACCGCGCCCCCACCTCTCAGGCCATCAGCTTGGCCCTTTGCATCAGCGAAGAGATGCTGGAAGGAAAAGGCGCATGGAGAGTCCACGGCGGCGGCTTCGGCGGCACCATTCAAGCCTTTGTGCCTAATGACATGGTTGATACTTATACAAAAGAAATGAACCGTGTATTCGGAGAGGACAGCAGTTGCGTGCTCCAGATCAGAAAATACGGGCCTGTACGCGTAGATTAATCAATAGAAAAAGAGTTGTTCAAAGGGGCTCCCTTCGCAAGGAAGAAGCGGTTTTGAGACCATCTTTTTCGCCCATACAAAATGATAAAACGCCCGTAATGCGTCAGCATTGCGGGCGTTTTATCATTACGCCTAAACAAAAAATCTGTGTCTCAAAACTACTTCGTATCTTAAAATTTTGAAAATTAGATGCAAAACAAGGCATAAAATGCAAAGCATCCTG
>JAFSCX010000039.1 GCA_017436525.1 Clostridia bacterium | reverse complement strand
CGAAGAATTTTAAGGGAGCGGATTTTTGGGTTTGCAAGGCATAAAACGCAGTTAATCCTACCGGATTAACGAGTATTTTAACACAGAAAACACAAATAATCCGCCCCTTAAAATCAGGTTCGGATTACTCGTGTTTGCTTAGAGGGGATTGCCATGAAAAAGAAAAAATGGATCCGCTTCCGCCATCGGGTAATCCGTAATATTGCCTACTGGGTTTTTTATCCCATTGCGCGATTAAAATTCGGCGTTACCATCGAAAAATTCAAAGAGCAGGAAAAGCGGCCTTATATCATTTTGCTCAATCACCAGACGACCTTTGATCAATTCTTTGTGGGGATTGCGTTCAAAGGCCCGATCTATTATCTGGCCACCGAGGATATCTTTTCCAATGGCTGGATCTCGGCCCTTTTGCGCTATGCCATTGCCCCCATTCCCATCAAAAAGCAGACCACCGATATGAGAGCGGTGCGTAACTGTATTCAGGTGGTCAAAGAGGGCGGCACCATTGCCATCGCACCGGAGGGCAACCGCACCTATAGCGGCAAGACCGAATATATGAACCCTGCCATTGCGCCCCTTGTACGCAAACTGAAGCTTCCCCTTGCCCTCTTTCGTATTGAGGGGGGCTATGGGGTGCAGCCTCGCTGGAGCGATTGCATCCGCAAGGGAAAAATGCGTGCCTTTGTCTCCAAGGTGATTCAGCCGGAGGATTACGAAGAGATGAGCAATGAGCAGCTCCTTGATCTGATTCAAGAGGAATTATTTGTAAACGAAGCCCGAGCGGATGCCGCCTTCCTTCATACCAAGCAAGCGGAATATCTGGAGCGCGCCATCTATGTTTGCCCCTATTGCGGCCTTGCAGAATGGGAAAGCAGCAAGGATCTTTTCCGCTGCAAAAAATGCGGCGCCGCCGTCCGCCATCTTCCTACCAAGGAATTGGAAGGGTTGGATCGGCCCTTCCCCTTCCGATTTGTCAATGATTGGTATGAATATCAAAAAAATTATGTAAACCAAATTGACACCCTTCAGCATACAAAAGAGCCGCTCTTTGAGGATACTGCCTCCCTTTTCAAGGTGATTCTCAATAAGAGAAAGGAGCTCCTTTGCAAGGATGCTTCCATTCGCCTGTTTGGCGATCGCTTGGAGATCAACGGTAAAGCCTTTCCTTTTGAGCAGGTAACGGCGGTTACGGTCTTGGGGCGCAATAAGCTCAATATCTATCATGAAGATCAGGTTTATCAATTAAAGGGCGGCAAACGATTTAATGCGCTCAAATATGTCAACTTCTGCTATCGGCATAAAAATATCATCAAAGGAGAGACCAATGGAGAATTTTTGGGATTATAGTGTATGGAGCACCTTTCTGCTCATCGGTATTTTGCTTTCCAGCCTTCTTTTAGCCAATATCATTAAAAAGAATATTCCCTTTATGCAGGAATCCCTGATTCCCTCTTCCGTATTGGGCGGCGCACTTTTGCTGATTCTCTCGGGGATCATTAAGGCCATCACGGGAAGCGGTCTTTTTGAGGCCGCCGTCTTCGGCGGGAAAGCCTATGCCACCTTGGAAATGCTCACCTATCATACTTTGGCGCTGGGCTTTATTGCCTCCACCTTCAAGAGCAGCGATCAAAAGCTTTCCAAAAAGAGAGCCGCCGAGATTTTCAATACGGGCGTAAATACGGTCTCTACTTATCTTCTGCAGGCGGTGGTAGGCTTCTCCATCACCATTATTGCTTCTTTTGTCATCAAAGATTTCTTTAAGGCCGCAGGCATTCTTCTTCCCTTTGGCTACGGGCAAGGGACAGGGCAGGCCATGAACTACGGCAATATTTATGAGACCGATTATGGCTTCGGCGGCGGAAAAAGCTTCGGCCTTACCATCGCAGCCTTAGGCTTTTTGAGCGCCAGCATCGGCGGCGTCATTCATCTGAATATCTTAAAGCATAAAGGCTTGCTGAAAAAGTCCGCTGCAAAAGATCACCTCAACACCGAGAAAATCGAAGCGGAGAATGAGATCCCCATGCAGGAGAGCATGGATAAGATGACGGTGCAGATTGCTCTCATTGCCGTATCCTACATCCTTTCCTATTTAATGATGGTGTTCCTCGGAACGTTGCTCCCTTCCATGCGCTCGGTGATCTTCGGCTTCAATTTCCTTTTGGGTGTGCTGGCCGCCACCTTGGTAAAGGCGGTGCTCAACCTGCTGAAAAAGATCCATTGGCGCAAAAAGGAATATACCAACGATTTTCTCATGACAAGAGCTTCCAATTTCTTCTTTGATCTGATGGTAGTGGCGGGAATTGCCGCCATCCGCTTGGATGTATTGGAGAAATATTGGGGCATCATGCTGATTCTCGGCGTGGCAGGGCTGATTATCACCTATGCTTATAACCACCTCACCGCAAAGCTGCTCTTCCCCGAATATCCCCAAGAGCAATTTCTGACCATGTATGGCATGCTCACCGGCACCGCCTCCACCGGCATTATTCTGCTGCGGGAGATCGACGGTGATTTTAAGACCCCCGCCGCCGATAATATGGTCTACCAGAATTTTCCCGCCATTGTTTTCGGCTTTCCCCTTATGCTGCTGGCCACATTGGCACCCCAAAAGCCTTATCTTACGCTGATTCTTTTGGTCGCCTTCTTTATCGTCATGAATTTGATTCTCTTCCGCTCTTTTATCTTCAAAAAGAACAAAAAAACCACTGCTTAAGGGGCACCCTTCGCAAGGAAGGATCGCCTTGATAAAGCGGGATTTTGGCGCAAAACGGTGTTGAAAATGCTCGCCACCCGTCAGGGTGCCTGCGCTTTTCGCCTTGTCTTGCATCCAAACTACCGCTTTTCAAGGTGCCTTATGCAGTTTTGAGATACAGATTTTTTGTTCAAGCGGATTGATAAAAATCCCGCCATGCTGACGCATGGCGGG
>JAFSCX010000038.1 GCA_017436525.1 Clostridia bacterium | reverse complement strand
TTCGACCTTAAAATGAGCAGAATTTCAGATGATTTTTGGTGCAGAGAAGTTTGTAAGGCTGTCGCCTACAAACCTTCGATAAACTAAAAAGCGCTGAAATCATGCCATTTTAGGCAGGTTCGGATTATTCGTGTTTGCTTACCCGAAGGCGTACAACGGTACGCCGAGTGGCACGAATCGGAGCAGCAAAGGGCATAAAAAGAAACCTATTGCTCCTGCAATAGGTTTCTTCCTTTTATTAGTCGTCTCTAAAATTTATTTTCAAGAGAAATTCTTAGAAATTCTTTTCTCCTTGCCCTTTGCGGTTTCGGGCAATTTTAACATCCCTCTTATTCTACGGAGAAGATATAGTGGTAGACCGGCTGCCCGCCTGCAAGGCAAATAACCTCTGCATCGGGAACCATCGCCTGCACCTGCTCCTGCACCTTCATGGCATCCTCTTCGGTTACATCCTCACCGTAGTAGATATTGATATAGGAGCCGCCCTCTTGAGTCAACTGCTCGAAGAGTTTGCCGACCAAAGTCTGCATCTCATCCTCAACAAAGGTTACCTTGGTTTCCATAAGGCCCAAAAGCTGGCCCTCTTTGATCTCTTGATCGTCATAGACCGAATCTCTTGCGGCATAGGTTACCTGCGCAGTCTTCACCATCTCGATCTGGCCGGCCATGGCTTCTTGGATCTCCTGAGGCTCCATGCTCTCATCAAAGCCCAGCATGGCGCTGATGCCTTGCGGAACCGTCTTGGTAGGAATCACGATCACCTGCTTGGCGGTAGAAAGCTCCTTGGCCTGCTCGGCGGCCATGATAATATTTTTATTATTGGGAAGGACAAATACAATCTCGCTGGGGGTGGCATTTACTGCCGCCAGAATATCTGCGGTGGAGGGATTCATGGTCTGCCCGCCTTCTACCACCGTATCAACGCCCAGCTCTCTGCAAAGATCTGCAAGGCCTGCGCCTGCCACCACCGATACAAAGCCATAGCGCTTTTCATTCTCGGCAATGACAGGGCCTTTAGCGGCCTCTTCCTTTTGGCGCGCGCGGAATTCTTCCTTCATATTATCGATCTTCAAATTGACCAGCATCCCATAGCGAATGGCCTCTTCGATGGCCTTGCCGGGATGGTTGGTATGCACATGGACCTTGATAATATCATTATCGGGGACACAGACCACGCTATCGCCGATGGATTCCAGATAGCTGCGCAACTCGGCGGGATTATGCTTTTTGGCGGTCTCGTCTACTGTAACGATATATTCGGTGCAATAAGCAAATTTAATGTCCTCTTCCCGAAGAGCCACATCATCAACAATGGTATCTTCGACTGCCTCTACAACCTCGGCGGGCTCAATGGGCTGACCCTTCAGCGCAGAAAGAGCACCTTCCATTACGACAGCAAAACCCTTACCGCCTGCATCAACCACCCCTGCCTGCTTCAGCTGAGGAAGCATTTCGGGGGTTTCTGCCAATACATTATTGGCTTCATTTACATAGTATTCCAGCGCCTCAACTGCAGATACGCTGCTCTCCACATACCGGAGCAGCCGCTCGCAGGCCACACGGGATACGGTCAGGACCGTGCCCTCCGTAGGCTTCATGACCGCCCGATAGGCTGCCTTTACGCCCAGATCCAATGCTGCGGCCAAATCCTTGGCATCCGCAGTCTCTTTTCCTTTTAAGCCCTTGGAAATCCCGCGGAAAAGCAGGGACAAAATAACGCCGCTATTGCCTCTTGCGCCCTTGAGCATCGCGCCTGCTGCCCGATCGGAGGCTTCTCCGACAGTGCATTGATCGCTAAGCGCTTTCAATTCCTTGGAAGCGGCTGAAATGGTCAACGACATATTGGTGCCGGTATCTCCGTCCGGAACAGGGAATACATTCAGCGCGTTGATAGCCGCTTTTTGATTGCTGATATGGTTACATCCGGAAATCACCATCTCGCAATACTGTTTACCGGTAATCATCTCGATGCTTCTCTCCTTAGTTTACTTTCATTCCGTCAACAAAAATGTTGACCTTCTTCACCGTAAAGCCGGTCATCTGCTCTACATTATATTTTACTTCCTTGGAAATGCTGCGGGTTACTGCGGGCAGATTCACCCCATAGAGTACGACGATATGCATCTCTACCTCAATACCGTCCTCTACAGGAATGACCTTAACGCCCTTCTCATAGTGATCCTTTTTCAGCAGGGATACGATTCCATCCCCTGCAGATTTAGCGGCCATTCCTACCACGCCGTAGCAAGAATTGGCCACATGGCCGACAATATTGGCAAAAACCGCTTCGGTTATATTGATATCTCCGTTATGATTATTAATGGTCATAGCGAAACATCCTCCTTCACATAGTTACTATTATTTTATAATAAAATTGCAAAAATTACAATAGTTTTTTCTTATTTTGACCTCTGCCAAAGAGCGCACCATCATAAATGCAACTCAAAATCCGCATGGCAATAGGGTTTTTGGGCTGCTGTTTTTTTATCGATCGCTACAGGTAAAATAAAGGATTTGCCGCCCTTTTGCGCTCTTTTCCAGCATTTCTTCCGCCAAAGCGCGCCGCTCATCATCCAGATTCACAAACGGATCATCCAGCAGCAGCGGCAATGCAATGGGGCTGATCAGCTCCCCTACCGCCAAGCGGAAGGCGAAATAGATGGCATCCTTTGTCCCCCTTGAAAAAGAGGCGGTGGGATAAGAGCCCGCGGCTGTTTCCAGCCGAATATTATATTGCTCGTCCATCTGCACCGCATCATAAGCGCCATCCGTCAGGCAGGAGAGCAGCTCCCCTGCCCCTTTGCAAAGACGGGGCGCAAAATGCAAGGACATATCCTCATTGGCCTCTCTCAGCCAATCCATGGTCTGCTGCACCGCCGCAAGAGCGGTCTCCCATTCCTGCCTCCGCCGCTCATCGGCAGTGATCTCCGCCCGCAGCGCCTCCGCTTCCTTCCAAAGGGCGGAAAGCTGATAAAGGTCCTTCTGATCCAAAGCCTCCATCAACCGGCTCAAGCGGGAGAGAGCCTCTTGCTTTTTCAAAAAGAGGGGCTCATAGCGCTCCCCTTCCGGATCGCCTCCTTGGGCCTCCGCCTGCCATTCTTCTAAAGTGCGGCCTTGCAAAAGGGCTTCTTGATGGCTTGCTTGATTGGCGGCCGTCTGCTTCCAAACCGCTCGATCAAATTGCTCTTTCTTCAATTCCTCCAAGGTAAAAAGACGGGTAGAGACCGCCATTCTCTGCAAAGCCTCCCGCTCCGCAGAAAGGCGGTTTTCCAGCTCCTTCAGCAGGGCATTTCCCTCCTCTGCCTCTTGCTCCAGGGCGGCAATGCGGGTTTTTGCGGCATCATATTGATTCCAGCGCTCCCGAAGACCTCTGAGATCTGCCACGCCGCAATGGCGGCAAAGCTGATTTTGAAGGAGGAAGGGTCTTAGCAAAAGCAACAGCCCTAAAGCACCGAAGATTGCAACGCCCATCCAAAGAAGATTCAAAAAGATTCCGCCGACTCCGCAGCCGGCAGCAAGGACCAATAATAAAATGCCTCCCATAGGGCTCTTTTTATTTCCCTTCTCTAATTGCTCCAATTTTTCTTTGGTATCAGCCGGCAGATAAAAGGCTTCCAAGCGATGCTGCTCATTCTGCCGCTCTCTTACTATTTGCTCTGCTTGCTCTTTTTTAGAAGCATAGAGACTTTCCGTCTCTTTTATTTTCATAAACGCCTGCTCTTGCTCCAAAAGAGCGGTATCTGCCGCTCGGCTTTTAGGCTCTGCCGCCGTATTTTCTTGTTGCTTTAAGCTTTTAATCCTGCGGGCGGCATCATTCTTTTTCGCTTGTTTCATGCGCTTCTCCAGCGCCTCAAGCTCTGCCTCCAGCGCCGCTTTTTCCTGCTCCAAGCCATCCATTTCCTGCTTTTTGGCAATCTGCCCATTGATGGCCTGCTCCAAGCGGGAAAGCTCCACCTTCTTTTCCAAGAGTGCGTTTTTCAAATCAATGAGCGGCCCCATCTTGCGGGTAGTATAGCAATAGCGATTATGCTCCTTGGTCAAAAGGTCCATTGCCTGCGAAAAAGAGGCGTTTTCATCGCCGGTGGCGGCTAAATTTTTAAGAGCGGTATCCAGCCCGTCGGTCCGATCAAAAAAGAGATCACCCTGCCGCACAAAAAAGGTCCGCATAAAGGTCTCTCCGTCCAGCCCCAAAAGCTTGGGTCCCGGCTTTTCCCTTACCGCCATTGCCAGCTCTTTGCCGGCAGTAAGATCTATCACCTGCTGCCGTTCTGCGCCCTTTTGAGGATGGTGGCGGAAAATCTGCCATTCCTTCCCTTCCAAAGAGAAGGTGATGCTCCCCGAAAGAGGACCGCCCTTCCAAGGGAAATAAGATTTCATCCATTTGCTGTCGTAGCCATAAAAGATGAAATAAATGAAGGCCATTAACGTGCTTTTGCCGAATTCATTGGGGTAGCAGAATCGATTCAGCCCGTCGGAAAGATCCATGCTGAAATCCTCCAGCTTGCCAAAGTGATCCACTCGAATCTTCTGAAGCTTCATCGTCTCCCTCCCTTCAAGGCCCGCAAGCCAAGGCGAAGGGCCTCTTCCAAAAGAGCCCGCTCTTCCCCTTCCGCCTGCTCAATCTCCGCCATGGCGCGGCGGGCGAAAGCGCCTTGCAATGTATTTTGCTTCATCAGAAGCGCCATAGAGCTTGCCTGCTCGGTGCAATCCTTCACCGCCCGTCCATATTTTTCGGTATAAAGCCGAATGGCCGGATCGGGATCGGCGGCAGGGGCCCCGATCAAAATCAAGCGCGCCTCGGTGGCGGCGGGAATCTCTTGAGCCTCCATGCGGGCGAGGGCTTGCTCTTCCTCGCAATCCGTCAGATCCACCTCATATTCCATATAAGTCTTGATGGCGATTTTTTTGGGAGAGAGTTCTATCGCGCCATCTCTCACTTCCGCAATCCAGATGAATCGCTCACCGGTCTCATCCCAGCCCCGCCCCTCGGGGATTCCGGGCAAAAGGATGCGGCAGCCGCCGACCGTGCGCTGCTCCCATTTATGGACATGGCCCAGCAACGCCAAAGAAAAGCCGCTCTCAGCCACTGCTGCGGTGCTGATGGGAAAATAACTTCCGTCAGCACCGTCCGGCTGGCCGTGGGCCATCAGGATCTTGACTCCGCTCCCATCAGTGGCCACCGCTTTTGAAAAATGCCGCGCCTTACCGCCGCGGGTATCGGAAAAGCCATAGACCTCTACCCCCTCCCCCAGGGAAAGGCTTGAGAGGGTCTCTTGAAATATTTTTACATTCTCGGGCAGTTTTCCATAGCAATCGGTCAGATCAAGGGGATCATGGTTGCCCGCCACCATCAAAATGGGAAGCCCCGCCCCTTCCAGCATGGAAAGAAGAGCCCGCTCCGTCTGCTCATCGGGGAAGGGAGAATCCAAAAGATCCCCGCCGATCAGAATGGCCTTGCAACCATCCTCTTTTGCAGTATCAATGATCCTTTGCAAGAGAGAAAGGTTCTCTTGATTTTTAATATGGAGATCTGCTGTCAGAAGCAGTTTCATTTCATATCACCTCGTTTATTATTTTACCTGTACTGAGAGAAAAA
This sequence comes from Clostridia bacterium, assembly GCA_017436525.1. Lineage (GTDB taxonomy): Bacteria > Bacillota > Clostridia > Oscillospirales > QAKW01 > QAKW01. Next base: position 30,084 of record JAFSCX010000038.1, on the reverse strand, counting down.
GTCAAATCATCTTGACTTAAAGAAATAAAATCTATATAATAGTAGCGTTAATAAGTAGTTGGAGGAATCATCGTGGAAAATAAAAAGATGGTGCGCGAAATTACCGCAATGGATGTGGATTTCGCTCAATGGTATACCGATATTGTAAAAAAAGCGGATCTTGCCGCTTATTCCAATGTAAAAGGCTTTATGATCATCCGCCCCTACGGCTATGCCATGTGGGAGCTGATGCAAAGCGCGCTGGACGGAATGTTTAAGGAGCTGGGCCATGAAAATATCTGCATGCCCATGCTGATTCCCGAAAGCCTTCTGAATATTGAAAAGGACCATGTGGAGGGCTTTGCCCCCGAGGCCGCTTGGGTAACCTTCGGCGGCAGCGAGAAGCTGGAGGAGCGCTATTGCATCCGCCCCACCTCCGAGACTCTTTTCTGCGATCATTTTAAGGATATTGTCCATTCTTGGCGCGATCTGCCGCTCCTTTATAACCAATGGGTGTCGGTGGTGCGCTGGGAAAAGACCACCCGCCCCTTCCTGCGGACCCGCGAATTTCTCTGGCAGGAGGGCCATACGCTCCATGCCACCCGCGAGGAGGCCGAGACCGAGACCCTGAATATGCTGGATGTTTATGCCCGTTTCTGCAGAGAGTATCTTGCCATCCCCGTTGTAGAAGGGCGCAAGACCGATAAAGAAAAATTTGCAGGCGCTGAAGCCACTTATACCATCGAGGCCCTGATGCACGACGGTAAGGCTCTCCAGAGCGGCACCTCCCATTTCTTTGGGGACGGCTTCTCTAAGGCCTTCGGCGTTACCTTCGCCGATAAAAATAATCAGCTGACCCATCCCTTCCAGACCTCCTGGGGCTGTACCACCCGCCTGATCGGCGCGGTGATCATGACCCATGGCGATGATAATGGTCTGGTCCTGCCGCCCAAGGTGGCGCCCACTCAGGTCATGATCGTGCCTGTTGCTCAGCATAAGGCGGGCGTTTTGGAAAAGGCCGCCGAGTTGGAAACCATGCTGAAAAAAGTCTGCCGCGTGAAGGTGGACAATAGCGACAACAGCCCCGGCTGGAAATTCGCCCAGCATGAGATGCGGGGCGTGCCCATCCGCTTGGAGATCGGGCCTCGGGATATTGAAAACGGCGTCTGCATCCTCTCCCGCAGAGATACCGCCGAAAAAATCACCGTTCAGCTCTCCGAGCTGGAAACCGTGATCCCCGCGCTGCTCCAAGAGATTCAGCAAAATCTCTTTGATCGCGCCCTTGCCCGCCGCAAGGAGATGACCTATACCGCCACCACCTTGGAAGAAATCAAGGAGACCTCCGCTCAAAAGAACGGCTTTATCCGCGCCATGTGGTGCGGCGAGGAGGCCTGCGAGCTGAAGCTCAAAGAAGAGGCCGATATCTCCTCCCGCTGCATGCCTTTTGAGGATCAGGAGCGAGTAGCAGATACCTGCGTTTGCTGCGGCAAGCCCGCCAAGAAATTGGTCTATTGGGGCAAAGCATACTAAACGGCTAAAAAGCAAAAGATATCGAGCCACTCCTTGAGAGTGGCTCGTTGCATCAAAGAACAGCAATTTATTTTCAGACTGTCCAAAAAGAATGCTGATTTTGGCAAAACGACCCGAAGTCGTATGCGATACTAGGAGCGGTCGTTTTGGCGGAAAGCAGGTTTTCCTGCGGTCAGTGCCTTTTTCGACAATCGCCAAGAAAGGAGGAAATCATCATGGCCTATTCCGATCTGGAACTCGGCTTTCTGCTGACTGCTTATGGGCAAAAGCTCTATGGAATCGCGCTGGCCCATACCAATCATAAAGAAAATGCATTGGAGATTCTGCAAAAGGTCTTCTTGGAGCTTGTTTGTTTTCCTCCTGTTTTGAAAGAAAATCAAACCAAAGAGGCTTGGCTCATGGAGCGCACCAAAAAGCTTTGCAAAGCCTATCCAAAGGATTCCTCCCATCTCCCCCTTCAAGAGCCCCTCTCGGAAGAAGAGGAAGATGAGCTGCTGGCCCTGATGCAGGAGGCGCGGGATCATGAAGGGCTCCTCTCAAAGCCAAAAAAGAGCAAAAAGCCCCTCTATATCGCCGTCTCTGCGGCAGGCGTTTTTCTGATCATCGCCATCACCATTGTCGCGCTGTTGGGCGGGAAGGGAAAAACCTATATGGATGAGCAAGGCTCCGATGATCTGCTTGCGCCCCCGGCCAATCAGCAGGAGCAAGAGCAAAATCAAGATCCCCCAAAGCAAGAGAACCCTGCCCCCGCACCCAATGAAGTGGATCCTCTTCCGCCGGAGATCATCAATAACAGCAGCTGCGTAACCTTCCCCTCCCTTTCGGAGTTTGCTGCGGCTATTGAGCAAAGATCGGCGGCAGGCTATGGCAAAAGCTATTATAATGCCCGCCCGCTGCTGCTTCTGCCCGCCCGCCTGCCGGACGATGCAGTCTTCCGCTGCCTCTATCTCTACCCCCAAAGCGGCGATTATTCCTATTCCTTCCGCTTTGAATATCAAAAGACCCTTTATCTTTTGGAATTTAAGGTAGATGCCTTCCTTCCCGCCACTGCCATGGAGGTCGGCGATTATACCGCCGCCATCCGCCAGGAAACCCCCAAGCGAGAAGTGGCAAAGAATATCCTCAGCTATACCTTCGGCAAGGATCGGGTAACAGTTACCCTCTCCGCTCCCAAAAGCGAACAGCCTATTGATGAGGCCCTTGCAAAAAAACTGTTCTCCACTGTCATTTTAGAGCGCTGCTCTGCCGAAAATCCTTTCTTAAAGTAAATTCTTAATTAAAGATAGGAACTGTCAAAAATTTCAAGTTTTTGACAGTTCCTTTTTTCTTTTACCTCATCCAACACAAATCATTTGTACCCCCCAAGCCTTTTCTTTTCAACACAAATGATTTGTATCCCCCATCCTCTTCTTTTCAACACAAATCATTTGTGTTGAAAAGAAAAAAATGGAAATTTTCACTCTTTTTGCTTGGTATCTTTTTTTCGTCGACGCAAAAAATAACCGTTGAAAGGTTGTTTTTTAAGATGAAAAAATGGTTCAAAGCCATTAGTCTGGTAGTCGGGATCGGGCTGATGGCAACTCTTTTAGGCTATGGAATCCAAAGGATTCCCACTACCTATCATTGCTATCCCGATCAACTGCCGGAATCCTCTGTTTTTTATACCTTTGAGACCGATAAAAAAGAAGCTTCGGAGGATTCCTATACCGCCAAGATCAAGCTTTTCGGTCTTCTTCCTATTAAAGATGCCACCATTCGGGAAATTGCGGAAAAGCAATTAGTGGCACTGGGCACCCCCTTTGGGATCAAGCTTTATACCAAAGGCGTCATTGTAGTCGATGCAGAAAAGGAAAGCGCGGGCGTTAACGCCGGTATTCAAGTGGGCGATATTATCCTCTCCTATAACGGCGTTGAGGTTCGCTCCAATCAAGAGCTCAAAGAGCAGGTGCAGCGTTGCCGCGGCAAAAAACAGCGGGCAGAGATTCTCCGCAACCAACGGGAACAAACAGTCTGGGTTACTCCCTCCCTGCGGGACGGAGATTATTCCATCGGCCTATGGGTGCGGGATAGCACCGCAGGCCTCGGCACCCTCACCTATTATGACCCCGAAACCGGCTCCCTTGCGGGCCTTGGCCACTCCATCTCCGATGTGGACACCGGCCTTACCATGCCGGTCCATAGCGGCACCATGGTAGATGCCCGCATTACCGGCATCAAAGCGGGAGAAAAGGATGCCCCCGGCGAGCTTTTGGGTGCCTTGGAAAAAGAGACCTTGGCCTCGGTAGAGAAAAACTGCGGCGCAGGTCTTTTCGGCACCGCCAAACGCTCTTTTGAGGGCGTAGCCTACCCCATCGCGCTCAAGGACGAAATCCAAGAGGGAGAAGCCCAAATTCTCTGCACCTTAGAGGGAGATACGCCGAAATCCTATACAATTCGTATAACAAAGGTCAATAATAACTTATCGGAATATAAAAATCTCTCCATCGAGGTTACCGACCCCGATCTTCTGGCCGCAACGGGCGGTATTGTGCAGGGCATGAGCGGCAGCCCGATTTTGCAAAACGGCAAGATCATCGGCGCCGTAACCCATGTTCTGATCTCCGACCCCACCGCCGGCTACGGCATCTTTATTGAAAATATGCTCTCGGCAACAGAATAAAAAAGAGTTGCACCACACCTATGCGTGTGGTATACTCTACATAAAGGCAGGTGTTTTGCATGAGCGAAAAGCAAATTGAACGTTGCATCAAAAATGCCACCTTCTCTTTAGAGATGGAAGGTTTTTCGGTGGATGAGCAAACCAAAGAATGGTGCCGCAGGCTCTTAAATAAAGAGATCACCATGGAAGAATATCTCACCATGGCAAAAGAAAAGGCAGGTGTTACCGCATAATAGTATCGATCCCGCCGATCTGATGACTGCCACCATTCAAGCGGTAAACGGCGCACCGGGAAATATACCTTATAGCTGAAAAGAGCAGGTCCTGCGACCTGCTCTTTTATTATATTATAGAAGATTTATAAACAACCCGCCGACAACAGAACGGTTAATAAAGGATTTATAATCTGCCGAAATGGTATCATACCAATCGGTCATGGGAACGCGATCGGAGGTTTCGTTGAGCATATTGGCGATCGCTTCACACACTTGATCGAAATATTCCCGATCCTCCCAGATGCAGGTAGACCACATGAGCCAGTCGATCTTGGTAAAGGTGGCGCGGGAATCCAGAGGAACACCGTAGCGGTTCATCTTCTCGCGATAGACCTTCATTTCATTTTTCTTCACTTCGTCGGAGAAGAGACGATAGCCCAGCAGGTTATCCCAAACCATATTATATTTCATGCTCCAGCTATCCTCGTTGCCAAAGGCAAGCACAGTGGCTCCATGGTTGGCCTTGGCATCCTTTTCCCATTTTTTCGCCCAATCCTTTGCGATTTCCATGAAGGAATCATCATTGGAGAGATCGGCATAAGCCGCAATGCCTAAGATGGCCTTGAGGCTCAAGTTACAGTTTCGGGCCAGCCGCCCTGCGAAATCATCGGTGCAGAGCTGGTCCGCAGGATCATAGCCATATTCCAACAGGTAATTTACCCAGCCCTTCATCAGCTCCCGATTGGCATCAAACAGCTCGGTATCCCCGTTTTTATATTTCTTAACCGCCGCAAGGCAAAGGAGCATATTGCCCGCTTCCTCCACCGGCATCTGATATTTAAGCTTATTATTGCCATAGACCTGCCCGTTTGCGATTGGGTACCGGCCTACATCGTGGGGAGTAAAATCAAAGGTCCATGCATCGGAATTGGCATATTTGATGATGGGGCGAAGCATTCCCTTCACCAGCTCCGGATTATATTTCAAGAAGAGCGGGATGGAGGGATAGGTTACATCCAGTGTGCCGATACAACCGTTGGAATCATTCTCCTTGGAGAGGAAGATGATATTGCCCTCCGTATCTTCGATCAGCTTATGGGCAGAAACTGCCTGCCGATAGGCAAGAGAGGTAATATATTCATATTTTTCGCCAAGTTTGCCGGCTTCTGCCATCAACTTTTCATCGAATGCATCACATAATTTCTTGATCTCGGGATATTCCCGAACGGACGCCTGAACCATCTCTTCAAAGCTTGCGAAATACTTGGTATAATACTCGTCCATCTGCTCATGAAAATATTCAATGGGCTTGATCTCGTCATAGGCAACGGTGATAACTCCGGAGAGTTCCTCTCTTGCTGTATAGAGATAGGGCATATCGGAATGGGGATTATAGATCTTATTCAAGGTATAGGGATGGGAGATTCTTCTCACATCGGTGGTGCGCCCGATTGCTTTGATGCCGCCATACATGGTGGGCGGCGCGGCGATATAGGCCTCTTGATCGCAAAGATGCAGATAGCCCCAATCGATGGTTACTCTGTCGCCCGCCTCCGCCAAGGGATTTTGCACCACATTGCCGCAGCGCAGGGAGAACGGAGTCTTCTCAAAAGCAACATTCTGATCGTGGCTGTTTACGCACCCTTGGGCGCTGATACCGAAGATAAACTGCACATCCTCGGCACCCTCCTTTTTCACCTCCACCTCATAAGCCATATAACTGACAGGGCGGGTCATAATATCCAACCGATCAAGCAAAAGCGGAGTAGTAAAGGTGAGCTTCACCTTGGCAACCGCATTTTCAAAAGTATAAACGGTGCTTAAGGGAGTGATCTGCAGATCTGTTTGCGCAATTCTGCTGTAAAAGGTCTTATAATCCTGATCCACCCCTGCAACGCTATAGGTAATTCCGTCGATATTCACCCCTGCGAAGATGGGCCAGGGTTTTTCGGTCCAATGCTTGGTATAGCCGTTGTAAAGCTTATCCCCGCAGGACCAGATGGAAAAATAAGGGTCTACTGTAAAGAGCGGGACTGCCGCCGGTCTTTTTTTCATCATCATAAACCTCCGAATAATATTGAACTATTTGCATTATAATGTTATAATAATCAAAAAACAATATAAATTACCGTCTAAAAAATGAGGAAAACTGTTATGAAAAGGGCCGGAAACGAAGAAATATACTATGTAAATCAAACCGGCGGCATCAGGGATCTTTTAAGGATCCAGATGTGCGGCATCACCTATCCCGATAAAAATTATGAGATCAGCCGAAAGAATTCCGATGTAGCTTGCCTTGAATATATCGAAAAAGGGATGGGTGTGCTCCGGATTGATGGTCAGACCTTTTATCCCGAGGAGGGCGACACCTATCTTTTGCAAGTCGGCACCACTCACCACTATTTCAGCGATAAAGAAACCCCCTGGAAAAAAATCTTTATCAATGTATCGGGCAGCTTGCCGGATAGCTTGATCGAGGGCTACGGCCTTAAAAATATCTATTATTTCAAAGGACTTGATTTGAGCAATGAACTGCAAATGATCTTAGCTTTAGCAAAAGAGAATAAGGAAGACAGCACCGAAGAAATCATCTGCATTCTCAATAGAGCCTTTCTAAAAATGAGAGAGCATATAAAGAGCATCGATCACCCATTCGATATTGCTGAAAAAATGAGGGAATATCTTCGCAATCATGCCGCTTCTAAATTCAAAATGGAGGAATTATGCCGCTATATCTCCCGCTCCGAATCCCAGAGCATCAAAATCTTCAAAAAGGCCTACGGTATTACTCCCTATGCCTATTTCTTGGAGAAAAAAATCAAGCTTGCCAAGGATATGCTTATAAATACCAACCTATCGGTAAAGCAGATCGCCGATCACTTAAACTTTGCGGATGAATACTATTTTTCTAATATATTCAAGCAAAAAACCGGCCTCTCCCCCGCAAAATACAGAAAAGGGCTGAGCGATTTTTAATATGCTTGCTTTGTTGGCCCTATATGAACACATCGGTGAGCGGCAGCTCGATCCTGCAAAACGGCAAGCTCATCGGCGCGGTAACCCCTGTCCTGTTCGACAGAATTCAAATTCCCGACAGACAAAGCAACAGCATATCTATGATTCAAAAGTGGCAACGCGATCTTTGATAAAATACAGCATAAAATGAGGCAAAGGTCTTTACCCCCGCCTCATTTTATGCTATAATACATGATAAAAAATAAAGGAGAGTTTTCCATGACTATCAAACAATCGTTTTCCCAAATGGACCAAAATACGGTGGATTCCAAAAACCAATTAAAGGATAGCGCCTTGGTGCGTTTTGAGCATTTAGAGGGAGAGGGCAAGCGGATTCTCCTCTGCGGCAATTCCATTACGCTCCATGGCCCTAAAGCCGATATCGGCTGGCATGGCGAATGGGGAATGGCCGCCTCTGCCAAAGAAAAGGATTATGCGCATCTGCTGATGGAAGCGATCTTAGAAAAGGATGCAAAAAGCGCCTTTTGCATCTGCCAGGTAGCCGATTGGGAGCGGCAATATAAAACGGGAGAGGAGACCTACCCCCTCTATCAATCCGCCCGCGATTTCGATGCCGATCTCATTATCATGCGGTTTATTGAAAATTGCCCCAAAAAGGAATTTGATTCATCCCTCTTTATCAAAGAGCTGGATGCCTTCCTTTCTTATCTGAATCCTTCCAAAAAGGCAAAAATCATCCTTACCACCGGCTTCTGGGCTCATCCGGGGGATGAGGGGATCATGGAATATGCCAAAGCGCAAAATCTGCCCTGCATTTACCTTGGCGATTTAGGGGAGCAGGATCAGATGAAGGCGATCGGCCTTTTTGAACATTCGGGCGTTGCCGCCCATCCCGGCGATCTTGGCATGAGCGCCATCGCCGAGCGAATCTATAATGAGGCAGCAAAAATACTTTTTTAAGAAAAAAAGGAACAGACCGCAGAAAATAAGAGCATAAAAGAATTCTGCCGATTCTATAAATCGGCAAGGGAAAAGAAATCCTACTCGTTTTCCTCCGCCTTCTTCAAATTAAAGAAATAACCCTTGCATTGTGCGCCATGGCGTAGTATACTATTCTTATAGTGTACGCCATGGCGCACAATTCTTAGAAAGGACGTTTGATCCATGGAATGGAATACCGCTCAGGAGACCGCCGCCCTTTGGGGGGTTTCTCTTCGCTACATTCAAGCCCTATGCCAAAAGGGAAAGATTGAGGGGGCTTGCCGCATGGGCCGAGATTGGATGATTCCAAAAGGTGCCCTCCGCCCTGCCGACGGCAGAAAAAAGGCGCAAAATCACCCTCTCATTGAAAACGACCTCCCCATGCCGAGAAAGACCCCTTTTCTGCATATGACCGATCTTTATTCTGCCTCCGGCAAGGCCGAGGAGTGCATTGCCGCCCTCAGCGCCAATCCCGAAGCCCAAATCCTGCTGCAAGCAGAGATCGCCTATTCCCGCGGAGAGATCGGAAAGGCATATGATGTCGCCAATGAGCTTCTCAACCAAAAAGGCGGCTTTTATGCCATGATTTCCGCAGGGATGCTCCTTGCCCTTTGCGCCATCTGGCGGGGGGATCTGGCTCTTTGGCGAAAGGCCAAGATCCATATTGCGGAAGCGCCGGTAAAAAGCGATCAGGATCGGGATATTGCCGCCTTTTCCATTACAGCGGTGGATAGCATGCTTTACGATGTCTCCGCCTTCCCCGAATGGTTTAAGATGGGGCGCTTTGAGCCGCTGCACCATGATGCCCTGCCTGCGGTCAAGGTCTTTTATGCCAAATATTTATATGCCTCCGCTTATGCAGTGGCCACCAAAGAGATGAATCTTCAAGGCATACAGGGCCTCTCTCTGATGGGGATGATCCCCAACACCCTTGAGCCCATGATTTCTCAGGCAATGGCCGATAAAGCATTGATCTCCGAGATTTATCTGCGGCTTACCTGCGCCACCGTATACCACAACAGCGACAATGACGAGCAGGCCATCTATCATATTGATCGGGCCATCGCTCTTGCGCGCCCCGATCGGCTGTATGGCTTGCTGGCAGAATATTGCCGTGTCCTTTCCCATCTGCTGGAGCAGCGGCTCACCCTTGCCGATCCTTCTGCATGGGAGCAGGTAAACCGCCTTTATCGGATCTATAATGAAGGCTGGTCGAAGCTGAGCGGATCGGTCCGCGGGCGCACCATTATTACCACCCTTTCCCAAAAGGAACGGGCAGTGGCAAAACTTGCCGCTTTCGGGATGAAAAACGGCGAGATTGCGGCAAAGCTGCATATGTCGGTCTCGGCGGTCAAGCAGGCGATCAGCAATGTGGCGGCAAAGACCGGTGCCTCCCGCGAAAATTTCGCCGCTTTTCTATAAAATTTTTAGCCGTTTTTCGGAAAAATCGGCCATGAATTTTTGGCCGATTTTTACTTGAACGGGTAATACCGAAAATAAAAAAGATCTGCTATACTGTTTTTGGAAAAATCAGTATGGCAGATTTTCTTTTTGCCGAAAATAAAACGGAGACCCTCTCCAAGGAAAGGATTTCATATGCTTACCAATCTTTTCAATTCGGATCTCTCTCAAGCCCCTCCCAAGGAGGGCACTCTTTATAAGAGCGTAACCATCGAGGGCATCACCTTTGATCTTTATTATGGATATTATGAGGAATTTGAGCGGCACAGCCGATTCAATGAGCCCATTCCCATCTATCCCGATTTTTTGAAAAGCCCCCGCTTTACCAAAGACGGCCTGCCCTTTGTTACGGCCATGCAGGATATCTGCGAGGGCTATCAAGGCCCTTCATCCGGCGATAGCTGCGCCGATTGCGTGCACTTTCGCAAGCAAGAAGAATTATTCGGACTCTGCTCCTGCCCCAAGCGGCAGAAATTATTATAGGAGGAAAAAACCATGACTAAAAAAATCAATCTTTCCACCCGCATCATGAGCATCCTGCTTTGCTTCATTTTGCTTTTCTCTTCTCTGCCCGCTTGGAGCGTTGCCGCCGCAAGCCCGGACAATACGGTGGTAGACCCCCATACCTTGGATCAATGGAAGCTCTATTTCGGCGTAAAGGAAAACGACCCCGATAATGTGGAGCTTTCCACCGAATATGCAGGCAGTGTCTGGACCGATAAATCAGTCTTTGATCCTGAGGAAATCCCTCAGCAGCTGCTGGATGCTAAATACAATCAGCAATCCTTCCCCCTCTCCGATCGGGGCGATAATTTCTTGGTAGCCCTCTCGGCCATGGCTTCCAATAAGCAGATCAAGGGCTATTCCACCCTGCCTACCGATACTGTCTTTATTCTGGATCTTTCCAGCTCCATGCGCTATACCGACGATCGAGGCGGCTCCGCTTTGGATGAGCTGGCAGCCTCCGCCAATACTGCCATTTCTTCCTTGCTGGCATTGAATAAGAACAATCGTGTGGCAGTGGTGCTTTATGCAGGCAATACCAATAAATCCTTCTCTGCCGCCGATGGAATCACCCGCGTTCTGATGCCGCTGGATAGCTATACGCCCGCCGCAAACGGGCAGTTCCTCAATCCCACCCGCAACGATGATCGCGTAGAGAATTATGCGTTGCAGGTAACAAGCGGCGTGCGCAATTCCGCAGGCGACCTCGTATCGACCGTTAAAACCGATGTATCTACCGGCACCTTTATGCAGGACGGTGTCTATGAGGCCATGGACCTTCTGCTTCAGGCAGATCCTGTCGTCAAAGAAGGGGTGCAGGCCGGCACCAACCGCCTGCCCATCATGGTTTTGATGACCGACGGCGAGCCCACCCTTGCCAACCCCGACTACGACGGCGCCCAGCAAAGCAACGGGGATTGGGAGCTGGGCCAGAGCACCATGTGGCATTACGATGGCTCTACCGCCGATCGCAACGGCATCGGCCATCGGGATTCCATCGCCTTCGTTACCTCCCTGACTACCGCCTTTGCCAAAAAGCAGATCACCGATCACTATGAAAAGCCGGCCCTGCTCTATACCTTGGGCTATGGCTCTACCGCGCTGAATCGCCCCGAGGCGCTCAGTGTATTGAATCCTACCAATGCAAGCGCTGTGCAGAATAATCTTTGGTCTGATTTTCTAAACGATGAGAATATCCCCATCTATCGGGTTTATCGGCAAAACGGCTGGTCTGCCTCCGCCACCAACGAGCGGCTCTATGTCCAAAATGCGGCAAGCGGCCTTGCCCGCTTGAGCGAAGCAGATCGGGATTATGTCGATCGCTATTTTGCGGCAAATAATGATAATGCCATGAATCAGGCCTTTGCCGCCATCGTCAATGAAATCATCCTTCAATCCCGCTATTATCCTACCTATGTGGAGGGCAACCATAACCATGACGGCTATCTGACCTTTGTGGATAAAATCGGCCGTTTTATGGAGATTTCCGATGTCAAGGGCTTGGTGGTCGGCAATCGCTTATTCTCCGGCGCCGCTTTGGCAAGCGCACTGAGAGATTCCGATGATGCCCTGGGCACCCCCGATCAGCCTACCGCCATGGGCGACTCTCTGATCCAATCGGTCAAAGAGCGGCTGGGCATTTCCAGCACCCCCGTGGCCCAAGCGCTGGTATCAGCCGCTTATGATCATCAGCAGCTCTACTATCGCTCCGATTCCGAATTCAGCAACTATATCGGTTGGTTCTCCGATGCGAGCGGCAACTTTATTGATTTCTGGCATGAAGGAATTTCTGCCGATCAATATCCCGCAAACGCTACCCATTATATGAAGTCCTATGGCTTCTTGGGCGATACCACCGTCCTTTCCGGCGTTTCCAATACGGATATGATGTATATGACCGTGCGGATCGCCACCGAGATTGCCACCGGCGATCAGATCCTCACCTGGCAGATCCCCGCCTCCCTGATCCCCACCCTGACTTATGAGGTGGAGGTCGAGGTGGATTCCGATGGCAATATCACCCGCCTGATGGATCTGCAGCTTGCCTCCGATACCGGCACCGATGCCTATGCGCCGGTTCGCCTGCTCTATGAAGCAGAGTTGAGAGAGGAGCTGCAGGATTGGAATCTTGCCGAGCATCTGCCTGCCGATCATCCCAAGGAAGACGGCAAATATGTCTTCTATACCAATAAATGGAAGGCCGCGGCAGAGGATACCCTCAATGCCTACAGCCACTTTGAGCCTTCCATCAGCAACGAGCGCTATTATTACACCCAAAATACCCCCGTATTGAAAGCCGACGGCACCCCCTATACCGGCGCAAAGCCCCAAGGCAGCGGCTATTACCATCAGCTGCAGGTATATGAAAAGCTGACCGACGGCACTCTTCGAATCCATGCAGATGATCACCATCTGGAGCCCATCTCGGCAGAGGCTTTGGATTCCGCGGTTGCCGATGAAAATCTTTCGGGCGGCTGGATCATTCCCAAGGATGTCATCCATCGCTATTATGATTACGAACGCACTGCGAAGATCATCGGCGCAGGGGATGAAAATACCCAAACCATGCCCTACAGCGATCATCCGTTTGTAGAAAAAGACGGCGATATTTATTACACCTATTCTACTCTGGGCAACAATGGTAAGCTGACCCTCGCCCCCGCCACCGGCATCAAGCTGACCAAGACCCTTGCCGAAGGGTATGAGACGAATGAGAGCTTCACCTTCACGATCGATGTCAATCACAGCGGTGCTCAGGTGGTTCGCTTGGATGCAAACGGCCAAGAGGAAAGCCGCTCTGCCCTGCCCACCACCGGTGAGATTACCCTCAAAGGCGGCGAGACGGTTTATATCATCGGCCTTACCGCCGGCGACTATACCGTAAGCGAGAAGAGCGGCAGCGGCTATCGGGTCGCAAAGGTATTGGTGGGCAATGCACCGATTACCGGAAGCGTTGCTTCTCTGACCTTGCAGAATCAAACCATCACCCCCGTTGAATTCACCAACGCTCCTTTGGGAAGCGGCGATCTGGTGATCAGCAAGGATGTCAATTATCCCGAAGGCTTTACGCCCAACGCCCAGCATGATGGAAAAGAATTTACCATTGATGTTGCCTTCACCGGAGATCTTGGCGGCATGAATCCTCCCGCCGGAGCCGTTGCCAACGGCAGCACCTATACCCTGACCTTAAAAGACGGCGATTCTGCCACCTTCAGCAATATCCCCGAAGGGGTAACCTATGAGGTAAGCGAGAGATCCCTGCCCGCAGGCTATCAGCTCGATACAAATGGTATTCGCTATTCCGATACGGCAAAGGTCATCGGCGCTTCCGAGACCGATCAGGCCCATGTGGTCAATAACTATGAGCCCGCTCCCGCCAACCTTAATTTGAAGGTGCAAGGCACCAAAACCGTTGCGGGCACATGGCCTGCAGGAGCAGAATTCTCCATTCGCCTTTATGAAATCTCCGATTTCTCGGATTCTGATCCCGTAGCATTGGGCAATGCTGCTGTTGTAACCGAGAGCAACCCCCATTATGAATTTGATTTTTCTGATCCTGCCATCAACCGCTCCTCCTTTGAGAAGACGGGCACCTATTATTTCATCGTGGCGGAAGAGATTCCCGCCGATGCAGATCGGATTCCCGATATGGCCTATGACCGCTCTTATGGTTTATTCGCTGTAACGATTGCAGATGCAAATGCCGACGGTGCTTTGGAAATCGCCGATATCCGCACCCTGCAAGGAGCCGCCTTCGATGGCAGCCTTACCATTACTAAGAATTTCACCAATGTGGTAACCAAAGATATCGTCTATATCCATTTGAGCAAAACCGTTGCGGATGATGCCGGCACACCCAATACCGACCATCTTGCCGATATCACCTTCGGTCTCTTTGAATCCCAAAACGCTACCGCACCTGCCTACTATGTCATGACCGATAAGGCCGGCAAGGCCACCTTTGCCATCCCTGTAACCAAGGATTCTCTCGGCGCATCCGGCAAGACCTATTATCTTCGCGAAATTGCACCCCCCACTGCCGATCGGGTTGTAGGAATGCATTATAATGAGGATTGGATCGGCCAATTCCAAATCCAATGGGATGATGGCCAAAATGAGGCGCTTACCGCCTATACCCCCGCCAACGGCGTATCCTCTCCCTATGCAGGGGAAGAGATTTCCCATACCAACACCTATGAGCCCAATGTGGCAGCTACTCTGCTCCTTTCCGGTACCAAGACCCTCAACGGGCAGCAGGATCTGGGCGGCAGAAGCTTCAACTTCTATCTTTATAAAACCACTGCCGCTTTTGTTATTCAAGATGAGCAGCAAGATAAGCTGCAAGAGGTAACCAACCGCGACAACGCCATTACCTTTAATGAACTCACCTTTACTGCACCGGGCCTCTATTACTTCTCGGTAAAAGAGGAGCATCTTGAAAAAGAGGGCATCACCTCCGATAAGAATCACTATCATATCACGGTCTTGGTTGAAAAATTCGTTGATAACGACGGCACTACCCGCCTGCGGATTGCCGATGGCTATCCCCATATCACCGCCTACGGTGCGGCAGGGACGATCGCTCCCAATGCTCTGAATTTCAACAATCGTTATACCATCAGCGGAAGCGCTGATGCCATCATCCAAGGGACCAAAACCCTCAAGGGCCGGCCCCTTCTCAACGGCGAATTCAAATTCCGCCTCACCGAAGTGGCCGATGAGACCGGCGCTCCCCTGCAGAATCCCTTGATTCTGGAAGCAGAAAGCGGCATCACAAACGGAGACACCGCTCCCTTCCGCTTCGCCCCCCTCACCTATACCGAGGAAGGCACGCATTATTATAAGATCGAAGAGATCAAGGGCGCAGAAAATCGGGGCATCACTTATGCGGCCAACGATTATATTGTAAAGGTTGTCGTAAAGGATAACGGCATCGGCGGTCTTGCAACCGAGCAATCGATTGTAAAGAGCAGCGATGGCTCCACCGCCATTCATTTCACCAATTCCTATAAGCCCGCCAAAAAGGCCGCCAACCTTTTCAGCACCAAGGAACTCCATGGCCGTGTGCTTCGGGACGGAGAATTCCAATTCACCATCTTGGAAACCGCCAATGATTTTGCCACCCCCATAAGCGGCGGCATCAGTGCAACGGTTGCCAATGATCTTCATGGCAATATCGCCTTCCCCGAAGTTGAATTCACCGCTGCAGGCGAGCGCTATTTCCTCATCGAGGAGGAGGCGGGAACTGCAGGAGGCGTGGTCTATGATCCTGCAAAATTCCATGTAACCGTTACCGCCACCGATAATCTTTTGGGCGCTTTGGATCTTACTACCAAGATCTTTAAGGAGACGATTGAATTGGATGAAAACGAGCAGCCTCAAACCGTTCGCACGGAAGCAAGCTCCATCCTCTTCTCCAATCATTATCATACCGATACGCTCCCGCTGGAGATCGGCGGCACCAAAAAACTCACGGGCCGCACCTTGGGAGAAAAAGAATTCAAATTCTTCCTCTATGCGGTTGATGAGAGCTTCTCCATCCCCGATGGGGCTACTCCTCTGGAGGCCTTCAATGCCGCAGACGGCAGCTTCCGTTTCACCCCCATCACCATCGCGAAAGCCGGCACCTATCGGTTTATGGTAACAGAAGATCCTGCTACCACCGCCGAGCGGGTTACCAACGATCAGAGCGTATATCATCTGATCATCGAGGTCAAGGACGATCTCAACGGCAAGCTTTATGAAGAAAATCGCCTGATCCAAAAGGTAGGCGAGGCGAATCCTGCCGCAGAGATTCTCTTTACCAATGTCTATACCCCCAAGCCCGAAGATATCAAGGTCCATTTCCAAGTGGAAAAGAAGATCACCCAGAAGGGCAGCGAGACCATCGGCCCCGAAGGCTTTGAATTCCTGCTGGAAAATACCGAAACCCATGAGAAATTTACCTTGAAATCCGATGGATTGGGCAAGGCCGTATTTACTCTCGGCTACGGAGAAGAGGATCTGGGCAAGACCTATTCCTATAAACTCTCCGAGATCAATACGGGGAAAGAGTATGTAACCTATAGCACGGCAGAATATCTCATTACCGTGGCGATCTCTATGGGAGAAAATAATCAGCTGATTGCTACCCTCACCAATAACAGCGGTGCAGCAGAGCAGATTATCGCCGCCTTTGAGAATATCTACGACTACACGCCCGATCCCCAACCCGAGCCCGAGGAGCCGGAAGTGGAAGTGCCTTCGATTGAAGAGCCTTCAATCAAAGAGCCTCAGCCCGTAGAGCCTCAGCCCGAAGAGCAAAAGCCCGAAGAGCCTCAGAATGAGGCAACCCATCAGCCCCAAACCGGCGATACTTCAAACCTTGCTCTTTGGTTTGCACTCTTGTTTGTAAGCGGCGGCATCATGACATTTCTCCAAATCAAAAAAGCACGCCGCTAAATAAAAAAGGCTGTGAAGACCTTTCGGTTTTCACAGCCTTTTTCCAGACTGTCAAAAAAGGCACAGACCGCAGAAAAGAAGAGAATAAAGGAATTCTGCTGATTCTATAAATCCACAAGGAAAAAGAAATCCTACTCTTTTTCCTTGCTTTCTTATTATAAGGAAAAAATCCGCATGGCAATGCGGATTTTGATTGAAATTTTCTGCTTTCCGTTGATCTGCTCTCTACCGTACCTATGCCTTGCGAGAACAAATTGGGTGAAAAGCACCGAAATATACCGCTTTGCGGCGGGTTCAAGTCTAGGGTGAGCAAGTTTTTATTGAAAGCCAAATTTCGCTCCGTACTCATACATTTTTCTGCAAAGTTCTCTCTGGATATCAAAGAATGCGCCAATGATAATCTCAACATCTTCATCCGCATTTTGCTTGCCCAATCGCACGCAAAGCCTCTGATAAGCCTCCAACATTTCTGCATATTTCCGATCGCAAAGCTTTCCCTCTTCAAAAGCATCCTCCACATCCGGAAGCGGATGTACCAATTGTCCACACAAACTCTCATATACTCTCTCTGTAAAATCCATATTACTCCTCCTTATAGTGTTGTTATACGAACACTATTATTTCCTTCATTTTACGGCGATAATATAGAAAAGTTAATTTTTTTATAGGAGGGGCCGTACATGATACGCTATGACCGACTTTGGCAAACCATGAAGAAACGCGGCATCTCTCAGTATGATCTCTATACCCGTTTTAATGTAAATCGATCTCAACTTGATCGTTTGAGAAAAAATAAAAATGTTGAGGTCAATACCATTGATAAACTCTGCAATATCTTAAATTGCCGTGTTGAAGAGATCATGGAGCATATTCCCGATGACAATTTGTTTTAAGATAAATGGTTGGCTTAAAATTAATTCGTAAAAAATTGAATCTGAATCAGCAAAAGGTTGCGATGGATCTGAATATTTCCAGAGAAGAATTTTCCAAAAAATAATGCCTGATGATTAAAATCATCAGGCATTTCTTTATGTTAGTTCAATAAAAGCAAACCCATAGGGCGAAATATCTTCCAAGATGATTTTATCCCCTTTCAGCTTTCCTTGGCAGTTAACAAAGCGAGCGGAGGAATATTCTTTAGCAAGCTCCACCACCGGCTCCATGGCAGGATCGGCAAAGAAATTCCAAAGACCGATGGCAAGCACCCCATCCTTCTCTTTGGTTTGCAGATAAAGATCGGGATGGCCGCAGGTAAAGGCGGGAAGGCTTTTGCCCGAAAGCCATTGGATCTCCTGCGCATATTGCCGCCCTCTTGCATAATGGCGCAAAAGAGCATCGCTGCGCTTGCGGCGGTCGCATTTTTCATGGCGGGTATCCATATTCAGCACCAAAAAGCGTTGCCCTTTTTTATTTTTATAGCGATAAGAGAAAGGAATCATTTGATCGCCTACTTTGATTTTGCTCAATATCTCGGCGCCTTTTGCAAGGGAGAGTTCAAAAACAGGGGCGCCATAGGCATGGACGGCAAGTTCATCGGCGGTGAAAATTTCTTCTTCCGCAAATTGGCATTTACCGATGGAATCAATGCCAACGTCTACTCCCCGCTGCTGCAAAATCTCTGCTCCCCGAATATCCAAAATCATGCCGTTTTTCAAAGTATCAAGGGGCAGATTACGGCAATTTTCATCAAAGGCGATGCCGCAGATTCCATCCCCCTCATAAGTTGTTGGAACTGCGCAAGCTGCCAAGGAGCGAGCCGCTTTTGAAAAGAAAAGATCCTCAGGCTTTAGGGGCTCTTTTGCTCTTGCGGTAAGATCTGCTTCCTCTGCTTTTTTCATGGCCTCATAGACCCGAACACCGCAGGCTTTTTTATTTTCAAAGATCCCATCAATTTCTTGATAAAGCGCTCTATTTCTTTGATGAAGCTTTCGATAGCCTATCTCATAATCGGCAGGAGAGACATAGTCCATCCCGTATTTCAAAATACCATCAGTGCATCCGGATGCGCGGATGGCAGTATCAAAGCCTTCCAGATAGTTTGCAGGGCACTGGATACGGGGGCGAGGATAAACATCCCCTTCCGCTACGATCTCAATCTCTCCTTGGCGGCTCCAAACGCTCTCCATGCGAGAAAGCTCCACCACATCAGCCAAAGAATTTCCCCAACTTTGATGAACACTCCAATAGGGAGCGCCGTTCAATCGCATAAGCGGCTTATTTTTGCCTGCGAGAATTTTAGCTATCTCAAAACCATCGGTGCCATCGGTATCCCAAGTGCTCATGCAGGTGCATTGGCTGAGGCGAATTGCGGGATTGATCTCATCCGCTGCCTCCCTCATTCTTTTGCCAAAATGGCGCAAGGCATCTCCATTGACTTTCAGCCAAGCGGAGCGATATTTATTCTTCCCGCCCTGAAGGATTTTCTCGGCAAGCGTTTCCCGATCCAAATTTTCGCCCACCAATGCATTGATTTTTTTGATATGGTTATCGCAAAGGCAGGCGGTGATATCTGCCAGATATCCATAGCGAAAATCATCATCAAATTGGATGATATCCACTCCGCACTGAGCAAGATCTTTCACATACTCGGCGGCAAAATCGCAAAATGCCTCATCGGTTGGGCAGGCAAATTGCTTGATCTCTTTTCCGGAAAGGGAGCGCATATTGGCAAAGGGGTGGTCTTCCAAAAACCAAAAGGTCCAATTCCATACCCCAACCTCGAACCCTTCCGCCTTAAAGCGCGTGCAGTACTCCCTTAAAAGGCGGAGGCCTTCCTCACGGCGCTCCGGCTTTTGCTCATATTGCCCCCAAGCAAGAAAAACTCGATCGCAATCAAACGCCCGCAACTCTTCGACCAATTGATTAAAATCGCTGCGATGCAAAGTATGCAACATAACGGGAACAGAAATTTTATACATCTTTTATCCTCCTATATGCTCAATAAGACAATGGACCCCATTCCAAAAAAGAAGCCCAGCATCTGCCGTTTGGTCAGATTTTCTTTGAAAATGAAGCGAGAGACGAAGAATACGACCAATAACCCTCCTGCAGAGATCAGCGGAAACATCACCGAAACCGCCATTCTGCCTGAAAGGATCATTACCAAAAGATTCACCACACCATTGGCAAGACCTGCCAATGCGGCAGGAAGGGTACCTGCCTTAAAATTTTCTTTCCATTCGCCCTTCTCGCTAATAAGAGCGATTCCCAAAAGAATGGGAAGGGCGATGCCGAGGGCGAGAACCATCAGTTCGTTTTTATAAGCCCCCTCAAAGGCAACCTGCTGCATCTTCTGAAAGATGGAGCATCCACCATTGCCCAAAAAGGCAAAAAACGTTAAGATCACCCAGCGAAAGGAAAATTCCACCTTCTCATCCTTTTTGCTGACCAACCATAGCGAAAGTACCAGCAAAAGAAGCCCTGCTATAAATCCTTTCCCCATAGGATCTTTCAAAAAGATCAAGCCATAAAGGGTGGGCAGCATCAAAGAATAAGAGATCATCAGGCTGGTAAGGGATAAGGGGCCGCAGCCCACCGCCCATACAGCGCAAAACCCTGCCACCCCATAAGAGAGGCCAAAGGCCAAAGCATACGGCAAAAGCCCAAGAGGAAACCTTCCAATGCCTCCTGCCGCAAAGAAAAGCAATGCAAAAAAGGTGCTGATGGCGGCATAGAAAAAAGCGCCATGGCTCCCCCGTTTATTGGCAAAAACTTTTCTTAAAAGATCTTGGGCAGCGCAGCCTAAAATAATGGAACTCAAAATAAGTGCGTTCATAAATCTTTCCTTCTCTTTTTTGTTACGCTTTATTTATACCACGCTTTTTCGGTTTTTGCCATTCAATATCCTCCCATTTTCTTGCATTTTTGAACCAAATGTGCTATGATAATGCAAAAAGGAGGGGCTTATGGAATTTACCTATGATCTTCATCTATTACAGCAGCTGATTGGGGATATTCATCAGCTGACCGGCATTTCCATCTCCTTGCTGGATGCCAAGGGGCACCTTTTGGTGGGCTTCCGCCAAGAGGGAAACTATTGCGCTTGTATTCAAAAAAACGGATCTGCCGAGAAATGCATAAAAAGCGATGCGGCTCTCTTGGAAAAATGCAGTAAAACCAAAAAATTAGAGCATCATTTATGCCATCAAGGTTTATATGATTCCGCTATGCCCATAATGAAAGGCGATTCCGTGGCGGGCTTTATCTTGATGGGTCAGGTGCGGTCAGAGCGATCCCCCAAAAGAAACGATCCTCTTTATGAGGCCCTTCCTCAGCTGGGCGAAGAGCAAATCAAATCTCTTTATAACCTTCTTCCCCATATCCTTTTCCATAGCGCCATCCATGAAAAAATCAGTTCCTTGGCAGAAGAACTTGCCGCCTTTATTCATGAGCATCTTAGCGAAAGACTTCGGGTTGAGGATCTCTCCAATCGCTTTCATCTATCCAAAAACACACTCCATCGCGCCTTCTCTGCTCATTTCGGGCAAGGGATCAATGAATATATTCTTGCCAAACGAGTAGAGCTTGCTAAAAATCTGCTCCGAAAATCTGCCCTCTCCATTGGCGAAATTGCCGAACAATGCGGCATGGAGTCGGCTTATTTTTCCCGTCTTTTCAAGAAAAAAGCAGGGTGTTCTCCCATGGATTTTCGAAAAAGAAGATGATTGACATTCCTTTCATTATTTCTTAAAATATACTTAATACCAAGGGAGGAATTTTTATGAAAGATCACCACGTTATTATCTGCTCCGATCTGCATCTTTGCCATCGAGATTGGTATGGCCCCACCGGCGAAGAGCGGCTGAAGGAATGGCTTTTTGCCATGGAAAAAACTTATGTAAATAGCCCTTATAGCCATGTTTTCATGTTGGGAGATTATTCTCTGGATTTCTGGGCTTGGGATATCAAGGGCTGCTATCTCAACGAGGGCAAAAGCTATACCGCCCGCTTTATCAAAGAATTTGCTTCCCGCCTGCCCGCCCCCTATCAAATGCTGGCCGGCAATCACGAGCAATACGGGGAAGAAAAATGGCAAGAGCTCACCGGAAACTCCCGCAAATGGGCAAAGAAAGTGGGCGGATGGCTCTTTATCGGCTGCGATAATTTTGCAGGGAATCTCGACCCCACCGAGCATAGCGACGGTACCTACACCCCCACCGACCTTGCCTTTATCAAGGAACAGATGGAGCTTTATCCCGATACCCCCGCCATTTTGCTCTCCCATTGGTTTGAACTGACCAAGGAGCCCCAAGAATTCTTCGATTTCCTCCAAAAGGAAAAGCGGATCACCCTTCTTTTCTGCGGCCACGATCATCTCAATAAGATCACCGATCTTTCGGAATACGGTGCAGAGGTCTCCATCTACCATGATGGAAATTATTCCTATACCGGCAAACCCCAAGAGCAGCTTTGGGGCTTTTGCGAGTTGACCCTTTCCGAGGAAGGGGTAGCGGTGCAATATATCGAGCCTGCCACCACGCTCCCTCATGATCCCGCCCTTCATCACGAAGAGCGGATCAGCAACATCCGCTTTTTCAAGCGAAGATTTTAATAGAGCGCCATTAAAAAAAGAAACCCATCGACTTTTCGATGGGTTTCTTCCTTTTTCATTGATAATCCGCAAACAAAAACAGAAAACAAGGCTGATGATGTACTAAAACAAGTCCTTTTTGCCCTTTGCGGTTCAGGCAATTTTAACAGCCCTTACTTCTTCGGGAAGCTGTCCTTCAATCCTACTACTCGGTTGAAGGTGTTTTCATATTTGGTATCCTTCACATAGTAGCCATCCCGCACAAACTGGAATTTCTCCCCGGCTTTCGCCTCCGCAAGATTGGCTTCCAAAAGCGCCCCGTCCACAATCTTTAAGGATTCGGGGTTGAGGAAATCGGTATAGGTCTTGCCCTCGGGCAGAGCGGCAGGATCCTCCAGCGTGGTCAGCTGCTCATAAAGCCGCAGGGTGGCAGGGATTACATTCTCGGCAGAAAGCCAATGGATGGTGCCCTTCACCTTATGGCCATCGGCCGGCATGCCGTTGCGGGTCTCCAGATCGGCGGTGCAATGAAGCTCCTTGATAGAGCCATCTTCATTTTTAATGATCTCATTGCAGGTAACCAGATAGGCGCCCATCAGCCGCACCTCGCCATCGGGCTTCATACGGAAGAATTTCGAGGGGGGCACTTCCGCAAAATCGCTCTCGTCGATATAAAGCTCTCTGGTAAAGGGAACGGGGCGGGTGCCCAGCTCCGGCTTTTGGGGATGATTGGGCAGATCAAAGAATTCCTTCTGATCTTCGGGATAGTTGGTCAGCACCACCTTGATGGGCTTCTGAATGGCGATCCGCCGATAGGCCGTATCGTTCAGCTCATCGCGGATGCAGGCCTCCAGCTGGTGGATATCGATGAGATTCTCGCTCTTGGCAACTCCTGCCCCTTCTACAAATTTGAGGATCGCCTCGCCGGAATAGCCGCGGCGGCGCAGGCCGCAGAGGGTGGGCATCCGAGGATCATCCCAACCGTCTACCACCCCATCCTCGACCAATCCGCGAAGAAAACGCTTGGAAAGGACGGTATAAGTGAGATTCATTCTTGCAAATTCAATCTGGCGGGGGAAGCCCTTATAGGCAAGCTCCCCTTCTTCAAATACATTCTCAATCACCCAGTTATAAAGGGGGCGATGGATCTCATAGTTGATATCGCAAAGGGAGTGGGTAACCCCTTCCAGCGCATCCTGAATAGGATGAGCAAAATCATAAAGGGGATAGATGCACCATTTGGACCCTTGGCGATGATGGTCCACATGGCGGATCCGATAGATAGCAGGATCTCTGAGCCAGAAATTGCCGGAGGCAAGATCAATCTTTGCTCTCAAGGTATATTTCCCGTCGGGGAATTCGCCCGCTTTCATCCGCTCAAAGAGATCCAGACTCTCCTCGATGGGCCGATCTCTCCAAGGGGAGACGGCAGGATGATTCACATCCCCGCAATATTTGGGATCCCGCATCTCCTCGGGGCTCAGCTCGCAGACATAGGCCAGGCCCTTCTTAATGAGCCGAACCGCAAATTCATAGTCCTTCTCAAAATAATCGGAGCCATAGAAGAAGCGATCCTCCCAATCGAAGCCCAGCCAATGGATATCCTCTTGAATGGCATCTACAAACTCCGTCTCTTCCTTGGCGGGGTTGGTATCGTCCATTCTGAGATTGCAGATCCCGCCGAAGCGCCGCGCCATCCCAAAATCGATGGCCATGGCCTTGCAATGGCCGATATGGAGATAGCCATTGGGCTCGGGGGGAAAGCGGGTATGAATCTTCATCTCGGGATTTGCTGCCAGATCCTCTTTAATGAAGTTGGTTATAAAATTAGAAATCTCTTGTCTTTTCTCTTCCATTTTTAATGCCTTTCTTATGACTTCTCTTAATTTTATATTATAGCTTAGAAAATCAAACAAGTCAATAATTATTCATCCTTCAGCACAGCAGTCAGTTCCGAAACATTGCAGACGGTGAAGGGAAAATCTTTTCCCTCTTTGGAAGGATCGCAGAGGAAAACGCTGTTTTTAGAAGCTGAGAGCATGGCCTTGCGCAGGGCGATCTCTTCCTCCGAGCTATCGGTGATATCGCCGTTTTGAGAGAGCCCTTGAGCGGAGAAAAAGAAATAATCGGCTTTGATTTTGCTTACAAACTCTTCCGCAAAATGCCCTGCAAAGCACTCTCTGCGGGGCAGCAGCGTTCCGCCGGTGCAGACCACCCGAATGGGGCTGTCTTTGAGCTCTCGGCAGACCCGAAGGGAGCTGGTGATCACGGTCAGCCCCTCCCGATCCCCAATATGCTTGCAGATGCGGCGGGCGGTGGTGGAGCTATCCAAGAGGATGGTGCTATGATCCTCGATCATTGCCGCCGCCCGCGCGCCGAGGCGTTCTTTTGCGGCATGGTTTTCCCCGTCCCGCAGGTCGATGGGAACCGGCTGTTTTTGATATTCTGCCCGTACTACTCCGCCATAAACCGCCTTCAAATAGCCCTGCCGCTCCAGCTCCTTGACGCAACGGCGCACCGTGGCTTCGCTGGTAAAAATGGCTTTGGCAAGCTCCGCAATGGAGGCAAACTGCCGCTCCTCTAAATAATTTAAGATGATTTCTTCTCTTTTCATCCCGCGCTCTCCTAAAATCATGAAAAAGTTCTTTCATTTTTTCAACTTTGACGCCAACTCTTGACAGTTTTTGGGGTTTCTTATAGACTGATTATAGGATTTATGCAAAAATTTTGCAAGAACTTTTTCAAAAAGGAGAATAAACTTATGGCAATCGTAACCATTATCGGCTCCGGCATGATGGGCTCTGCTCTTGCTTTCCCCGCAAGAGAGAACGGGCATGAGGTGCGCTTGGTAGGCACCCACTTGGATCGGGAGATCATCGAGGCTTGCAAGGCCACCGATCAGCATCCCAAATTCACCCGTCCCTTCCCCGCAGGGCTGAAGTATTATCAGATCGAAGAGATGGAAGAGGCCATCGAGGGCGCCGATATGATCATCGGCGGTGTATCCAGCTTCGGTGTGGATTGGTTTGGCACTCATGTGCTGCCCAAGATCCCCGAAGAGATCCCTGTATTGAGCGTTACCAAGGGCTTGGTCAATACGGAGGACGGCAAACTGCTGACCTATCCCGATGTATGGAATGAAATGATGAGAAAGATCGGCAAAAAGCTTTCCATCAACGCCATCGGCGGTCCCTGCACCAGCTATGAGCTGGTCTTCCACGATCAATCGGAGGTTGCCTTCTGCGGCACCGACATGAAGATTCTGGAAAAGATGAAATCCATCATGGCCACCGATTATTATCATATCAGCCTCTCCACCGATGTAACCGGCATCGAGAGTGCCGTTGCCCTCAAAAACGGCTATGCCCTCGGCATTGCTCTGACCATCGGCCTCAACCAAAAAGAGCATGGCATCGATAGCGAGCTCCATTTCAACTCTCAGGCCGCCATCTTCGGTCAGGCTGTAAAAGAGATGTATAAACTGCTGGATTATCAGGGCGCAGCCACTTTGGAGAATATGTCCGTCGGCTACGGCGACCTTTATGTTACCGTCTATGGCGGCAGAACCCGTTTGGTCGGTATCCTCTTGGGCCGCGGCCTCAATATCGACGAAGCCAAAGCAGAGCTCAACGGCGTAACCCTCGAATCCCTCGTTGTTGCAGAGCGGGTGGCCAAAGCCATCAAAACCGCCGCAAAGCTGGGTAAGCTGAACCCCGCCGATTTCCCCCTGCTCATGCATGTGGATGAGATCATCACCGAGAAAAAGCCGGTCGATCTCCCTTGGGAAGCCTTCACCTTCACTTATAATAAATAATGCATCCTTCAAAAAGACCCTTCTTAGGGTCTTTTTTCTTTTCCTCAATGGATTTTGATATCATGATATCAAAATGCCTGCGGTTGCATTTTGGGGGATAATGCAAATAAAAGTTGCTGGATTCTTTTCCCTTTTTGCGATAAAATAAAAAAGAGGTGAATGGAATGAACAGCAAAAAAATTGGGCTTTACCTTTCGGCCCTCAGAAAATATTATAAGATCACCCAAGAGGAGCTTGCTTCTCGCTTGCAGGTCTCTCGTCAGGCGATTTCCAAATGGGAAACCGGCGCCTCTATTCCCGATATCGCCATGCTGCTGAAGCTTTCAGAGATCTACGACATCACCATCAACGAGATCTTAAAAGCAGATCTCGATTCTTTAAGGAAGCGGAAAAAAATCCATTTTCAAAAAAAAGAAAGGGCAGCTCATCGGGTCTTTGTCGTTGGTTGCGGCCGATGGGGCAGTTTTCTTTCTTGGTATTTGGATCGGATCGGTCATCATGTCTGCCTTTATGGCCGCAAAGGTTCCCTAAACCTTGCCCGCCTGCGAAAAACCCGCCGCAACGACCAGATTCGCCTGCCGGAATCCATTGTCCTGTCCGATGATCTGCAGGGCGCGAAAGAGGCGGACATTTTGATCATCTCGGTAAGCGCCCAGCAGCTGCGAAGCGTGGCAGAGGCGCTTTTGACCCTTGGTATCGAGGGGAAAAGGATTGTCCTTTGCATGAAGGGGCTGGAAATTGAAGGCGGGCGGCGCCTCTCTCAGGTCGTGAGCGATATTCTGCCGGAAAGCAATCGCATTGCCGTCTGGCTGGGGCCGGGGCATGTGCAAGAGTTTTATAAAGGCGTTCCGAACTGTATGGTCATTGATAGTACCGATGAATTTTTGAAAGATGAATTGATTCGCTTATTCTCCAGCGATTTGATCCGCTTTTATTACGGCACCGATCTGATCGGCAATGAAATCGGTGCAGCAGCCAAAAATGTTATCGGCATTGCCGCGGGAATGCTGGAGGGTGCCGGACGCAGCTCCCTTAAGGGTGCACTGATGGCACGCGGCACCCGTGAGATCTCCGAACTGATCGCCGCCATGGGCGGCAAGAGCATGAGCGCCTACGGCCTTTGCCATTTGGGAGATTATGAAGCAACCCTTTTCTCCGCCCATTCTCAAAATTTAGCCTTTGGCAAGAGCGTTGTTGAAAAAACGCCCTATACCAAGCTGGCGGAGGGCTATTATACAGTCAAAGCTCTTCATAATCTTTCCAAGGCCTACGGCGTTGAGCTGCCGATCTGCGATGCAGTCTATCGCATCCTCTATGAAGGAGCAGATGCCCTTATGGCTTTGGAGCAGCTCTTTGACCGCTCCTTAAAAAATGAATTCTGATTTTATGACCCCAAATGATTTGGGGTCATTTTTTTGTTTATAATAAAGAAGAAAGGAGTTGATTCTATGTGTACCGCCATCTGCCGCGGCCCTTATTGCGGCCGCACGTTGGACTATGAATTTTCTTATACCGAAGAGGGAACCATCTTTCCCCGCAATGCTTTTCTCCCATTGCGGCATGAAGGGGATCTTTCAACCCATCATGCCCTGATCGGGATGGCCTTTGTGCAAGAGGATTTCCCTCTTTATTATGATGCCATGAACGAGCATGGTCTATACGGTGCCGCCCTTGCCTTTGGGGGCAATGCCCATTATTTCCCGCCCCGAAAAGGTGCGCTGAACCTCGCTTCTTTTGAGCTGATCCCCTATCTATTGGGGCGGTGCGCCTCCCTTTCTGCGCTGCGTGCGCTGATTGAAAACCTCAATATCACCGATTCCCCGTTCCGCCAAGATCTACCCCCTTCTCCCCTTCATTGGATCTTTGCCGATACGCAGCAGGCGGTGGTTTTGGAAAGCACCGCCCAAGGGCTTCAAATCTATGAAAATCCCGTCGGGGTGCTGACCAATAATCCCCCCTTTCCCTATCACCTGCAAAAGCTCTGCGAATTTTCCCATCTTTCGGCCTCGGCAAGCGCCGATCCCCTATTCCCCGAAAGCGCGCCCTACAGCCGCGGCATGGGCGGCATGGGGCTGCCGGGAGATCTCTCTTCTTCCTCCCGCTTCATCCGCGCCGCCTTTACCAATCGTTTAGCGACCATAGGGGAGAGCAAGTCCGATCAGGTGCGGCAGTTTTTTCGCGTGCTTGGCACCGTTGAGCAGGTCAAGGGCTGCGTCCTTTTAGAGGACGGCCAATTGGAGCATACCATCTATACCGCCTGCTGCGATCTGGAAAACGGCGTCTATTTCTATACCACCCATCAAAATGAGCGGATCATCGGCATCGATCTTCATCAAGAAGATTTGGACGGCAGCCGATTGATCTCCTATCCCCTCCTGCAAGAAACCCCGATGATTCAAAACGCCCCTTGCCAAAAGGCGCCCTCCTAATATATAATAATTAAAAAAGGAGGGATGCCCGATGGCAAAACAGCCTCATCAGCAACGCAAGATCCTGCTCCTGCGGGAAATTCTCCTGCGGGAGACCGATGAAAACCATGGCCTGACCATGGAGCAGATTATTTCCGCATTGGAAAAGGAAGGAATCTCCGCCGAGCGAAAAAGCATCTATGAAAATATGGAGACTTTGAGCCTTTGCGGGCTGGAGATCCAAAAAGAGCGAATCGGCTCTGCCACCTATTATTATGCCCTTCCCCCCTATTTTGAAGAGGTGGAGCTGCGTCTTTTGGCAGATGCGGTTGCCTCCTCTCGCTTCATCACCCAGAAAAAATCCGAGCAGCTGATCGAAAAGCTTACCGCCCTTACCAGCCGCCATCAAGGCGGCGATCTCAAGCGGCGGGTCTACGTAGCAGATCGAATTAAGAATATGAACGAAACGGTGCTCTATCTGATCGATGATCTGGGCCGCGCCATCGCCCAAGGCAAGGCGGTGGAATTTCGCTATTTTGATTGGATGCCCCATCAAGGGCTCCTCAAGCGAATCCCCCGCCGCAACGGCGCTTTTTATACCTGCTCCCCTTGGCAGCTTCTATGGCAGGATCAATTCTATTATCTGATCGCTTATGATCACGGCAGCGGCACCATCCGCCACTATCGGGTGGATCGGATGGGCGGGATCCGCATCACCGATCAGCCCCGCCAAGGAGAAAAGGAATTTGAGCAGATCCATATGGAGGATTATACTGCGCGGCTTTTCGGTATGTTTGGCGGAAAAACAGAGCGGGTTACCCTCTCCTTCCCTGCAAGGCTTTTGGATGTGATGATCGATCGCTTCGGCAAAAATCTCACACCCCACCCCGCCGAAAACGGACGCCTTACCATCCATGTAAACCTCATCCCAAGCCTACCCTTTTATGGATGGCTCACTTCTTTGGGGGAGGAAGTAAAAATAGAAGCCCCCGCCGCATTGCAAACCGCTTATCTTAATACATTAAAAACGATCATTAAGGAGAATGAAAATGGTTAAACATATGATTATCTGGAAATTAAAAGAAGGCCTTGCTGACCCTTGCGCCACTAAGGCGGCCATCAAAAAAGAGCTGGAAGGCTTGGTCGGGAAGATCGACGGCCTTCTGGAGATGAAGATCCTCATAGAAGGCTTCCCCTGCTCTGCAGGAGACCTGATGATGGATTCCTCTTTTGAAAGCGAGGCTGCCCTTTCCGCTTATCAAAAGCACCCTGCCCATGTAGCAATAGCAGATGGCTTGGTACGGCCCAATGTCTCCCAACGCCTTTCCTTCGACTTTGAAATATAAATCATATGAAAAATGCATCGGTTTTTTCACCGATGCATTTTTTCAGACTGTCAAAAAAGGCACAGACCGCAGAAAATAAAAGAATAAAAGAATTCTGCCGATTCAATAAATCAGCAAGGGAAAAGAAATCCTACTCTTTTTCCTTGCTTTCTTATTATAAGGAAAAATCCGCATGATGATGCGGATTTAGATTGAAATTTTCTGCTTTTCGCCAAAATAACCTCTCGACGTATCAATATA
>JAFSCX010000037.1 GCA_017436525.1 Clostridia bacterium | reverse complement strand
TACCGTGCGTCAAACCTAATGGTAACCGTTCCATTTTGCATGATGGCAAAATATCCACTTATACCATTAGGTCCTCCTTTTCCCCAACAAAACTTCAGTTTTATCGGGGACCCCGAAAAAAACGCCGACGAGAACAGATCGACGAAATCTGCACTCTTTTTTGAGAGTCTACCAGCGTGTCAAAAACCTCCGCAGGAGTTTTTGACACGCTGCAAAGGATTTTCAAAACTTTTTTGAAAATCCTTTTTCTTTTTTCCAAAACAGCCATTTTGATATCATGATATCATGATATCAAAATAGTAAAAACGGGGAGGGCTCTTTATGAATGAACGATTGGAATATCTTGCAAACCTTCTATGGGGGCCCGCCACCTTCATTTTGCTGCTGGGCTGCGGGGCCTATTTTACCATCGGCACCCGTTTTCTTCCCTTTCGTGGGCTCAAGGCCGCCTTTCGCTTCGCGCTGAAAGAGGAGGGAGAGGGAGAGGTCTCGGCCTTTGCCGCCCTTTGCACCTCCCTTGCCGCCACCTTAGGCACCGGCAATATTATCGGCGTTGCCACCGCCATTTCGGCGGGCGGGCCCGGCGCCCTCTTCTGGATGGTCTTTGCCGCTCTTTTGGGCTGCGGCACCCGCTATGCGGAAGGCTTTTTGGCGGTGCGCTATCGCCAAAAGGATGCAGACGGCCGTTTTATAGGCGGCCCCTTCTTCTACTTGGAGCACGGGCTTCATCAAAAGGGGCTTGCTAAGATTTTTGCTGCCGCCTGCCTGCTTTGCTGCCTTTTAAGCATGGGCACTACCTCTCAAATCAATGGGATCGCCTCGGCGGCAACTTCCTTTTTTGATCCCAACGGAACGCATACCCTATTCTCTTTCGGCAATGCACCCGTCTCCCTTGCCGCTTTAGTAACAGGCGCGGCCGTTACCTTTTTGGCGGGCAAAATCCTGCGTGGCGGAATTCGCCGCATCTCTTTTGTCTCGGCCCGCATTGTTCCGCTGATGGCAGGGCTTTTTACCCTGCTGACCCTTTGGATGATTCTTCAAAATTACCAAAAGCTTCCCGCCGCGCTTTTGCTGATTTTCAAAAGTGCCTTCTCCCCAAAAGCCGCTTTGGGAGCGGGAGCAGGCATCACCCTGCAAAAAGCCATTCGCTTCGGGCTCGGGCGAGGAATTTTCTCCAATGAAGCGGGAATGGGCTCCGATCCCATCGCAGCAGCCGCCGCCAAGACCGACCATCCCCACGCCCAAGGCTTAGTCTCCATGCTGGGGCCTTTTATTGATACGGTCGTCCTCTGCTCCCTGACCGGCCTTGCCATTATCCTCACCGATGTCTGGCAAGATCCCGCTCTTTCCGGCGCCCAGATCACCCTCGCTGCCCTTTATACCCTGCCCCTTCCTAAAAGGCTACTCTCTTTTCTCTATTTTCTTTGCCTGCTCTTTTTTGGTTTTGCCTCTATTATCGGCTGGAGCTACTATGGAGAGCAGAGCCTTCGCTATCTCTTCCCCCAAAAACCGCCCCTCCGCCTCTTTCACCTATGTTTTTTGATCATTCTTTTTTGGGGCAGCGCTTTTTCAGCCGATTTGGTCTGGTCCCTTGCAGATATCCTCTGCGCCCTCATGACCATTCCCAATCTTTTCGGCCTTTTACTGCTCTCACCCCAAGTCTTCTCCGCCCAAAAGTATAATTATAAATTTTTATACTCTAAAAACCGCCCCTGATTTTTCTTCCAGAAAGGCAAAAGTATAATTATAAATTTTTATACTATGAAAAACCACCATTGTTTTTTCTTTCAAAGGTGCAACGTATAATTATAAATTTTTATACACTCCATCGACATGGTTTTTTTAGAGAAAAAGAACAGGGGACCGTTATGATTCCAATCGGTTCCCTGTTCATTTGTCTTACTTTAGATTTTCGCTTATCTCTAATATATAATCTGCAGAAACATGATAAAATTTACAAAGCTTAATCAAAATATCTGTTGGAATATCGCGCTGACCAAGTTCATAATTGCTATACACCTGCTGGGAGCAATTCAATTCATTTGCCAGCTGCTTTTGCGTTAAATCGTGATCTTCTCTTAATTCTCGAATTCTCTTAAACAACACGCCCACCTGCCTCTGCTTTTTATTATAGACAACTGCAAAATGCAGTATTGACATTTACCGCAAATTGCAGTACAATATAGAATATAAAAAAGGAGGTAGTAGTATGTTTTGTAAAAAATGTGGTAAAGAAATCGACG
The DNA here is from genome assembly GCA_017436525.1 of Clostridia bacterium. Classification (GTDB taxonomy): domain Bacteria; phylum Bacillota; class Clostridia; order Oscillospirales; family QAKW01; genus QAKW01. The sequence continues at coordinate 15,335 of JAFSCX010000037.1, read as the reverse complement.
ATAAGGCGGCCATTTGCCCCCATTGTTCTTCTCCTGCAGAAGAGAAGCCCCGTAAAAAATCCATCCTGAAAAGATGGTGGTTTTGGGTCATTATCGGGGTGGTTATAATTGCCGTCATCGGCTCTTCTTCCGGCTCCGACAACCAAAAACCTTCATCGGAGGATCCCAAGCCCTCTCAATCCGCCATTGGCACATCCGGCCAAGGAGACGATGGGAAGGAAGAGGAAAAGATTCAATATGTGAAAACCGATTTGAAAACCATGCTGGATGAATTGGAGGCCAATGCACTGAAGGCCGAAAAAACCTATCAAGACCAATATGTTGAGGTGGTAGGTGAAATTACCAATTTCGATAGTGATGGTTCCTATATCAGCATTGAGCCGATTAACGCCGACGAATGGAATTTCAGCACGGCCCTTTGCAAAATAAAGAATGACGATCAATTGAATTTCCTTTTGGAAAAGAAAACAGGCGATAAAGTAACCATAAAAGGGCAGATCACTTCTGTCGGAGAAGTACTTGGCTATACCATTAAAATTGCAGAGGTATCTTAATTGAAAAGGGGCTGTAAAAAATCTTGTGATTTTTTACAGCCCCTTTTTGGGAAAATTTTTAGAAATCAAACTTAAACCATTTTTGCGGGATCGACCAAAGCATCAAATTCCGCTTCCTCCAAAAGCCCGCTTGCAAGGGCGGCTTCTTTGAGGGTTAGGCCCTTCCGATAGGCCTCTCTTGCAATCTTCGCCGCATTTTCATAGCCGATTTTAGGGGAGAGGCAGGTTACCAGCATCAAGGAATGATGGAGATTCTCCTTCATGCGGCCCTCATTTGCTTGCAGCCCCTTGAGGCAATGCTCTGAAAAAGAGCGGATACAATCGGCCAGCAGCCGCACCGACTGCATAAAATTATAGGCGCAGACCGGCATAAAGACATTGAGCTGGAAATTGCCTTGGCTTGCGGCGATACCAATGGCCGCATCATTCCCCATGACCTGCACCGCCACCATGGTAACTGCTTCACATTGAGTGGGATTGACCTTCCCCGGCATGATGGAGCTGCCCGGCTCATTTTCGGGGATGGTAATCTCGCCGATGCCGCAGCGAGGGCCGCTTGCCAGCCAACGAATATCATTGGCAATCTTCATCAGATTAGCCGCCAGCGCTTTCAGCGCCCCATGGGCAAAGACAAAGGAATCCTTCGAGGTAAGGGCGTGGAATTTATTGGGAGCAGGGGAGAAGGGCATATGAAGCCTTGCGCTCAGCTCCTTGCAGACCGCCTCCGAGAAGCCTTCCGGCGCATTGAGCCCTGTGCCAACAGCCGTACCGCCGATGGCAAGGCGAGAGAGGGGAATCAATGTTTCTTCCATCATTTGGCGGGTTTCTTGGAGCATGGCCCGCCAGCCGCTGATCTCCTGAGAAAATTTCAAGGGAGTCGCGTCCTGCAGATGGGTGCGGCCGATCTTGATGATCCCTTCATGCTCTTTTTCTTTTTCCAAAAGAATCTGCTCCATCTCGGCCATGGCGGGAAACAATTCCTTTCGGATGGCGACCACCGCCGCAATGTTCATGGCGGTGGGGAAGGTATCGTTGGAGCTTTGGGACATATTCACATGGTCATTGGGGTGAAGCCCTGTCAGATGGGCGATCACCTCATTGACATTCATATTCGTCTGGGTGCCGCTTCCGGTCTGCCATACCGAAAGCGGAAACTGATCGGCATAGCGCCCTTGCAGGATTTCTCCGCAAGCTTGCTCAATGGCTTCCGCCTGCTCTTTCTGCAGCTTGCCCATTCGGTAATTTACCGTTGCGCTTGCGCTTTTCAGAAAAGCAAAGGCCTCGATCAAGCCGCGGGGCATCTTCTCCTCGCCGATCTTAAAATGCTCAAGGCTGCGCTGGGTCTGCGCGCCCCATTGATTCTGCTCCTCCACCAGGATTTCTCCCATGGAATCCTGCTCTTTGCGATATCCCATCTTTTCTTTTTCCTTTCTTGCACCCTGCGTTTGTTTATGCTATTATATTATAAAGATCTTAAAAAATCAATCGGGAGGCAATAAAAGATGAACCCTTCAAAAGTATATTTCACCGACTTTCGGGCAAGCCCTAAGGAAAACCTCTTGCAAAAGCTCAAGCGCCTTTGCATTACAGCGGGTATAAAAGATATTGATTTCAACAATAAGTATGCCGCAATTAAGATTCATTTCGGGGAATACGGCAATTTGGCCTATCTGCGCCCCAACTATGCGCGGGTGGTTGCCGACCTTATCAAAGAGCTGGGCGGCAAGCCCTTCCTCACCGATTGCAATACCCTCTATGTAGGCAGCCGCAAAAATGCCTTAGATCATTTAGAGACCGCCTATGCCAACGGCTTTTCGCCCCTTTCCACCGGCTGCCATGTTCTGATCGGAGATGGGCTGAAGGGGACCGACGAGGCCTTAGTGCCGATCGACGGTGAATATATCAAAGAAGCCAAGATCGGCCGCGCCGTTATGGATGCGGATATCTTCATCTCTCTCAACCATTTTAAGGGCCATGAGTGCACCGGCTTCGGCGGTGCGCTTAAGAACATCGGCATGGGATGCGGCTCCAGAGCAGGCAAGATGGAGATGCACAACGACGGCAAGCCTCAAGTGAGCCAAAGCCGATGCATCGGCTGCAAGGCCTGCGCCAAAATCTGCGCCCACGATGCACCCGCCTTTGAAGGGGGCAAGGCCACCATCGATCATCAAAAATGCGTGGGCTGCGGCAGATGCCTTGCCCTCTGCCCCACCGATGCCATCCACGCCACCAACGGCAGCTCCAATGACCTGCTCAATTGCAAGATTGCCGAATATACCAAGGCGGTATTGAAGGGGCGGCCCCATTTTCATATCTCCTTGATCTGCGATGTTTCCCCCAATTGCGATTGCCACGCAGAAAACGATGCCGCCATTATTCCCAATGTGGGAATGTTGGCCTCTTTTGATCCGGTGGCGCTGGATGTGGCCTGCGCCGAGCTTTGCAATGCACAGCCGATTCTTACCAACAGCCGCTTGGGTGAAAACAGCCTTAAGGAAACTGCACCCGCCGAGGGGGATCATTTCCGCCTCAATCATCCCGATACCAACTGGCGCACCTGCGTGGAGCATGCCGAAAAGATCGGCATCGGCCAAAGGGCTTATGAGCTGATTCCCATAAGCAAACACGAATAATCCGAACCTGCCTAAAATGGCATAATTTCAACGCTTTTTGGCTTGTCAAAGGTTTGTAGGCGCCAGCCTTACAAACTTCTCCGCACCAAAAATCATCTGAAATTCTGCTCATTTTAAGGTCAAAGAATTTTAAGGGAGCGGATTTTTGGGTTTGCAAGGCATAAAACGCAGTTAATCCTACCGGATTAACGAGTATTTTAACACAGAAAACACAAATAATCCGCCCCTTAAAATCAGGTTCAGATTATTCGTGTTTGCTTAGAGGCACCCGCCTCTCCAAAAAGCTTTATCCCCGCATCGCTCCTTGCGATCCGATCAAAAAGAGAGGGCAATAAAAATGCTGTTTTTTCGAAACAAGGCGCAAAAAGAGCTGGATTTTATTCTGGAGGAGCTGAAAAACTTTCTCTCCAATAATTATAAAGATGCCGCCCACTCCTGCCGCAAGCAGCTGGGAGAAAAAGCGGAAGCTTACTATAAAGAGGGAGCGCTCAGCCATTCTCAATATCGCAAATATCAGCAGCTCTATGCCCACTATACCAAGTTGATGCAAGATTATCACCATTAAAACCCGAAGAAGGGAACGCCATGGATCCATCCGCTTTTCAAAAATTTAAGCAGGCCCAAAAAGCTTATCCCGAAATGCTTTGCAAACGTTGGCGGTTGCTTTATAAAACCTACCGCCGGCTTCGGCTTATGCCTTTTTCAAGGCTTTCCAAAAATCCCCTTGCCTGCTCTTTGGGATTTGGGATCTTAATGCGCCATGGGGTAGAAGGAATGGTCATCAGCAACGCCCTCCTTCACCGGATCAATCCCGCCGGAAAAACGATGGCCCAGTTGATGGATGCCATGGGCGGAAAAATTCCACATCGCGCACTGCTAGACAAAGCGCGAAAAATGACCAACGGCATTGCCCATCCTTTTGTAACAAGCGATCGCCGGCCCTCTTTTTCTCAAATGAACGCCTTTTATCAAGCCTCCTTTAAGGCGGTTTTAGATGCCCATCTTCTGGATCTGAAAAAAATCAAGCGAGGGGCACTGCGCAAATCTGCCAAAAGGGCCTCCCGATATCTTTCTGTTATAAAAAAACAATTGGAGCACTTTTCTTTTTGCCATTCCTTAACTGCCGCCCTGCTTCGAGGATGCTTAGTGCGCCAACTTACCGAATGTGCCGCCAATTTTTGGTGCTGGCAATGGGGCATTTTGCCCACCGACGCCTCCACCGAAGAAAATCCCATTGAACTCAGCGGAGTCTTAACCGCCCTCTCAGAGATTGCCAAAGGCAATGCTCCCCCAAAAGAGCAAATCTCCCATTTGTTTGAATTAAAAAATCTTTCCAATGCCTTGATGCATGCAGATCCTTTCGATCTGAACATCATTCTTCGCCGAGGCAAAGCTTTAGCCAAAAGCCACCGGCTGATAAAAGGGGCTTGCTGCCCTCGGGTTTTGAAAAAAAGGCTGAAAAATATCCTCATGTGAATCCACATGAGGATATTTTTTATTCTACCTTCAAAATTTGATATTCACTCTCGCAAGGATTGCCCAAAGCAAAATAAGCCTTTCCGGCAGTAAGATCCATAATCAGCGCATGGTTGGTGGCCCCTTGGTGCATGATATCACGGGCAGCATCGGGGTTTACATGCTTGCAAATGCAATGGGGATGATTTCCATGGTCGGCAAGCGCATTCTTCACATCCTCAACGGTAAGTGCCCCTCCCTCTCCCAGCAAAGCCGATATCCGATCCAAGCGGGCAAGGCTATTAGGGGAGGGGGTTGCCCGCGCCCCGAATTTGGGGCCGATAAAATGGTTGGTATGAAAATGGGCGCCCCCTTGAGGCGGCAATTCATCCATTCCGCTGCAATCGATCTCCAGACCCAGTGCGCGGCCGTCCCGATGGGTGATGATCCAATGGACAGGGGAGGGGTGCCCCCCTTCGATGGCCGCCTGATAAGCCCCCTCAAAGGTTTTTTGCTCCAAAATCCGCCGCATCCGAATATGAAGGGGCAGGCCGTAGGCATACTCTGTAGTAGAGAGGGCATTAAGGGTCAGGGAAAGGCCCGCGCTGTTCATGCCCTTGCCCCCGATCATTCCCGCCTCTAAAAAGAGAAGCTGGGAGGGCTTGCCCTCTTGAGCGGGAATCCGCAAAATTACCAAGGCCTCCCTCTGGGAGCGGGTATAATCCCAATTTTGCCCTGCCAACACCTTGCCTTCTTTGGTAGCGGGCGGCACTAAACTAAACGCCGTACATTCTTGGGGCGCAAGAGGCGCATAAAGCAACTCGCTGCGGCAGTTAATGGCGAGGATATCCTCAAAATCCAGAGCGGCCCCTTGGGCGATCCCCTTCATTTCTTCCAAATAACGCACATCGGCCTTCTGAATAGCCTCCAAAAAACCGCAAGCTTTCTCCCGCGCCTGCTGCCAATCCATTCCGCGGGCGCCGAAGAGGCGGCGGTAACTTTCGATGCTGGTGCGGATCTCTTCTTTGGCTTCTCTACCGTAGAGTACCCCCCGCTCATAGGGGCTTCCGATTAATGTAATTTCCTTAACCATATGATTTTTCCTCATTTAGGTTCATTATTTAAGGCTAAGACCTTCAACTGATCGGCTGCCCCGCAGCGGCGCACCGAAAGGGTATGAAGATGGGTCTCATATCGATACATTTCCATCACCTCGAAAGGATTATACTACATTCTCCCGCAAAAAGAAAGATTTTTGCAATAGAAAAATCCCCTCGGATTGCTCCGAGGGGATTCGTTTTACTTTATCAATCTAATTACTTAGATTCTTTGATAGCAGCCTGTGCTGCTACCAGCAAAAGTGGGAAATTATCAACCCTTTCAAACAATTCCCATTGCCATTTCAACAACAAGCGCCACTATAACAACCAATGCGGAGATGATAAAGCCATGTATCATCGGGCGAACACCTGCTTTTTTTATACTTGAGAAAGATGTATTAAGCCCTATAGCTGCCAAGGCACATACCATTAAGAACTTACTTATTGTTTTCGTTCCCGATACAATTTCTGCAGGAATAGAAAATACACTTGCAACAACCGACATTGCAAGGAATCCAAGAATAAACCAAGGAAATATTTTTGTGATACTGAACTTCGTTTTAAGTTCACTTCCATTATGGTTATTGTCAAGCGTCTCTTTGCGTTTTATATTTAGTTGAATAAATGCAAAGACGATAACTGTAGGAATAATAGCAAGTGTTCTTGTGAGTTTAACCATTGTCGCAAAGTCGCCCGCACTTTCAGAAAATGCATAGCCCGTTGCAACAACGGAGGATGTATCATTCACTGCAGTACCTGCCCATATACCGAATGCTTGGTCGGTCATACCGAGTGCTGTGCCCATAATTGGGAAAAGTACAATCATCGCCATGTCAAAAAGAAAGGTTGCAGACATCGCATAAGCGACATCACTATCATCTGCGTCAATCGTCGGTGCAATTGCAGCAATAGCAGAACCACCACAAATACCAGTACCGGCAGATATAAGGTTGGAAAGTTTCCAATTGAGTCCTAATGCCTTACCTATGAAAAATCCGCCGCCAAAACAAGTGAGCAAAGTGAATATCATAACCGTGAGAGACATTTTGCCCACATTTAGAATCGTTGTGATATTAAGTGATAAGCCAAGCAATATAATGGCGAATTTCAATATTTTCTTGGATGTAAACTTAAGTCCTGTCGAAAAAATATTAGTATTTTTTAGAAAGTGATTGATGAGCATGCCTATAAACATAGCGATTACGGCAGCACCAATCAAATGAATGGGCATCAAACTTTCAATCCAACATGCAAAAACTGCAACTCCCACAGATAATATTATTCCTGGAAATAATTTCACAAACTTCATAAACATCCTCTTTATCAGATTTTTTAATTTTCTGTTGCATTATACCATTTATATTCCAACAATTCAATACATATACAAAAATCCGCCCGATTTCTCGGGCGGATAAATTGTTTATGAAATTTTAATTATTTCATATCCTTAATAGCGGCCTGAGCAGCAGCAAGGCGGGCTACAGGTACGCGGAAGGGAGAGCAGGAAACATAGTCCAAGCCAATCTTATGGCAGAACTCAACGGAGACAGGGTCGCCGCCGTGCTCACCGCAGATACCGCAGTGCAAGGAAGAGTTGACGGGCTTACCAAGCTTAATGGACATCTCCATCAGCTTACCAACACCGGTCTGATCCAGCTTCGCAAAGGGATCGTTCTCGAAGATCTTCTTATCATAGTAAGCATCCAGGAACTTACCGGCATCATCACGGGAGAAGCCGAAGGTCATCTGGGTCAGATCGTTGGTACCGAAGCAGAAGAAGTCGGCCTCTTTAGCGATCTCGTCGGCAGTCAGGCAAGCGCGGGGGATCTCGATCATGGTACCTACTTCATACTCCAGCTCAGCGCCTGCGGCAGCGATCTCGGCATCAGCGGTCTTGACAACGATATCCTTCACGTACTTCAGCTCTTTTACTTCGCCGGTCAAGGGGATCATGATCTCGGGCTTGACGGTGAAATCGTTGGCCTTATTGACAGCGATTGCAGCGCGGATAACAGCCTTGGTCTGCATAGCTGCGATCTCGGGATAGGTTACAGCCAAGCGGCAGCCGCGATGACCCATCATGGGGTTGAACTCATGGAGGGAAGCGATGATCGCCTTGATATCCTCAACGGTCTTGCCCTTAGCGGCAGCCAGAGCAGCGATATCAGCCTCCTCGGTGGGAACGAACTCATGGAGAGGGGGATCCAGGAAGCGGATGGTTACAGGATTGCCCTTGAGCGCTACATACAGCTTCTCAAAGTCGCCCTGCTGATAGGGCAGGATCTTATCCAGAGCAGCCTCGCGCTCCTCAACGGTATCGGAGCAGATCATCTCGCGGAAAGCGGCGATACGATCAGCCTCGAAGAACATATGCTCGGTACGGCAAAGGCCGATACCCTCAGCACCCAGCTCAACTGCCTTAGCGGCATCAGCGGGGGTATCTGCATTGGTGCGAACCTTCAGAGTACGGAACTCATCGGCCCAATTCATGATGGTCTCGAACTCGCCAACGATCTGAGCGTCAACGGTGGGGATGATGCCATCATAGATATTACCGGTAGAACCGTCGATGGAGATATAATCACCCTCAACGTAGGTCTTGCCGGCGAGGGTGAACTTTTTGTTCTCCTCATCCATATTGATCTCGCCGCAACCGGATACGCAGCAGGTACCCATACCGCGAGCAACTACAGCAGCATGAGAGGTCATACCACCGCGGACAGTCAGGATACCCTGAGAAGCCTTCATACCGGTGATATCCTCGGGAGAGGTCTCCAGACGAACCAGAATAACCTTCTCGCCGCGTGCGTTCCAAGCTTCAGCGTCCTCAGCGGTAAATACAACCTTACCGCAAGCAGCGCCGGGGGAAGCGCCAAGGCCACGGCCTGCGGGAGTAGCAGCCTTCAAGGCCTTTGCATCAAATTGGGGATGGAGCAGGGTATCCAGATTTCTGGGGTCGATCATAGCGACAGCCTGCTTCTTATCGATCATGCCCTCTTCAACCAGATCGCATGCGATCTTCAAAGCGGCCTTAGCAGTTCTCTTACCGTTTCTGGTCTGCAGCATGAAGAGCTTACCATGCTCTACGGTGAACTCCATATCCTGCATATCACGATAGTGATCCTCGAGGATTGCGCAAACCTTATTGAACTCAGCAAAAGCCTCGGGGAACTTATTTGCCATCTCAGCGATGGGCATGGGAGTACGAACGCCGGCTACAACGTCCTCACCCTGAGCGTTGGTTAAGAACTCACCCATCAGGCCCTTTTCACCGGTAGCGGGATCGCGGGTAAAGGCAACGCCGGTACCGCAATCATCACCCATGTTACCGAAAGCCATCATCTGCACGTTAACGGCAGTACCCCAAGAATAGGGGATATCGTTATCGCGGCGATATACATTAGCGCGGGGGTTGTCCCAAGAACGGAATACAGCCTCAACAGCGCCCATCAGCTGCTCAACGGGATCGGTGGGGAAGTCCTTACCGATCTTATTCTTATACTCAGCCTTAAACTGCTCAGCCAGAACCTTCAGATCCTCAGCAGTCAGCTCAACGTCCTGCGTAACACCCTTCTCGGCCTTCATCTCGTCGATGAGCTCCTCGAAGTATTTCTTGCCGACTTCCATAACAACGTCGGAATACATCTGGATGAAACGACGATAGCAATCGTATGCCCAGCGAGCATTGCCGGACATCTCAGCCATGGTCTCAACAACCTCTTCATTCAAGCCGAGGTTGAGAATGGTATCCATCATACCGGGCATGGAAGCACGAGCGCCGGAACGAACGGAAACAAGAAGAGGATTCTTCTTATCGCCGAACTTTTTGCCGGTGATTTCTTCCATCTTGGTGATGTTCTCAAGGATCTCAGCCTTGATATCATCGTTGATCTTGCGGCCATCCTCATAGTACTGGGTACAAGCCTCAGTGGATACGGTGAAGCCCTGAGGTACAGGAAGACCAATGGCGGTCATCTCTGCCAGGTTTGCACCCTTACCGCCGAGCAGCTCACGCATGGTAGCGTTGCCCTCTTTGAAAAGATAAACAAATTTTTTGCTCATTTTTTCATTCTCCTTTTATAAAATATTTTTTATGCAACATTTTTAGGCAAACCATAGTTTGCCACTAGCCATTATAGCACATGTCTTTCATAATTATCAAGCCATTTTTTCAAGTTTTTAATATTTCGGCAGGTTCAATGCTTCAAATCGGCTCAAAAAACCATAAAGCTGATCGGCAATGGCTTTAGCGCCCCCTTCGGAATCGCTTTCCACATTAATGGGAATCACCGGATCATGAAGGCTCATTCGCACCAAGAACCAGCCATTTCCTGCCTCCTTGCCGAAATTCACCCGCACCCCTTCATAATTGGGGGTTACCTTCTCCCAGCCCTGCTCCTCGCAATAGGCGGAAAGCGCCTCCAGCACCTGCGCGCCATAGGCCTTAAAATCCTCGGCTTTGATATCGGCCCGCAGCTCCAAGGCTTCTTTCGGCTCTTCCAAGCCTTCGATCAAAGAAAGGAGGCTCTTTCCTTGCTTTTTCAGAGCCGCAAGCTCCGCCAACAGGCGGGCCACCAGATAGGAGCCATCGTCCAGATAATGATTTTCCTTCAAAGCCCCATGGCCGCTGGTCTCCATAGCAAGAGGCGCGCAAACACCGCTCTTTTCCAAACGGATTGCCTCATCAATGACCTTTTTATAGCCCCGCATATACCGATGGTGGACACCGCCCCGCTCTTCAATAAACGTTCCAAGGCCGCGGGAGGTTACCGAATCGGTTACAATGGTGCAGCCGGGGTTTTCCCGCAGCATCAGCGCTCCGATCATGGCGATCATGCGGTTACGGTTGATCTCTGTCCCATCAGCGGCCACAATAGCGGAGCGATCGCAATCGGTATCAAAGCAGATGCCAAGCTCCGCTCCGGCCTCCACCGTCGCCTTGGCGCAAGCGGCCATGGCGGCTGCATTTTCGGGGTTGGGGATATGATTGGGGAAGGAGCCATCGGGCTCTAAGAAGACCGATCCATCTGTCTCGGCGCCCAAGGGCTTGAGCACCTGCTCCACAAAGAAGCCCCCCGCACCGTTGCCGGCATCCACCACAATCGGAATCCCCGCCAAAGGGCGCTCCTCGCCGGTTTTTTCTCTGACCAAAGTAACCAAGCTTTGGCTATAGGGGCCCATCAGATCAAATTTTTCGCTTGTTCCGTCAAAGGTTGCATCAAATTGATTCTCTTCTGCAAGCTCGATCAAAGAGGAGACGACTTTCCCATCGATGCCTCCCTCTTTGGTAAAGAATTTCAAACCATTACGATCGTAGGGGAGATGGGAGGCGGTAATTTCCACCGCACCATGGGCGCAGCTTTGCTCATAGTAGGTAGCAAAAAACATGGAAGGGGTGGTGGCAAGGCCGCAATCCAGCACCTTCACCCCCATGGCGCAAAGGCCTTTAACCAGCCCTTCCTTTAAGCCCTCGCCGGAAAGGCGGGGATCCTGCCCCACTGCCACAACGAGAGGGGCCTTTACTTTCCCTTGCAAATAAGCGGCAAAGGCCTTGCCGAGACGCTCCGCCACAGAAGGGGTCAGATTTGCATGCTCACCAATGCTTACGCCCCGAATATCGGTCCCGTTTTTTAATGCTTTCATTTTGAAATCTCCCTTTCCATCGTTTTTAATTTACTGATATTTCCATAAATCGACCATGTCCCTGCAGATTGAAAATCGCCGATATCGGAAGAAGCCAGCACCACGCCCTGCCGATATGCAAGAGGAATGATGGGCATTTCCTTTTCAAATTCCTCTCCGAAGGCCGCCAAGGTCAGCTTGCCGCTGCGATATTGCGCCGCGGCAAGCTCCGTCTTCTCGGCATTGATTCCGCCGAAATGAATGGGGCTTTCTGCTGCGTAGAGGGCCGTATTCAAGGTACGGCCGGTCTTGACCTCAGCAAGATAAAGATCATATTTCCCTTCTGCCAAAGCGGCATTATAATCCTCTTTCTTTTTGGCATCCACCTTGATTGTGATGCCATAGAGCGCCCAATGATCGGCAATGGCAGCCGCCATATTCCGATGAATTTCACTTTCCTTATTGACAAGCAGGGTAAAGCTTACGGGCTTGCCCTCTTCGCCGAGGAGGCGATTCCCTTCTAAAGTAAAGCCCAAGCGCTCGGCCATCCCTTTAATATCAAGATCCGACCAATTTTTCTCATGAGAAAGGCCGGCCGCCTTATACCAAGTGGGTTGGAAGGGGAAAGCGGCGGCATCTCCCCGCCCCAGCAATACATTATCGACCAGCTTTTTCCGCTGCAGCAGGCCGCTGAGATATTGGCGAACACCGATCTTTTTCAGATTACTGTTTTCCCCGTTGACCCCAAGATATAAAAGATTATCACCGGTATAGGTCTGCACCCGATAATCCTTACCGCCCGAGAAGGTCAGCTCGCTCTCCACCGGCAGGAAAAATACATCCAGCAGCCCCACCGAAAACATATCCTGCCGCTCTTCTTCGTCAGCAGGCTTTTTGAGGGTAATCGTCTTGATTGAGGGGGTCTCAAAATAATGCTTATTGGGAGTCAGCACCCGCTTGCCGTTTTTCTCGGAAAATTGATAAGGGCCGCAGCCCACCTCTCCATCCCGCTTGATAATGGGGATATCCAAGCAGTTGATAAAATCCACATCCGGCTCTCGAAGCTTCACAACAATCGTCCGATCCCCTTCTATCCAATAATCTCTTACATTTTCCAGCCGCCGGTAGTAGGGAGAGGAAGGGGTTTTTCGCACAAGCCTGAAGCTTGCCCCCACATCCGATGCGGTAACCTTACTGCCATCGCTGAATTTTAGATCCTTTTTCAGCTTGATGGTTACGGTTTGATCCACATTCGCCACGCTCTCCGCCAGGACATACTCTGCCACCATCGAATCATTGATCCGCACCAAGGGGCTATAGACCAGCTTGAGCAGTTCATGGTTTTCGCTGTTGACGGTAGTAAGAGGATTGAGATCCATATCCTCATAAAAGATCATGGAAATGCTCTCCCGCGCAGGGATTTTCACTGCCTCTTTTTCCTCCGCCGCTCCATATGCGCCCAATTGAGAGCCCTCTTCGGGCAAGGCTTCCATGGCGCAACCGCTGAAGACGGCTAAGATATTCAAAATCAGAATCATTCCAAGGATTCTTTTCATCTTATTCCTCCATTGCGATACTGCCGATCAGGCTTCCCCTGCGGCCGTTTGTATATCGATGAGAATAATAAAGCGCATGCTCGCAGAAGGTGCAGACCTCCGCCTTGAAGATATGCTCCTTTGCCACTCCTCCATCCCGCAGCACCCATTCATTGGCGCTCCAAAGATCCACCATGGTATGCCCCGCCCGATCAGAGGGGACAGCCGGCAGCCGCCCGCCGAAGGCGGTATCGAATTCCTTCTGCACCTCCGGCCCTACCTCAAAGGAGCAGGGGCCGATGGAAGGGCCGATGGCGGCAAGGATATTTTGCGGCTCTGCCCCAAGCGCCACCATTCTTTCGATTGCTTTTTTCCCAATCCCGCCTACGGTTCCCCGCCAGCCGCTATGGACCGCCCCGATCACCTTGGCTTTGGGATCAACCAGCAAAATGGGTACGCAATCGGCAGTAAAGCAGATGAGGCCCAGCCCTTGCTCTTTGGTAACCAGCCCATCCACATCATTGCCGACGATGGTCCGCCCCTTGCCCTTCAAAAAGCCCTCTGCTTCCCGCACACAGGTCGTATGGGTCTGCTGGGTCAGCGCAAGGCTCTCCAAAGGAAGCCCATTGGCGGCGCAAAACCGCCGATAATTCTCGTCTACAATTTCTTGAGATTCCTTATTGGTGGAAAAATTCATGGAGGCATAATCGCCCCTACTGATTCCTCCACGCTTCGTAGAAAAACCATGCCTTAAAAAAGGAATCTCTTCGAAAGGGCGGCATTTTAAGGTTTGCACCCCTTCGGATTCTTGGATATAAAATAAGTCGTTCATTCTGCCGCCCCCCTTTGATGGACTTTATAATATTTTATTATACATGATTTTCCTTTCTCATTCAAGGATTTCATTATTAAATATTGCAACTTTATTGACGATTGACTATAATGATAAAAAAGGAGATGATTTCATCATGAAACTTTCTAAAAACACCAAGCGATTGCTCATCATTTTAGGAGTCGCGATCGTTTTTGCCCTCTCACTCATGATCGCCTCTTTGCTTCTGAAGGGGAAAGACCCTCAGCCCGCCCTGAATATTACCGGTGTGGCGGAGGACGGAAGCCTTACTTCTCTTTCGGATCATTTTGGCAAAAAAGCCACTGTTCTGCTCTTTTTTGATGTTGAAACCCCGAAAGCGCTGGAGCTTTTGGAGCAGATCGATGCATTGGCGCCCAAATACGATGCGGAAGTAATGGCAGTAGCCTGCCATGGTAAAATGGAAGAGCAAAAAAAGAAACTCTCCGAATTAGAGATAGCTATGAGCAATATTATCTACGATGTAGAGGGTTCTGCCGTTAAAACCTATAATGTCGGCGCCACACCGGTTACCTATTTTATCGACAAATTCGGCATGGTCCGAGAGGTCTTCCTCTCCTCCATTACCGATAAGACCCTTGAAAAAGCCCTCGCCGCCCTCGACTGATTCCTTCATTTTCCGCATGGTCATGCGGTTTTTGGCGAAGAGTTTTTCTTGATTTTCTCTTGCCCACCCCTTAAAATGAGAAGCAGAAGAGGGGAGGACAAACCCGATGGCAAATCTTTTTAAGCAACGGGAAGGGCTTCAATGGATCTCGATTGATTTCATTGCTCCCGCCACCCACCAGCCCCGAACCGTCTTTCGGGAAGAGGGGCTCCAAGAGCTTGCCGCAAGCATTGCTTCCCACGGAATCCTGCAGCCCTTGATTATATTAAGGGAAGGGGAGGGCTACCGCTTAATCGCAGGAGAGCGGCGGCTGCGGGCCGCAAAGCTTGCAGGGCTTAAAAAAGTGCCTTGTATCCTGACAGAGAAGCCTCAAGAGGAAGCGGCTGTGCTTTCTCTGATCGAAAATCTCCAACGAGAGGATCTCACCTTCTTCGAAGAAGCCACCGCCTATCGGCGGCTGATGGAAGATTTTTCTCTTTCTCAAGCGGAAATTGCCCGCCGAATGAATAAGAACCCTTCCACCATCGCCAATAAATTGCGCCTTTTGAAATTGCCCATCAGCGCTCAGATCTTAATTAACCAAAACGGCCTCACCGAGCGGCACGCCCGCGCCTTATTGCGCATTGAGGAAACGGATCGGCTCATGGAGCTTTTGGAAGAGATCATTGCAGAAGGTTTGAACGTCAGTGAGGCAGAAAAGCGAATCGAAGGGGCCCTTGCTCCAAAGCAAAAGAGAAAGGCGCCCCGCAGAATCTGCTCTCTCAAAGATGTGCGGCTCTGCATCAATACCTTAAATCATACGGTGGCAACCCTCAGAAATGCGGGTATCAAGCCGCAAACTCAAATCAACGATGAGGAGCGGTTTGTTGAATATATTATTCGGATACCCAAAACATCCTAATCCCCTATATGCAAGTGGTGCGCCGCGTTACCCGGCGGCGCCCCACAGGTATTTTGT
>JAFSCX010000006.1 GCA_017436525.1 Clostridia bacterium | reverse complement strand
GCAATTAAACTTGAACACCGTTTTGAAAAGGTATTTTTTCGCTCACTCATTGTTAAAATCCTCGCCAATACGGCAGTATTGGCTGCGTTTTATGCCTCGATTGAACAAAAAAATACTCTTTTCAAAATCCTTGACCGCAAAGGGAGAAGATTTTTTGAGATTTTTGCTCAATTTGGATGAAGCAAGGCTACCGCCTTGCGAGAACAAATTGGGTGAAAAGCGCCAAAATATGCCGCTTTGCGGCAGGTTCAAGTTTAATTGCTCACCCTAGGAATTTGCCACGCTATTAACGCAGAAAACTGCAAGGCAAAATTTTTGCCTTGCAAGTCTTCTTTTTTATTTCATTCTTATTTCTGATCAGAGAAATCAGTGATGGCAGTATTGGATACGCCATACTTCTCAGCAAGCTTTGCGATGGTGCCGTCTTCAGCCAGCTCCTCCAGAGCGCCGTTGACCTTCTCGGTCAGCTCAGAGCCCTTCTTAAAGCCGATTGCATAGTACTCTGCATCGCTGCTTACCTTCTCAGCAATCTCAAAGCCTGCATAATCGCCCTTACCAACATAAGCCTTTGCCAGCTGCTCATCTACTACTGCGAAATCAACAGCGCCCAAGCTCAGCTCTTTCATACCATCCAACTGAGAGGAAACGCCCTTCTTCACAGCGCCCTTCAGCTCGGAGGTCAAATAGGTATCGCCGGCGGAGCTATTCTCTACTGCGCCAACCTTACCTGCCAGGCTGTTTTCATCAGCGATTGCCTTGGCAAGATCAGCCTTCGCAACGATCACCTGCTTATTTCCCATATAGTTGTAAGAGAAATCAACCTTATCGGCACGTGCTACGCCATCATCATCAGCGGTGTTGGCAGTGAAGCCGTTCCAGATGCACTGGATTGCGCCGGAATTCAGCTCGGTATACTTCTGATCCCAATCGATCTCTTTGAAGACGACTTCGCTCTTCAGCTTAGCAAATACTGCCTCAGCAAGCTCGGTATCAAAGCCTACCAGCTTATCGCCATCCATATAGTTCATGGGCTCATAGATGGTATAGCCTACTACTACGCTTTCCTTTGCGCCGCATGCAGCCATGCAAAGAAGCATTACAAGGATTGCGGCCAGTGCCAAAACTCTCTTCATCATTTTCATTGTTCTTTCCTCCTGAAATTTTATCAATTTAATACTTTATCTTGCTAAAGTGATATCATAATAACACAGCCTTTTTCATTTGTCAACACTTTTTTCTTAATTTTTTAAGAAATTTTTTCAGGCGATAAAAACAAGAAATTTCCTTCCTTTATATATACAAAAAACGCCACGCAAATGAGCAGGGTTTCTAAGAACAGTAAAAGAGGCTGTATTTCACAGCCCCTTTATTTTTTAGTATTCAAAATCGTATCGATAAGTTACCGGAAGAAGTAGAATCAATTTACTCTCGGTTTTTTCTTGCATTTCAATAACACCAAATACATTTAGAAAATATTTCCCCTCTTCATCCTTTTCTAACGTAACAATATCGGGTCTATAGCCATAATAATCATAATATTCCATCCGCGTCCCCTGGGCTTTCTTTAACCCAAAGGCATCTGTATCTTCTTTTTTAATTTGATTAACCTTTTCTATAATATCCCCAATCTCATCAAACTCTCCCAATGAGTTTGAACTGAATAATACCGATCCGTTGTTACTAAGCTTAACGCTGATGCTCGGACCTGATATGAATCCATCTACTCCTAAATATTCATCGTATCGGACCAGATAATTCCCTTTAACATCCCCTGATGCCACCATTTCCGCTTCGGCCACATCCACTCCATAAATTTCCAAAAAATGTTTTTTAGCGATGACAATGGCTTCATCTTTTGTAATAAATACATCAACGTCCGAAGGTTCTTCCATATTTTGAATTGCGGCATCATCTCTATAGCCGGTCAGTTTTGATTCCGTATAGCGATATTCCACGTCCTCATTTTCAGGATCTTTATAAATATCTAATGTCTTATCTTCGCTTAGATTCCATGTTTTTTCATAGGAAAGGTCTTTTTCAATCGGAGCTATTTCTTCATCTTTTTGGGGTTCCTCATTGTTTTTTTCCTTGGAAGATCGATAAAATATCTGCGTTTTGGTTTTTTCTGCATTTTCATCAACTACATATTGATCAACAAAAGCCTCTTCTTCAATCAAAACCGCCGATCTGTTGCTTCCCGCAATAGCACCGACCGTTACGCCGACTCCTAAAACAGCTACCAGTGTAATCGAAATAATTACAATAAGCTTTTTCTTCATATTCAATATCCTCCTTTAACAAATTATGTTTAAGCAAGGTTAACCGATTTAGAATGACCTCCTACATGTATATTGCTATCATTTGTAAACAAGGCATATTTTTGCCCCATATTTAATGCCCAATCCTGAGCATAAACCAACGCCATCTCTACCGATTTTCCATCCAAATAGTAAATGAGTTGATTTACAAATAGTTCAGCATACGGTGACCACATCTCACAATTCCATCCTATCGCCGTCTTTGCACCCTTTGCAATCGCTTGGTCAACCAAATTTCCTGATATCGATCCTGTTACTCCCGAAAAACAGGAATCAAATACAATTAAATTCATATTGCTCATACTATTCGACCCAAGTGTACTGATTGCAATTCCTGTATCTGTATAGTTGGCATTATAGGTCCCGCACAATTTTGTTCCTTGATCGCAAACAACGTGTCCCTTGTTTCCATGCCCACTAATGATAACAACTTGGTTTTCAGGGAGAACACTTCGAACAGTCTGCGCCAAATTATTAGCATAATGGGTCGAAATAAATCCGTAGTTCGCCAAAGTTGTTGCCGATTCTCGAATTCGATAAGTATTCAAAATGGAAGGATTTCCATTATTGTCTACTGTTTCAGTTACGAAAGAAAAGACACCCACCTTTCCTATTGGATAATTCTTAAAACGCAACAAATATTGATCGTTAGAATATGAATGCTCTATCGATTGTACCCAAACATATAGCGGTTTTCCTGCATAAAAACGAACACGTACTAATTCCTGCGTTCTTCCTGAATTGGTCGATCTTCCCACATGAACCAACTCATCGTTATATACATAAATATTGTAATCACAATTGCCAGGAATGTTTCCGAGCCATACATTTCCCAAGCCATTACTTTCAGGAATGATTTTCCACCAATCTCTATCGGAAACAGACGAAATCGTTCCATAATTATTGTAATCATCATAGGTCAATTCTGCCCTTGTGTAAGAATTATTGTTGTTGGCACTCTCATAAATAGTTCCGGCAACTGCAGAAGTTTGAAAAGGAGTTGTCAGAACCAACATTACAGATAAGAGCATAGCGGTTACCTTCATTTTTCTTAAATGCATTTTTATAACCTCCTTTATTCTATTTGAATTCAAACCAATTCTCTAAACCAATCTATTTTTCATAACGGCCACCCCCCTTTCATATCTTCCTATTTATATACACGAAACGAAGAAGAGTTTTGTTACGCATTTTTTTGAAAATATCAAAAATTTCTTTTCAATTTTATTATTGCAAGTTTCTTCTTCCATGTCAAGAATGCAATAATCAAAAA
This sequence comes from Clostridia bacterium, assembly GCA_017436525.1. Taxonomy (GTDB): domain Bacteria; phylum Bacillota; class Clostridia; order Oscillospirales; family QAKW01; genus QAKW01. Next base: position 59,895 of record JAFSCX010000006.1, on the reverse strand, counting down.
ATTGAAACATGGTTAATAAAAAAACATGGCTCCGAATCTATCGGAGCCATGATCTTATTATCGATATTCTTATTTCTTAAATAAGCTCTCGCCGGTCATCTCTGCGGGGATGGGAAGCTCCAGCCACTCCAGCATGGTGGGAGCGATATCGCAAAGCTTACCGCCCTCTCTGAGGGTGCAGGGATGATTATAGACGATGAAGGGAACCGGATTGGTGGTATGAGCGGTGAAGGGAGAACCATCGGTATCCAGCATCCGATCGGCGTTACCGTGATCGGCGGTCATAAACATGGCGCCGCCCATCTTCTTGACCGCCTCTGCTACCCGCCCAACGCAGGTATCGACGGTCTCTACTGCCTCAACTGCTGCCTCAAATACGCCGGTATGGCCGACCATATCGCAATTGGCAAAATTCAGGATGATGGCATCATATTTGCCGCTCTCGATATGGGCCACTGCCTTATCGCAGACCTCAACTGCGCTCATGGAAGGCTTGAGATCATAGGTTGCCACCTTGGGGGAGGCAATCAACTCCCGATCCTCTCCTTCCGATACGGTCTCAACACCGCCGTTGAAGAAGAAGGTTACATGGGCATATTTCTCCGTCTCGGCAATTCTCAGCTGAGTCTTGCCGTTTTTAGCAAGATATTCACCCAAGGTATTCTCCAAAGACTGGGGCTTAAATGCCACCTGCACATTGGGCATGGAAGCATCATACTGGGTCATGCAGATATAGGTGAGGGGGAAGAAGCCCTTTTTGCGCTCAAAGCCTGCAAAATCAGGATCCACCAGCGTGCGGGTGATCTCTCTTGCCCGATCGGGGCGGAAATTGAAGAAGATCACGCTATCATGCTCGCCGATGGTTGCGCCCTCGGCGCATACGGTGGGCAATACAAACTCATCTGTCAGATTCTTGCCCTCTTCATCCACTACCTCATAAGAAGCGCGAATGGCGGCCACAGGATCGGCATTTTGATTGCCCTCCCCATAAACCATGGCGGCATAAGCCTTCTCCACACGATCCCAGCGATTATCGCGATCCATGGCATAGTAGCGGCCCATGACGGTAGCCACTTGGCCCACTCCGATTTCCTTGCATTTTGCTACGCACTCGGCTACAAAGTCCGCGCCGCTTGCGGGAGGAACATCCCGCCCATCCAAGAAGCAATGGACAAATACTTTGGAAAGACCGTTGCGCTTAGCCATCTCCAAGATGGCCCAAAGATGGCTATTATGGCTATGAACACCGCCATCGCTCATCAAGCCCATCAGATGCAGGGCAGTGCCCTTTTCCTTGGCATTGGTCATGGCGCTCATCAGCGCTTCATTTTCAAAAAAATCTCCATCCAAGGTGCTCTTGGTAATACGGGTCAGCTCCTGATAGACCACACGGCCTGCGCCGATATTGGTATGGCCCACCTCGCTATTGCCCATCTGCCCGTCGGGCAGGCCCACATCCATGCCGGAGGCACCGATGGCGGTGGTGGGGCAATTTTCGCGCAGTGCGTCGATATTAGGGGTCTTGGCGGTATAAATCGCATTCCCTTCGGTGGAGGGGTTATTACCAAAACCATCTAAGATACAAAGAACTAAAGGTTTTTTCATCTTACTTAACTCCATGAACTACTACAGAGAAATCCTCGGCCTTCAAAGAAGCGCCGCCGATCAAGCCGCCATCAACATTGGGCTTGGCCAAGAGGCCTTCTGCATTCTTGGCGTTCATAGAACCGCCGTATTGAACCGTGATCTCCTCAGCAGCCTTCTCGCCAAACATCTCGGCCACTGCAGCGCGGACAAAGCCGTTGCCTTCATCTGCCTGATCGTCGGTAGCGGTAACGCCGGTGCCGATGGCCCATACAGGCTCATAAGCGATGATCACATTCTTCAGCTGCTCCTCGGTTACATTGGTCAGCGCCATCTTGGTCTGATATTTCAAAAGGGTCTCGGTATAGCCAAGCTCTCTTTGCTCCAAGGTCTCGCCTACGCATACGATGGCTTTGAGGCCTGCGTTCAGAGCAGCCAGAGTGCGAAGGTTGACTGTCTGATCAGTCTCACCGAAATATTGGCGGCGCTCGCTATGGCCGATTACTACATACTCTACACCGCAAGCGGTCAGCATCTCGGCAGAGATCTCACCGGTATAAGCACCGCTGGCTTTGAAATGGACATTCTCCGCACCAATCTTAATATTGGAGCCCTTAGCCGCCTCAACGGAAGCGGCGATATCCACAAAAGGAACGCAAAGGACAACATCGCACTTTGCATCTGCTACCAAAGGCTTCATCTCCTCGATCAGAGCAGCAGCCTCGGCGGGGGTATTGTTCATCTTCCAGTTACCTGCAATTACATACTTTCTCATTTTCTTTTTCTCCTTAATTTAGATATGAAAGAGCGGAACGGAGATTCATTTCGCCGTTCCGTTCTTATTTTTTTATTTATTGTTCAGAGCAGCGATACCGGGCAGTTCTTTACCTTCCAAAAACTCGAGGGATGCGCCGCCGCCGGTGGAGATATGGGTCATCTGATCACCGAAGCCCAAGGTATTGACAGCAGCCGCACTGTCGCCGCCGCCGATGACGGTAACCGCATCGGTCTCAGCCATCGCCTTCGCAACAGCCAAGGTGCCCTTTGCAAGGGTGGGATTCTCAAATACGCCCATAGGACCATTCCATACAACGGTCTTGGCAGACTTTACAGCCTCTGCATAGAGAGCGGCAGTCTTGGGCCCGATATCCAAGCTTTCCACATCGGCAGGGATCTTATCTGCATCTACAACAGCAACCTCAATCTCAGCATCGATGGGATCGGGGAAATTCTTAACTACGGTGCAATCTACGGGCAGAAGAATCTTCACGCCCTTCTCCTCAGCCTGCTTCATCATATCCTTGCAGTAATCAATCTTGGTCTCATCCAGCAGGGATTTTCCGACAGAATAGCCCTTAGCGGCCAAGAAGGTATAAGCCATACCGCCGCCGATGATGAGGGTATCGGCCTTCTTGAGAAGGTTCTCGATCACAGTCAGCTTATCAGCAACCTTTGCGCCGCCCAGAATGGTTACGAAAGGACGCTCGGGCGCATCTACTGCATTGCCCAGATATTGCAGCTCTTTACCAATCAGATAGCCGGCAACTGCTTCCTTCACATGGCTTACTACGCCGACAGTGGAGCAATGAGCGCGGTGAGCAGTACCGAAAGCATCATTGACAAAGATCTCAGCCAAAGAACCAAGCTCTGCGGAGAGCTCTTCACCGTTCTTGGTCTCTTCCTTGCGATAACGGGTGTTCTGCAGCAGGACAACATCCCCATCCTTCATGGCAGCAACAGCAGCCTTTGCATTCTCGCCGACTACATTATCATCAGCAGCAAAGACCACTTCCTGACCCAGCTTCTCGGAAAGGCGGGCAGCTACGGGAGCCAAGCTCAGCTCAGGCTTAGGCTCGCCCTTGGGCTTGCCCATATGGGAGCAAAGGATTACTCTGCCGCCATCGGCAATCAATTTCTTAATGGTGGGGAGGGCCGCATTGATACGGTTCTCATCGGTGATGACACCGTTTTTCAAAGGCACGTTGAAGTCGCAACGGACCAGCACTTTTTTACCTTTGACGTTGATATCGTCAACCGTCTTTTTGTTGTAAGCCATAACATTGATCTCCTTTATATGAATTTATTTTTTACCAAACAATATTTTACCATTATTTTTAACGATTTTCAATCCCTTTATTTACATAAATTTTACTGAAAATTCATTGTGTAATCGGGAAAGATATGGTAAAATAGAAAGAACGAAACCAAAAGGAGCGAAAATCATGGGATTTTTTAATAAACTTTTCGGCTCTCATTCCGATCGGGAGTTAAAAAGAATTCAGCCTACTGTAGAGGCTGTCTTGGCATTGGAAGAAGAATTCGCCGCCCTCTCGGAAGAAGCGCTTAAAGGAAAGACCGCCGCGCTCAAGGAGCGGCTTGCGAAAGGGGCCACCACCGATGAAATCCTGCCCGAGGCCTTTGCCACCATGCGGGAGGCTGCATGGCGGGTGCTGGGAATGAAGCACTATCCGGTGCAGATCATCGGCGGCATTGTCCTCCATCAGGGCAGAATTGCCGAGATGAAGACCGGTGAAGGGAAGACCTTAGTGGCCACCCTCCCTGCCTATCTCAATGCCCTTGCGGGCAATGGGGTCCATGTTGTAACCGTCAACGATTATCTTGCCCGCCGCGATAGTGAATGGATGGGGAAGGTTTATCGCTATCTGGGGCTCAAGGTCGGCTTGGTGGTCAACGGCATGAAGCCGGAGGAGAAGAAGATAGCCTATGATGCCGATATTACCTACGGAACCAACAATGAATTCGGCTTTGATTATCTTCGGGATAACATGGCCCTCTATAAGGCCGATCAGGTGCAGCGCGGCCACGCTTTCGCCATTGTGGATGAGGTGGATTCCATTCTGATCGATGAAGCCCGCACCCCCTTGATCATCAGCGGTCAGGGTGCAAAATCCACCGAGATGTATCAGCTGGCGGATAACTTTGTAAAATCCTTACGCTCCTTCAAAGCAGTGCGGACGGATGATAAGGCCGATTACGATGCCTATGCCAAAATGGAATATGAGCCGGTGCTGATGAGCCGCTTCCTCACCGAAGAGCAGCATAAGGAGCTTTGCCAAGCCGATTATCTCATCGAGGAAAAAAGCCGCTCTGCCACCCTCACCGCCAAAGGAATTGCCAAGGCGGAAAAATTCTTCAATCTTGAAAATCTGGCCGATCCCTCCAATATGGAGGTCTCCCACCATATCAACCAAGCCCTCAAAGCCCGCGGCACCATGAAGCGGGATATCGACTATGTGGTCAAAGACGGGCAGGTGCTGATTGTCGATGAATTCACCGGCCGTATTATGTATGGGCGGCGGTATAACCAAGGCCTCCATCAGGCCTTGGAAGCCAAAGAAGGGGTTAAGGTGGAAAAGGAGAGCAAGACCCTTGCCTCCATCACCTTGCAGAATTATTTCCGCCTCTACGGCAAGCTTTCCGGCATGACCGGCACCGCGCTGACCGAGGAGGATGAATTCCGCCATATTTATGCCTTGGACGTGGTCGAGATCCCCACCAACCGCCCCAACATCCGTATCGATTATCCCGATATGGTCTTCAAGACCGAGCAGGGAAAATTCTTAAATGTCATCAAGCAGATCGAGGAGTGCCATGAAAAGGGCCAGCCGGTTCTGGTGGGCACCATCTCCATCGAAAAGAGCGAGCTGCTCAGCGCCCTTCTGAAGCGCCGCGGCATCCCCCATCATGTCCTCAATGCCAAGCACCATGAAAAAGAGGCGGCTATCATCGCGCAGGCAGGTAAATTCGGCGCGGTTACCATTGCCACCAACATGGCCGGCCGCGGCACCGATATTATGCTGGGCGGTAATGCAGAATTTTTAGCCAACGAAGCCCTTGTAAAGAAGGGGTATGAGGATGAGATCATCATCGAAGCCACCGGCTTTGCCGAGACCGATGATCCCATGATCTTAGAGGCACGCGCCTTCTATCAGCAATCCCTCCATGAATTCAAAGAAGCCATTCAAGCGGAGGCGGAAAAGGTACGGGCAGCAGGCGGTCTCTTTATATTGGGCACTGAGCGCCATGAGAGCCGCCGGATTGACAATCAGCTGCGGGGCCGCGCCGCCCGTCAGGGGGACCCCGGCTCTACCCGCTTCTACCTCTCTTTGCAAGACGATCTGATGCGCCTCTTCGGCGGCGAACGGGTCAATGCGATGATGAGCACCTTGAAAATGCCCGAAGATCTGCCCATCGAGGCCAAGATCCTCACCGGCGTTATTGAGCGGAGCCAAGAGCGGGTTGAAGGAGTCAACTTTGGCCGTCGTAAGCATGTATTGGAATACGATGATGTTATGAACAAGCAGCGTGAGCTGATCTATGAGCAGCGGGCAAAGGTATTGGATAATGCCGATGTGAAAGAGAATATCCTGAAGATGATGAAGGATTATCTGGTAAGCGAGGCTGCCCGCCATATCGGCGGGGAAGATACCACCCTTTGGGATTTCGAAGGCTTGCACCGTGAGCTGGATGGCTTGGTCCTCTCTCCCGAGGATCTTCAATATACCAAAGAGCAGCTGATGGAGCTTACCACGGAGGACGTGGCCGAGATTCTGGAGCAAAAAGGCCTTGAAGCCTATGAGAAAAAAGAGCAAGAGCTGGGCGCCGAGATCATGCGGGAAGCCGAGCGGGTGGTGCTCCTTCGGAGCGTAGACCGCAATTGGATGGAGCATATTGATAATATGGACGATCTGCGCCAAGGGATCGGCCTTGAGGCCTACGGCCAGCGAAGCCCCGTGGTGGAATTCAAATTCCAAAGCTATGATATCTTTGATGCCATGACCGAAAATATCAAGGAAGAGACGGTCCGCGGCTTGCTCTCCCTGCGCCTTCGCAAGGAAGAAGAGGTCAAGCGGGAGGCGGTAGCCAAAGAGACCGGCACCTCCGGCGGCGATGGCTCCGATGCCAAGAAAAAAGCCCCCGCCAAGGTAGGCAAGAAGGTAGGCCCCAATGATCCCTGCCCCTGCGGCAGCGGCAAAAAATATAAAAAATGCTGCGGCGCCCCCGGTAAAGAAAATTCTTAAAATCAGAAAGGAATTTTTAGAAATGGAGAATCCTTTAATTCAGCAGGAACCCGCTCTTCAATCCGAAGAAACGGTCGCCCCGCAAACTACGGAGATTCAAAAAGAGAATGTGGGCTTTTGGGTATTTTTCGGCCTGATTGCTTTGTTTGCCATTCCGGTGGTTGGTTTGATTGCCTGCATTGTATTCATGTTTGCCCCCAAAAAGAAAAGCATGAAAAATTTTGCGCGGGCGGTCTTTGCATGGATGGTCGTCAGAATTGCTTCTGCCATCTTGGCGGTTTCGCTGGCTTTGAATTTTGCCGCAAATTTGCTTTTGCCCGCCATCAACGATCAACTGCAGACCCAATTCCAAAGCGCCGACGAACTCTTCGGTCTCACCAAAAGCCTCATAAGCGGAGATTATTCCGCCATTATCGAGAGCCTTTACCCCCAATTGATTGCGAGACTGGGCGAGGAATACGCACCCCTTTTGAAGGAGCTTTCCAAAGAGAAATACAACGAAATGTATGCAAAGGTAGTAAAAAGGGACTATGCCACATTGCTAAAGGATTTCAAAGGCGGCAAATATCAGGATCTTTCCGATGCCATCGGTGAAAAAGAATTCAATCATCTGATCGATCAGTTGGAAGATGCATCTGCAGGTAAACCTACAGAGCTTTTCGATGCCGTTAACGAATATCTTTCCTATCTTCCTATAAAATAATGTAAAAAATTTGAACCGCAAAAGGGGCTGTAAAAAATCATTACGATTTTTTACAGCCCCTTTTATTCTCAATCATATCGTAACTCATGGCGATCAGGCCCTTTAACTCTTCAAAGGGAACCGAACCATCCAGCAATACCGTAATCCAATGCTCCTTATTCATATGATAGGCGGGAAAAATCCGCCTGCCATCCGCAAGGCCCAGCATGGGATCCCGCTTCAGATTCAGCACCTCCACCGGTGCCTCTTCCGCAAGGCCCAATTTACGGCGAGAGATCCGCATCCACACCCCAAACCATTTCCCGCAAGGGTGGCGCAGCGCTGCCGCATCGGGAAGATCCTTCCATAAAAATTCCGGAGAAGCGCCATAGGTTTCTTCTATATATTTTAATATTACTTCTGTCATATTACGATTCATTGACCTCTTTTCCGCAAAGATGCTCAATCGTCATGGCCAAAAGATAGGTTTTATCTGCAAATTGCTCGATCTCTCTTTGGATATAGGCTTCATCCTGCGTAAATTTATAACTAAGCTCTCGGGTGATCGTTGCGATCTGCTCAAGATCCTCGATAATCTCCACCTTCCCAAAGGCGATCACACTGCAGACATTCAGCGCCCATTCCCCCTCTTTGCGCACCCCTTTATCATAGACGCAGAAAGAAGCCTTATTCTGCTTTCTCAGCGCATCCAGCCGATGGCCCGATCTTCCGCAATGAAAATAAAGCTTTCCATCCGCTTCATTATAATAATGATTCATGGGCATGCCATAAGGATATCCGTCATCCCCCAGCACCGAAAGAACGCCGCGGGTCTCTTTTCTCAAGAGGGCGATGCAGCTCTCTTGGGGCAGCTTATTCTTTTTTCTTTGCAATTCACGAAACATCCCGATCATTCCTTCCAAGTAATCAATTCATCTGCGCTTTTCCGCTTCTTTTTGCGCAAGGGATCTCCCTCCTTGGCATAGCCCAAAGCGATGACCAGCCGCGCCGCACCATCCAGCCCGCAAATCTTTCGCAGCTTGCTATCATCCAGCCAACCCAAGATGCAAGAGGCCACGCCCTGCGCCTGCGCTTCAGCGGTGAGATAGGCAGCTGCAATCCCGATATCAATGGAGCGATAGTCATTCTTTTTCAATTTTGCCCCTACCCCCGCAGAGCGGCAATAGGGCTTCTCGGAGAGGACCAGCATCGCTGCCGCATCGTCTGTAAAATGATTCATCCCCATCCCCTGCGTTGCTTTCGCGACCGCTTTTGCCGACTCCCCGATACACATAGTGAAATGATAGGGTTGGCCGTTGCAAGCAGAAGGCGCGAGCCGCCCCGCTTCCAAAATTGCAGAAAGCTTTTCCTTCTCAATGGGCCGATCTTTTTCAAAATTGCGGCAGGATTGCCGCCCCGTTGCAATTTGAGAAAAATTCATTTCTTTTCTTCCTTTAATATTATAGTTTATTTTATTATACCGCGCTTGCACCGCTTTGTCATCTTAAATTTCTTTTTTCTTGACGCAGCTCCATTTATTCATTTATAATAAAACCAACATTGAGAAAGGTTTTATTTTTATGAAACGTCATTTTGATTCCCGCTGGATGCTGATCTTTTCCATGATCATGTTTGGCACACTGGGGCCCTTTGTCCGCCTGATTGCGCTCCCCTCCGGTGCCCTTGCCCTCTGCCGCGCGTTGCTGGCAGCTGCCATGATCGGTCTTTTTCTTTTTTTGAAAAAAGAAAAGCTTTCCCTCTCTACCATAAAAAAAGAGCTGCCCCTCTTGCTTTTATCCGGCGCGGCCATGGGGTTTAATTGGATTTTGCTTTTTGAGGCTTATAAATATACCACCGTATCGGTGGCAACCCTTACTTATTATTTCGCCCCCGTCCTGGTAACCCTTGCCTGCCCTTTATTATTCAAGGAGAAAATGGGGGCCAAGCAATGGATCTGCTTTGGGATGTCGACGCTGGGGATTCTACTGATCACCGGCATCGGCCCCCTTTCTGCCGGCAGCAACCATTTCCTCGGCATCCTCTTTGGGCTCGGCGCCGCCTGCCTCTATGCCACCGTCATTCTGCTCAATAAATTTATTAAGACGGTCGGCGGCCTTCAGCGTACCTTTTTGCAATTCCTTGCCGCCATTCTTGTCCTGCTCCCTTATGTGGGCTTCTCGGGCGGAGTTCCTCTGGGTGCCTTGAACCGCGCAGGTTGGGTCTGCCTTTTGATTGTAGGTCTTCTGCACACCGGCGTTACCTATTGCCTCTATTTCACTTCTCTCAAGGATCTGAGCGGCCAAAAAGCCGCCATTCTCAGCTATATTGATCCGCTGGTAGCGGTCCTCCTTTCGGTAACCTTGCTGGGAGAGCCGCTGAGCCTCCCTCAAATCATTGGCGGTCTTTTGATCCTCGGCTTCACTCTTTGGAATGAAATCAACCCTTCAAAAAAATAAAAAACCAAAAAAATTCGCAAAAATAAAGATAAAAACAGATTTTAATGTTGACTTTCCCGCGATTCTATGGTAAAATCAAAGCATAATCAAATCAAAACAAACAAAAACAAACTATTTTTAAGCGAAGGAGACAATAAAAATGGTAAACGAATATGCCATCAAAAAAGAAATCTGCGAAATCGGTAAGCGGATCTACAACCGGGGTATGGTTGCTGCCAACGACGGTAACATCTCTGTAAAGATCAGCGACAATGAATTCCTCTGCACCCCCACCGGCGTGAGCAAAGGCTTCATGACCCCCGAGTATATCTGCAAAGTAGATCGGGACGGCAATGTCATTCAAGCCAACGGCAATTTCAAGCCCTCTTCCGAGATCAAAATGCATATGCGGGTTTATAAGGAGCGCCCCGATGTAAACGCTGTCGTACATGCTCATCCCATGTATGCTACCGGCTTTGCCATCGCAGGCATTCCTCTGACCCAGCCCATCATGCCCGAGGCTGTTATCACCTTAGGCTGTGTACCCATCGCTGAATACGGCACTCCCTCTACCGAGGAGATCCCCAACGCAGTATCCAAGTATCTGCAGTCCTTTGATGCAGTATTGCTGGAGAATCACGGCGCTCTCTCTTATGCCGACAATCTGCTGGCAGCTTATCACAAAATGGAGTCTGTTGAATTCTATGCAAATCTGCTCTACATCTCCAAGCAGCTGGGCGGTCCTCAGGAGCTCAACGAGGCTCAGGTTCAGCGCCTTTATGAGATTCGCCGTCAGTTTGGCATGAAGGGCAAACATCCCGCTGATCTTTGCCCCAATGTTCAGAGCGGCAAACCCTCCTGCCATGGTTGCGGCGGTAATTGCAATCATGGTGCAGATCAGGATCTGGTCGCTGAAATCACCCGCCGCGTAGTGGAGCAGCTCGGGAAATAAACCCATGGATAACGAACGCTTAACCCTTTTGACCGATCTGGTCGCAAAGGAGATTAAAAAAGCCACTGCCCCTCTCACCTTAGAGCGGGCGCGGGCTTTAAGCGAGGAAATCCGAAAAGAGGCAGCAAGAGTAGGTGTCAAGGCAGTGGTTGCCATTGCTGATCAAGCAGGCCACCCCATCTTGGTGGAATGTATGGACGATGCCTATATCGCAAGCTATGATGTGGCGGTGCAGAAGGCCTTTACTGTCGTGGCGTTGAAGATGTCCACCGCAGCGCTGAAGCCCTTGGCGCAGCCCAACCAGCCTCTCTACGGAATCCAATTTACCAATCAGGGCAAAATTGTCATCTTCGGCGGTGGCGAGCCCCTGTGCGATGCCTTTGGAAATATCATCGGCGGCCTTGGGGTCAGCGGCGGCAGCGAAGAGCAGGATACTGCTCTGGCAGCCTTCGGCAAGAAGGTTTTTGAGCAATAATTTTTAAGGCTATGAAGTGAAAATTAATCACTTGGCAATAGAAAATAATACAGGAGGAAAGAAAAATGGCACTTGAAGCATTAGGTATGGTTGAGACCCGCGGTCTGGTTGCCGCTATCGAGGCAGCAGATGCAATGGTAAAAGCAGCCAATGTGCAGCTCATCGGCACCGAGAAGATCGGCTCCGGTTTGGTATCTGTAATGGTTCGCGGCGATGTAGGCGCTGTTAAGTCTGCTGTTGAAGCCGGCTCTCAGTCTGCTTCCCGTCTGGGCGAGCTGATTGCTACTCATGTGATCCCCCGTCCCCACGAGGATGTGGAAAAGATCCTGCCCTCTTTGAAATAAGAGTACTTACCGAGGGAGCAGTGATGCTCCCTCGGCTTATTTAAGCTGAAAATATATATTTTCAGCTTAAATAAGCCGTTTATATCGAAATCGGTTCAATATTTTGAAAGGAGCGCCTTTGCCAATGATTGTCGGATCAGTAGTCGGAAGCGTTGTATCCACCAAAAAAAATGAAAAGCTGATCGGCTGCAAGCTGATGATCGTTGAGCCTATGGAAGGAATGGCAGGGGCGAAGGAGCGGCTGATCGCTGTCGACAATGTGGGCGCAGGAATCGGCGAGATTGTCTTAGTTGCGCAAGGAAGCGCCGCCCGCATCGGATGCGCCAAAGAAACCGCTCCCATTGATGCCGCAATCGTAGGAATTGTCGATAGCGGTACCGGCATTTATTAATATCATCTCTTAAAAGGAGGATCATCATGGCATACGACGCAAGTTTAGTCGCAGAAATTGTAAATCGCGTAATGGCTCAGTGCGGAGCTGATACTAATCAAAACGGAACTGTTCCCGTCGGTGTATCCAACCGTCATATTCATCTTTCCCAGCAGGATGTGGAAACCCTTTTCGGCAAAGGCTATCAGCTGACCCCTTGCAAAGATCTTTCTCAGCCCGGCCAATACGCCTGCAAAGAGGTATTGACCATTGTGGGCCCTGCCATGCGGCCCATTGAAGGGGTCCGTGTATTGGGGCCGGTACGCTCTTCATCTCAAGTGGAGATCTCCCGTACCGATTCTTTCACGCTGAAGGTAAAGCCTCCCGTTCGTGAATCGGGTGATATCGCAGGAAGCGCGCCCATCACCATTATCGGGCCGAAGGGCGTTGTCTCCTTAAAGGAAGGATGCATTATTGCCAACCGCCATATCCATATGAGCGAAGAGGAAGGAAAAGCCTTCGGCCTGAAGGATGGCGACTATGTGAATGTGGAAGCCAACGGCGAGCGGCGCACTACCTTCTATGATGTGCAGGTGCGGGTCCATAAAGCCTTCCGATTGGAAATGCATATTGATACCGATGATGCCAATGCTGCAGGAATCGGCAACGGAGCAAAGGTAAAGATTATTAAATAATCATCAACAAAATAGAAAGAGCGTTAAAACGAAAGTTTTAACGCTCTTTCTATTTACATTTCAAAAATAGTATGCTACAATAAATTTGAACCTTTTTTATATTTCTTCTGTTTATTTCGAATATTTCATAAGAAGAAGGTGCATTTATATGCAAATCGAAATCATAGTAAAAGAAAAATACTCTTCCTTCAGAGAAGGCAGATTCCTTGATCATTCTCTATTTCTGATCTGCCAAGAAGGCAGGTTTTGCGCCATTGCAGGAGAGGAGGCTTATGAGCTTCAACCGGGAGAAGGATTGCTGATTCCTCCCCATGCCTTTTCTTCTCTTTTTCAATTTGAAGAGAATGGCATCTGCCTTGCATTACAATTCAATGGTAAGATCGGCACCACTCCATATGCGGCAAAAATTGATCCTCTTTTGGCTATGCGCTTTTGCGAATGGTTTGACGAGGAAGAATGTAAGCCTTTAGCGGAATTGGTCATTATGAGAATGGCAAAGGAAGCGCCCCTCTCACCAATAAGCAACCATCGTGATCTTTCACTTTTCTTCAGAGCAATGGGGCATTTAGAAAAAGATATAGCCAACGGCCCTACTTTGGAAGCTTTGGCCGATCATTTGAACATCAGCCTCTCTTCTCTGAAGCGGCTCTTTGCCAATCTCATCGGGATCGGCGTTCATGAGTATTTGATTGATCGAAGAATCGACCTTGCCAAGCAATTTTTGAGAGCAGGAAAATCTGTAACCGAGACGGCCGCCCTTTGCGGATTTTCCAATCAAGCCTATTTTTCTGCCGCCTTTAAGAAAGCCACCGGCCATTCCCCTAAGGAACACTTGGAAAAGAAAAATCTTCCCCAAAAGACCGAGAAAAAAGCGTCCCAAAGCCCAAAGCCGAGAGAGATGCCAAGCTATCTTTTGTGATCTATTTTCATATATTATTGTTTAATTTTTGCATTTTTATATAACAAAAGCCGCATTTATTTGATAAATGCGGCTTTATTAATACATCAGCGAAGATATAAAATTTTCATAGGCATCATCAAAGGCTTCATAGGGAGAAGGATTACCGCCGTTGGTGCTTTTGCATTGATTATCGGAATATTCCATGCCGATTGCAAAAAGCTCGCCTACCAAGAGATCCACTCCCGCGCTTTGGGCGATGGCGCAAAAGGATATCAGCGGCTCTTGCTGCGCTTTGGTTGCCAAAAGCTTTTCCCGCAATTCGGGATCTGCCTTTGCAAGGGCCGTCAGCCGATCTAATTTCTGAAAGGTATTCACCCGCTATCATCTCCTTAAAACAATAAGGGGCGCTTCATGCGCCCAACATATTTATTATAGCAAACCAATATTCCTCTCGTCAATCCCCCAATTGGAATTTCTCCCCTTTGCCTAAATTTCGGCAAAATATTTTAGAAAATCTGCGAATGGACTTTTTTTATTTTCTATGGTATTCTTTAATCAGAAAGAGAAGAGATCTAAAAGGCTTAAAAAGGTTGCTCGCTTTACAGCCGCACCGTAGTGCGGAAGACCCTCGAAATTTATATAGATTTTTAGGAAGGTTCAGTTCACAGCCGCAGCCGAAAAGACGGAAATAAGCCTGAAAAGAAATACGAAAGAAAGAGAGGGAATCGTTTTGGAACCTGCAAATTCAATGAAATAACCCTTGATCGAAGGCATGACGAGAAAGTGCCAAGATCAAGGGTTATTTCATTTTCAGGGGTCATACACTTTGTAATATTTTTATCATATATTCCTTTTTGTAAATCGTTTTATCAAAAACCATTAAAAAAGGAACTCCCGAGGGAGTTCCTTTTTTAATGTTCTTGATTCTGAAACCTTTCAAATGGGATGAGATTTTCGTTTTCTCCGAGTGAAGGCGTATGTCGATACGCCGAGGGAGGAAAAACGGAAAGATCGCCCATTTCAAAGGTTTACTTCAAAGCTTCGGATACAGCTACTGCCACGGCTACGGTCATGCCAACCATGGGGTTGTTACCTGCGCCGATCAAGCCCATCATCTCAACGTGAGCAGGGACAGAAGAAGAGCCTGCAAACTGAGCGTCGCCATGCATACGGCCCATGGTATCGGTGAGACCATAGGAAGCAGGGCCTGCAGCCATGTTATCGGGATGCAGGGTTCTGCCGGTACCGCCGCCGGAAGCAACGGAGAAATACTTCTTATCGTTCTCGATTGCCCATTTCTTATAGGTACCTGCAACGGGATGCTGGAAGCGGGTGGGGTTGGTAGAGTTACCGGTGATGGAAACATCTACATGCTCATGCTTCATGATGGCAACGCCTTCCAATACATCGTTGGCACCATAGCAGCGAACCTTTGCCTTCTCGCCATCGGAATAAGCAGTCTCGCTGACGATCTTCAGCTCGCTGGTATAGAAATCATACTCGGTCTCCACAAAGGTGAAGCCATTGATTCTGGAGATGATCTGAGCGGCATCCTTGCCAAGACCATTGAGGATAACCTGCAAGGGCTCTTTACGAACCTTATTGGCAGTCTTAGCGATACCGATCGCGCCCTCAGCAGCCGCGAAGGACTCATGGCCTGCTAAGAAGCAGAAGCACTTTGTCTCTTCCTCCAGCAGCATGGAAGCCAGATTACCGTGGCCAAGGCCAACGCTTCTGGTCTCTGCTACAGAGCCGGGGATGCAGAATGCCTGCAGGCCCACGCCGATATCCTTTGCTGCATCGGCAGCTCTCTTGCTATCATTCTTCAGTGCGATAGCGCAACCCAAGGTATATGCCCAGCAAGCATTCTCAAAAGCGATAGGCTGAACACCCTTTACGATAGAAGCAACATCAATGCCCTTGGAGAGGCAATATTCATTTGCTTCGTCCAGAGTCTTGAAGCCATACTGCTCCAATACGGGCTGGATCTTTCCGATTCTTCTCTCATAACCTTCAAAAGTAGCCATTGAATATTCCTCCTTCCTTATTCTTCTCTGGGATCGATATACTTAGCAGCCTCATCAAAGCGGCCATAAGTACCCACATTCTTTTCAAAAGCATCCTTAGGATCAGCGCCCTTGCGGATCATATCCATCATCTTGCCCAGATTTACAAACTGATAACCGATGCACTCGTTATTGGCATCCAGAGCAACCTTCAGGATATAGCCCTCGGCCATCTCCATATAGCGCACGCCCTTAGCGTTGGTAGCAAACATGGTACCAACCTGAGAGCGCAGGCCCTTACCAAGATCCTCCAGAGATGCGCCGATGGGCAGACCATCTTCGGAGAAAGCGGTCTGGGTGCGGCCATAGACCAATTGCTTAAAGATCTCTCTCATTGCAACGTTGATGGCATCGCAGACCAAGTCGGTATTGAGGCCCTCCAGCAGAGTCTTGCCCTGCAGAATCTCTGCTGCCATAGCGGCAGAGTGGGTCATACCGGAGCAACCGAGAGTCTCTACCAGAGCCTCTTCGATGATACCGTTCTTAACATTCAGGGTCAGCTTGCAGCAGCCCTGCTGAGGTGCACACCAGCCAATACCATGGGAAAGACCGCTGATATCGCTGATCTGGGTAGCCTTGACCCATCTGCCCTCTTCGGGGATGGGGGCGGGACCATGCTTGGGCCCTTTTGCTACCACGCACATACTTTCAACTTCATGTGAGTAGTTCATGATTGATTCTCCTTCCAAAAAAATTCTGTTATTTCATATTACAGACAGATTCATTATAATCCATTTTCCCAAAACTTGCAAGAGGTTTTCCTTATTTTTCAAGGTTTTTCGCAAAATCCAGCAACGCCTCTTTTTCATTGGGGAGTTTCTCTTCCATCACCAAATCAAACAGCCGATTCAGCGCCGCCCCGATCTTGGCACCCGAAAAACCAAGGGCCATCAGCTCCTCTCCGCCGACGGCAAGAGCGCGCAGATTCAGGCAGATTCCCTCTTCCAGCATCTTCTCCGCCATGGATCGGGCCGCCCCATAAGATTCCTCATCCATACGGTTTGCCGCTCGCTGCAGCAGCAGATGATCAAAATAAAGGGCTTCGCCAAACCTTGAGATCGCCTTCCGCACCTCTACCCTTTGAGGAGCGGATGAATAGGCAATTTTTTGCCCTTGGATCAGAAGGCGCGTCTCTCTTTGCAGCCGATTGCTT
Organism: Clostridia bacterium; assembly: GCA_017436525.1. Classification (GTDB taxonomy): domain Bacteria; phylum Bacillota; class Clostridia; order Oscillospirales; family QAKW01; genus QAKW01. Next base: position 43,196 of record JAFSCX010000006.1, on the reverse strand, counting down.
CCCTTCAGCTTTTGCAGAATTTCTTTAGCCCCCGTCTCACCCATCGGCCAAAGCCAGCCTGCAAACCGCAGGGATTCTTTTGGGAGCAATTTCCCCAAAATATTGCAATCGGCCGATAGATCGGGCAGGATTTCTTTTAAGATCGGCTCATATTCCAAGAGGATTTCCCCCGCCCGCTGAGCGATCAGAATTCCCTTAAGCTCTGCTAAAATCCGCTCCGCCGCGATTTTTCTCAAAAGATGAGCGCAGCAAAACAGAGCGGCTTTGGTTTTCCCTTCGATTTCAAAGCCCAGCCGCGCAGCAAAGCGAAGCGCTCTCAAAATCCGAAGAGCATCCTCCTCAAAGCGAAGGGCGGGCTCCCCTACGCAGCGAATCAGCCCTTTTTCGATATCGGCGCGGCCGCCGAAAGGATCCACCACTCCGCCTTCCATGGAGCAGGCGATTGCATTCATGGTAAAATCTCTGCGGGCAAGATCCTCCTCCACCGAGCGGGTAAATTCCACCTGATCGGGGTGCCGATGATCGGAATAGGCCCCTTCGGTGCGGAAGGTGGTGATCTCCAGCGAAAGATGATCTGCTACTACCGTAACAGTGCCGTGCTGCAGCCCCGTCTCCTCCACCCGAAAATCCGAAAAAAGAGCGATGATCTCGGAAGGGAGCGCATCGGTGGTGATATCGAAATCATGGGGCCCATTGCCCATGAAATGATCCCGCACACAACCGCCCACAAGATAGGCCTGATAGCCCGCCTCTTCCAGACGGCTCAAGATTCTTTTTACGCCGCAAGGCATCTTCATTGGATCGCACCCCTTTCGTTTTCCCCTATTTTACCAATAAGGGTAAGTATTGTCAATTTTTCTTGATTTTTTCTAAGAATTAACTTATAATAATATAGAGGTGAATCAGATGCCCCCATATGAAATCGAAAGAAAATTTTTAATCCTTCGCCCCGATCTTTTGAATCTTTCTGCCCTCTGCCGTGTGCAGGAAATTCATCAGACCTATCTGGCCGTAGCGGAGGGCGCAGTGCGCATCCGCAAGACCATCGAGCGAGGCAAGGTGGTTTATACCGAGACAACTAAGCGTTCCCTTTCCCCCATCCGCCGCATCGAAATCGAGCGGGAGCTTTCCGAAGAGGAATATAACCGCCGCCTTTCCAGCCGAGACCCTCGCAGGCAGACCATTCAGAAGACCCGCTATTGCCTGCCCTACGATGGGCATACATATGAGATTGATATTTATTCCTTCTGGCGGAAGCAAGCGATCATGGAGGTAGAGCTCCATTCGGAGAAGGAAGAATTTTCATTGCCTCCCTTTCTCCGCGTATTGCGGGAGGTAACCTCCGAGCCCCAATACAGTAACTATGCCTTGGCGAGAGAAGTCCCGCCTGAGGACGAAACATAAAGCCCGCAGCAGTTGATTGGCAAAGACTGCCTCGGGCTTTCTTATTATGCTTAAATTTGCAAGCAAACAGGGTATAATATACAATAGATTTGAAGAAAATTCTGTATTATAATAATGATCGTAATTCAGAAAAGGAGTGGAAAAATGGAATCATTTTTGAATGAAAATTTTCTGCTGAGCACCGAAACAGCCCGCAATCTCTTCCATCACTATGCCAAGGAGATGCCGATTATCGACTATCATTGCCATATCGATCCAAAGGAGATTTGGGAGGATCGTAAATTTGAAAATATCACTCAGCTCTGGCTGGGCGGCGATCATTATAAATGGCGGCTGATGCGCTCCAACGGAGTGGAGGAACGCTTCATTACGGGCGACGCCCCCGATCGTGAAAAATTTCAAAAATTTGCCGAGAGCCTTCCCCGTGCCATCGGAAACCCCATGGTCCATTGGTGCCATCTGGAGCTGAAAAATTATTTCGGCTACGAAGGATTCTTAACCGGCGAGACCGCCGAAGAAGTATGGAACCTCTGCAATGAAAAGTTGGCCGACTTAAGCGCGAGAAAGCTGATCCTGCAAAGCAATGTGGCGATGATCGGCACCACCGATGATCCCTGCAGCGATCTTTGCTGGCATGAAAAATTGGCAGCAAGCGATTTCCCCGTGAAGGTTTTGCCCAGCTTCCGCCCCGATCCTGCGCTGAATATTCATAAAGAGGGATTTGCTTCTTATATTGAAAAGCTTTCCGCAACCTGCGGCAGAGAGATCAAAACCTTTGCCGATTTGAAAAAGGCGCTCAGCGAGCGAATCGAATTTTTTGATGCCCATGGCTGCAGGGCAGCCGACCATGGCCTCGATCGGATCCTCTTCCGCACCGCCGACGAGCGGGTTTTGGATGCCACCCTTGCAAAAGGCCTTTGCGGGCAGGCGGTAAGCGGCGTAGAAGCCGAAGCTTTTCAGACCGCGCTGCTGCTCCATTGCGGCAGAGAATACAGCCGCCTCGGCTGGGTAATGCAGCTGCATTTCAGCTGTATTCGCAATCCCAACGCCAAGCAATTCCGGCGCCTTGGCGCAGATAGCGGCTTCGATTGCATCAATGTTACCGATTCCTGCGAGAGCCTCCATCGGTTGATGAACGCATGGGAGCAGGAGGAGGCCCTTCCCAAGACCGTGCTCTATAGCCTCAATCCTGCTGATAATGCATGGCTGGGCACCCTGCTGGGCGCTTTCCAAAGCTCCCTTGTGGCGGGCAAAATTCAGCATGGCTCCGCTTGGTGGTTTAATGATCATAAAGCAGGCATGCAGGAGCAGATGATCTCCCTTGCAAATCTTGGCATCTTGGGCAACTTCATCGGAATGCTGACCGACAGCCGTTCCTTCTTAAGCTATGCCCGCCATGAATATTTCCGCCGCATTCTTTGCGACCTTTTGGGCCAATGGGTGGAAAACGGCGAATATCCCAATGATGAGAAGACCCTCGGCAGGCTGACGCAGGATATTTGCTATTATAATGCAGAGCGTTATTTCAATTTATAATAATACGGAGGATGAACCATGCCGATGCAAATGACATTTCGTTGGTACGGAGAGGGCAATGATAAAATCCGCCTTTCCGATATCAAGCAGATTCCCGGTGTGAGCGGCATTGTATGGGCCCTGCACCACAAAATGCCCGGTGAAATTTGGGAACCCGAAGAGATCGCCGAGGTAAAAAAGCAGCTGGACGAATACGGCTTCAACATGGATGTGGTGGAATCGGTCAATGTTCACGATGATATTAAGATCGGGCTCCCCACGCGGGATCAATATATCGAAAATTATAAGCAGACCATTCGCAACCTTGCCCCCTTCGGTGTCAAGGTTATCTGCTATAATTTCATGCCCATCTTCGATTGGACCCGCTCCAATCTCTTTCACGAGGTGGGGGACGGCTCCACCGCCCTTTTCTATGAAAAAGGAATGATCCAGGAAGATTATAATGCCATGGCAAAATATATTCTGGATTTTACCAAAAAATATAATATGAGCTTCCCCGGCTGGGAGCCGGAGCGGATGGCAAAATTGGATGAGCTTTTTAAGCTCTATGCCGATGTGGACCATGAAAAGCTTTGGGCAAATTTGAAATATTTCTTAGAAGCCATCATGCCCACCTGCGAGGAATGCGATATCAAAATGGCCATCCATATGGATGATCCCCCTTGGGATATCTTCGGCCTGCCCCGCCTGCTGGTAGATGAGCAGAGCATCGGCAGATTCCTCAAGATGGTCGATCACCCCTGCAACTGCCTCACCCTCTGCTCCGGCAGCCTCAATGCCAATCCGGAGAATAATGTGGCTGAGATTGTGAGAAAATATTGCGATCGGATCGCCTTTGCTCATGTGAGAAACGTAAAGCATTTTGATAATGGGGATTTCTCCGAGGCAAGCCATCGGGATTGCGACGGAGATACCGGAATTCTCGACATTCTGCGTGCCTACCACGATTGCGGCTATGAAGGCTATATCCGCCCCGATCACGGCCGGCACCTTTGGGGCGAAGGCCCCGGCACGGTCCGCCCCGGCTACGGCCTTTATGATCGGGCGCTGGGCATTATGTATATGCTGGGTGTCTGGGATACTTTGGAAAAGGAGAAGAGTAAGAAATGAATTTACCCTTAAATATTGACTACAGCGGCAAGGTGGTTGTCGTAACCGGTGCAGGCGGCCTGATCTGCGGCGCTATGGCAAGAGCCTTTGCCGAAAGCGGCGCCAAGGTGGCCGCTCTTGATCTCAATGAAGAGGCTGTAAAAAAGCTGGCCGATGAGCTGAAGGCCGAGGGCTTTATCTGCGAAGGCTATAAAGCCAATGTCTTGGATCGTGCCGCGTTGGAAGCGGTCCATGAGCAGGTGCGCAAGGATCTTGGCCCCTGCGATATCTTGGTCAACGGCGCAGGCGGCAATAACCCCCGCGCCACCACCGATAATGAATATCACCATGAAGCAAAAGAGGGAGGCAAATCCTTCTTTGATCTGGATGCAGATGGGGTGGATTTTGTCTTTAAGCTGAATTTTCAGGGCACCTTGCTTCCCACCCAAGCCTTTGCCAAGGATATGGCAGAGAAAAAGAAGGGCTGCATCCTGAATATTTCTTCCATGAATTCCTATATTCCGCTGACCAAGATTCCCGCCTACTCTGCGGCCAAGGCAGGCATCTCCAATTTCACCCAATGGCTTGCCACCCACTTTGCTGAGACCGGCATCCGCTGCAATGCGATTGCGCCCGGCTTTTTGGTCTCCGCGCAAAACAAAAGCCTCCTCTTCAATGAGGACGGCACCCCTACGCCCCGCTCCGCCAAGATCTTGGGCGGCACCCCTACCCATCGGTTTGTGGATGCCGAGGAGCTTTTGGGCGCCACTTTGTTCCTTTGTGATGATCGGGCTGCCTCTGCCATTACCGGCGTGGTATTACCTGTAGATTGCGGCTTCGCCGCCTATTCGGGGGTATAAGAAAATGAACGTACTTGAAAGAATGAAAAATGCAGGGGTTGTCCCTGTCGTTGTATTAGATGATGCGAAAGATGCGGTTCCTACCGCTAAGGCCCTGCTTGCAGGCGGAATCGACGTGATGGAGATCACCTTCCGCACCGCTTGCGCGGCCGATGCCATTAAGGCGGTAGCCGATCAATGCCCCGAGATGCTGGTGGGCGCAGGTACGGTCTTGAATCTGGAGCAATGCAAGCTGGCATTAGAGATGGGCGCAAAATTCATTGTCTCCCCCGGCTTTGATGCAGGAGTGGTTGGTTATTGCATCGAGAATGAGATCGCCGTAACCCCCGGTTGCGTTACGCCCACCGAGATCACCGCAGCCGTCAATATGGGCCTGAAGGTCATTAAATTCTTCCCCGCCAATGTATATGGCGGCTTAAATGCCATGAAGAATCTTTCCGCCCCCTTCGGCGGAGTAAAATTCCTGCCCACCGGCGGTGTCAACACCGCCAATATCAAGGAGTATATCGATGCTCCCTTTATCCACGCGGTCGGCGGCAGCTGGGTCTGCCCCAAGGCTGATATTGCCGCAGGCAATTTCGAGAAGATCACCGCTCTTTGCAAAGAAGCCCGCGCGGCAGCCTTTGCCGAATAAATAATAAGGAGAAAAAAGATGGCTAAAATCGTAACCTTCGGCGAGCTGATGCTTCGCCTGCAACCCTATAATTATGAAAGATTCGTGCAATGCGACCATGTGGAATTCACCTTCGGCGGCGGCGAGGCCAATGTGGCAGTCTCCCTTGCTAATTACGGCATGGAGGCCGCATTTGTTACCAAGCTCCCCGCTCATGCCATCGGCCAATCTGCTGTCAACAGCCTGCGCCGTTACGGGGTAGATACCTCAAAGATTGTCCGCGGGGGGAATCGTGTAGGAATCTATTTCAATGAGAAGGGTGCTTCTCAAAGAGGCTCTGTCTGCATCTACGACCGCGCCCATTCTGCCATTCAGGAATCGAGCCCTTCCGATTTCGATTGGGAAAAAATCTTTGAAGGCGCCGATTGGTTCCATTTCACCGGCATCACCCCCGCTCTGGGCGAGAATCTGGTAGAAACCTGCAAAGAGGCCTGCAAAGAGGCGAAAAAGCGGGGGATCAAAATCTCCTGCGATCTGAACTATCGCGGCAAGCTCTGGACTCGTGAGCAGGCAAGAGCCGCCATGACCGAGCTTTGCCAATATGTAGATGTCTGCATCTCCAATGAAGAGGATGCCAAGGATGTCTTCGGCATTGAGGCCGAGGCCACTGATATTTATGCAGGCTCCTTGAATCATGAGGGCTATAAATCCGTTGCCAAGCAGCTGGCCGATCAATTCGGCTTCGAGATGGTAGCCATCACCTTGAGAGAATCCCACTCTGCTTTCGATAACGGCTGGAGCGCCATGCTCTATAATGTAAAGACCAATGAGTATTGCTTCTCCAAAAAATATGAGTTGCATATCATCGATCGGGTAGGCGGCGGCGATTCCTTCGGCGGCGGGCTGATCTATAGCCTGCTCTCCGGCAAGGATACCCAAAGCGCTGTTGAATTCGCAGTAGCGGCTTCTGCACTTAAGCATTCCATTGAAGGCGACTATAACATGGTTTCGGTTGCCGAAGTGGAAAAACTCGCCGGCGGCGACGGCTCCGGCCGAATTCAAAGATAAAGATAAAAAATGCAGGATCTTCGTGATCCTGCATTTTTTTAATAAACGGTATCCTATACATTCTTTGGCAAACTGCTCTCGATGCCCTCCAGATGGGCCGTTTCATCCATGGTGAGAACTTTGAGTTTTCCGTCTTCATAAAGGAAGGTACTGATTGAAGCGTTGCTTACAAAGGGAATTTCTTTCATTCGCTCTATCGGCAGCCCCGAAGCGATGGTGCAGACTGTGCGAAGCGCAAGGGCATGGGTGGCGATCAAAACCGTCTGCTCCGGATGAAGGGCGGCGATTCTTGAAAGCTCACTCATCATCCGCTCCGAAACTTGCGCCACACTCTCTCCGCCTACGGTGCGGCTTTTGCCGATATCCGAAAGCCATAGGCCGTATTCTTCGGGATATTCTCGGAGCAGATCCTCAAAATTCTTGCCCTCCCATTCTCCGCCGTCGATCTCTCGAAGGGCCTTACTGTCGATAATGGGCAGGTTGTGATTTTTCGCTGTAGGTGCAGCGGTGTCGTGAGCCCGTTGCAGATCGCTGGAATAGATGGCATCAATGGGCGTATCCTTCAGATATTCTCCCAACCGCGCTGCCTGCTCCCGCCCCAAAGAAGAGAGAGGCGTATTCAGATGAGCGGCATAAATCTTTTCCACATTGGCCTGGCTCTGGCCATGGCGCACAATGATCAATTTCGTCGGCATTCTTTATTCTCCCATCATGGTTTCCAGAAGGGAGACCGCAAAAAGCTTATTCATCTCTCTGGTAGGATGGTTGATTTTATTGGAAAGCAGCTCGGTAATATCAGCGCCGCATTCATAAAGACGCTTCCACTTGGCATAGCAATCGCAGATTGCAACACCCTTTTCCCCGGCAACGGCCTTGGCAGCATCCATATAGGCATCCAAAACACCTTCATTTTGCCTTTTCGCCGTTGCTTTCGCGATCTCAATATGGCTTTCTTCTTTGATATGGCAGCTCACCTGCGTACACATCATATTAGGCGTCATGAAAATAATCTCAATTCCCGCCTCTTTCAGCTGATCAAAAATCTTGCCCAGCGCATCGGTATATTCCCCGATGCCGCTCATGCCTTTGCTGCAATCGTTCAGACCAAAGCAGACCACGCAAAGATCCGGCTGATGGCGAATAATATCCCGCTCTAATCTGGCAAGGCCGTGGGGTGCACACACCCCGCTGATCCCTGCATTGATAATATTTACGGGGACAGTAGGGAAAATGACGGCCAGCAAATCTGCCAGATGCTTATGATAAGCGTTGGTCTTATCAAAGATGGTCTCCACATTGCCATCGGCTTTATTATAAATTTCAAAACAGCCCTGGGTTACACTATCGCCGATAAAGCCTAAGGTGATCCCCTCACAGCCTGCATTGTCCAAGGCCTTCGCCTTAATTTTTTCCATAATTTTCATTTTTTCGCTCCTCCTTGCGATAATAGCTGGGGGCAAGCCCCGTTTTCTGGCAAAAAAAGTTGGTAAAATATCCCGCATCCCCAAAGCCAAGTTCCTCTGCAACAGCCGCAACCGTCTTATCGGTTGCGCGCAGCAGCTCTTTGGCACGGGTCAGCTTCAGATCGGTGATATATTGGCAGGGCGTGCGCCCATAAGCCTCTTTGAATTTGCGGGTAAAATGATCCTTGCTATAGCCGCAAAGGCCGGCCAATTTCCCGATTGAGAGATTCTCGCCGAGATGGCCATGGATATGGTCGATGGCCTTCCCCAGCCCATCGGGATTTTTGGGCGTGGGCGCACTTTTTTCAAAAAAGAGGCCCAGAAGCTCCAAAAGGGCACCTTTTTCAGAAAAGCCCAAAAGATCCTTGCTATCAATCAATCGCTGAAAAATAGCCTCTGCAAGCTCCTTTTGCTCCAGATGAACCACTCGCTCAAAATCATATTGATCGGCAAGCATTCCCTTGCCGAGAAGAAGGCGGAAATGAAGATAATATTTATCCAGCACCTCTTCCCCCTCCATGGAGAAATGCAATTGAGAAAAGGCGGGAATCAGCACCATATCGCCCGCCTGAGCCCGATATTGATGCCCGTCAATCGTAAAGGAGAAACCGCCGTTTTTAATGAAATAGAGCACATTAAAGCTCGGCTTCCAATCCCTGCTCCACCAATCATTGCCCAAAGCATCCTCCCACCAGCGGTCTCCGCCGATAAAAGAGGCCATATGGATCTGCAAATCCAAATTAGAAAACGAAGGGGGAAAAATCCGCTCCATCGGCCCATCCTCCAAAAAATCCAAACTATATATAAAGTGTATCATAAATAAAATACAAGTCAAGAAATTATCGTTTTTTCTCAAATGTTGAGCGGATTTCATCATTGTAATTCGTATATAATTCATTTAGATTATAATTATAAGTATAAATTAAAGAGGAGTTTGCAGTATGCTTCAATCCGCCCATTATATAAAGGCTGATACCCCCTACTTAAAGGATCGCAACGGCCTTTCTCCCTTATTCAGAAGAACCTTTACCCTGAAGAGCAAGCCTCAAAAAGCCATCTTGCATATGGCGGCTTTAGGCTATGGGTATTTTTATATCAACGGCAAAAAGGTAACAGAAGATCTCTTTTTAGCGCCGGTCTCTGATTATACCAAGACGATATGGTATACCTCCCATGATGTCTCTCCTCTTCTTCAAGAGGGGGAGAATATCTTGGCCGCAGAGCTTGGCAACGGCTGGTATAATGAATATATCAAAAGCGCGTGGGACTATGATACTGCCCCTTGGCGGGATAATCCCAAGCTGATCCTCTCCTTAGAGGCGGATGGGGATGTCATTTTAGAAAGTGATGCTCAATTCAAATATTCCCTTAATTCACCCGTTACCTATAATCAGCTTCGGTTGGGCGAGCATTATGATTCCCGCCTTTATCAAGAGGGCTGGAATGATCTCGGTTTCGATGATAGCAGCTGGCAAAGCGCGATCCTTGATGAGGCGCCCCCTGCAGGCGTTCTTCGCCCCTGCCTCTGCCAGCCCATTCGTAAATGTGAGGAATTTGAGCCAATTTCTATCAAAAAAACAGGAGAGTACCGCTATACATATGATTTTAGCCAAAATATGTCGGGTTATTTGCGCATTAAGATCAATCAACCCGCAGGAGATAAAATCATTCTCCACTATACTGAAAATTGCGATAAAGAGGGGAATGTCTTTGTCTATAGAAAAGAATTCGATAGTATGTACCCCTCTCGGCAGCATCGTGTCCAAAAAGATGAATTCATCTGCTGCGGCAAAGAATTCATCTGGCAGCCCAAATTCACCTATCATGGCTTCCGCTATGTGGAAATTGAGGGCTTGAGAGCGCCCTGCGAGGCAACGGCTGTCTTTGTCCATCAGGATATCAAGCAGCGCACCTCCTTCCATTGCTCGGAAGATTCCCTCAACCGCCTTTTCCAATGCGGCGTCAATGCCACCTATTCCAATCTTTTCTATATGCCTACCGATTGCCCCACCCGCGAAAAGCTGGGCTGGTGCAACGATGCGCAATCCTCCTGCGAGCAGTTTCTGGCAGATTTTGATGCCGCTCCGCTGCTGGAAAAATGGCTGCAGGATATTTATGATGCCATGAGGGAAGATGGAATGTTGCCCGGCATTGTCCCCACCTCCGGCTGGGGCTATGAGTGGGGCAACGGCCCCGTCTCGGAAGGAATCCTTTATGAAATTCCTTATCGGATTTGGCTTCACACCGGCAAAGAAGAGCCCTTAATCCGAAGCATCCCCTATTTTAAGCGGCATCTTGCCTTTTTGGATTCCAAGGAAGAGGACGGAGAGATCCGCTACGGCCTTGATGATTGGGCTGCCCTTTTCACCCCCAAGGTCAATGCTCCTTTTATCAACGGAGCGTTGCAGATCAAATTCTGGCGCATCTATCTGAAAGCCTTGCAGCTGGCAGGAGATAAGACCAAAGAAGCCGAAGAAAAACTCGCCTTTTTGGTTGCGCGCTTTAAGAGCAAATATCTGGATGAGCATGGGCGCTGCAAAATCCACCGCCAGACCTCTGTGGCCATGATGCTGGATCTGGCTCTTTACGAGGAGATGAATCCTCTTAAAGAGCAGTTGGCAGAGGTGGTGGAGGAAAACGGATACCATCACGATTGCGGAATGGTGGGCCTGCCCTTCCTTTATCGGGCATTGAATCTTTGCGGCATGCAAGAGAGCGCTTACCGGATTCTTACCGCCAAAGGCAAGCCCTCCTATATCGGCTGGCTGCAGGATGGAGCTACCACCCTCTATGAATATTGGGATTATAAACATTCTAAAAACCATCATATGTATTCCGATTTCATGAGCTGGATGATCAAGACCATCTTGGGCCTTACCGATACCTTTGAGCAGATCACCATCGATCCCTTCTTTATCCGCGAGCTGAGCTTTGCGGAAGGGCATCTGGATCATGTGGCCCTTCGCTGGGAGCGTAAGGGCGGAGAAATTACCCTTTCCATCACCATCGGCGAAGGGATCCCCGCCATCTATCAAGGCAAACCCCTTGCAAAAGGAACCCATAAATTTATAATAAAGGAGAAAAACCAATGAAAACCGTAAAAGACAAAAAGATCTTAGTAGGCGCAGATTTTGCCGGCTTCCCCTTAAAAGAGGCTGTTGTGGCCCACTTAAAGGCGAAGGGCTGGGAAGTTACCGATGTGGGGGTACGGGTCGATTCCGATCCCGATGATACCGATCTCATGTTCCATCGCGTGGGCCTCAGAGCCGGCGCAATGGTCTCCGAAGGCGAATTTGAGCGCGCCCTGCTCTTCTGCGGCACCGGTATGGGAATCCATATCGCCGCAAGCAAATGCCCCCATGTCCATGCAGGGGTTGTCGAGAGCGTTCCTGCTGCTTTGAGAGCCATTACCGGTAATGGTGTAAACGTTCTGGCCATGGGTGCTTTCTATGTGGCTCCTCAGATGGGCTGCGATATCGCTGATGCTTATCTCAACGCCGAGCTGGGAAGCGGCTACGAATGGTGGCATAATTTCTATGAATTCCATAAGCTTGCCATTGATGAGCTGGAAGCCTTCGATTATGAAGAGTATAAAAAGAATGGATTCAAGGTAAATAAATTGGGTGATTTCCCCTTAAAGCTGGAGACCAAACCTGAATAATTAGAAAAGGGCAATTAAAACTGCCCTCAGACTGTCAAAAAACCACTGTTTTCAGTAAGTGAGAACAGTGGTTTTTTGGCAGTCTGAGCGATCTGCAGATGCAGATCGCTTTATTCTATAATTTCCCCAAAAGAGCAGGTAGCTGCGAAAGATGGGAAAAGCAATAATCGGGCCGGATATCCGAAGTATTTTCCTTGCCCTTGGGATTAAACCAGATGGTGCGGACGCCGATGGCCTGCCCCCCTTTGATATCGGAGGTCAGGCTATCCCCTACCATCACCGTCTCCTCAGGATCATAATCGGGAATTTGGCGGATACATCCTTCATAAAAGCGAGGATCGGGCTTATCGAAGCCGATCTGCTGAGAGATAAAGATGCCGTCAAAATAGCGGCCGATATCCGCGCTTTTCAGCCGCCGCTCCTGCACCCAGCCGGTGCCGTTGGAGGCGAGATAGAGGCGATATTTTCCATATAGATTCTCCAAGAGCTCCTCAGCACCGTCGATGAAGAGATGCCCCTTCGATAGCTCTTCCATATAATGATCGTTGACCTTCATGGGATCGCAATCGATTCCGAATTCTTCAAAAAGCAACGCATAGCGCCGCCATTTCACCTGCTCGCGGGTGATCTCTTTCTTTTCCAGCAGCTTCCACTGGGCATCATTGATGGCGCTATAGCGCGCAAGGACCTGCTCATCGGGCGTAATCCCGAAATGGCGCAGGGTGCGGCTAAGGGCCTCTTTTTCGGCACCGAGAAAATCAAAGAGCGTATCATCCAGATCTAAAAAAATATTTTTTACCATTTAATACTCCATCCAATCCGCCATCAATCGCTCCAGCCCGTCTGCAAGCTTTGCCAATTCTTTATTGCTGATTCCTTTGCTTTCCTCGATCAACGCATTAAGCCGCTCGCCTGCCCGCACAAGCCGCTCGTAGGAGGCGCTCCTGCGCGTCTTAACCAGCGATTTCTTCACCAAGCGCTGCCGATTGCCTTCTCTCAGGCACTCCCCGCTTTCCACATCATAAATTCCGCCGTTATACGGCGCGCAAGCGGGATAGGAAAGTTTGGCGGAGATCACGGCCGCAAATTCATCGCAGACGGTATCCTGCCCATGGTTTACATAGACCATCTTGGGCGGCTTTTCAAGATTTTCAAGCCATTCCAGCATGATCTTCTGATCCGCATGGCCGCTGATGCCGTCCATCGTGGCAATCCTTGCCCGCACCTGCACCGGCTCTCCGAATAAGCGAACCGTCGTTGCGCCGTCCTGCAAAATGCGGCCCATTGTCCCCTCCGCTTGGTAACCGACAAATAAAATGGTGCTATCCGCACGCCAAAGATTGTATTTCAAATGATGGCGGATTCTCCCCGCCTCACACATGCCGCTGGCAGAAAGAATCACCTTCGGGCGCTTGTCTTCATTGATTGCCATGGATTCTGCGGTCGTTTGGGAAATCTCCAGCCCATCAAATTCCAATATATTGATGCCTTGCCGCAGCAGGGCCAGCATCTCCTCATCATAATAATCGGTGAGATCATCGAAATAGATCTTGGTCGCTTCCGCCGCCAAGGGGCTGTCTACAAATACAGGGAAGCCATCGTGCCCCGTCAAAAGCCCCTTTTCCTTAATTTCTCTGAGAAGATAGAGAAATTCCTGCGTTCTTCCCACTGCAAAAGAGGGAATCACCACATTTCCGCCCCGATCAAAGGTTTCCTGCAATATCTCGGCAAGCTGGCCGATGTAATCCTTGCGGGGGCCGTGGAGCCGATTTCCGTAGGTCGATTCAATAATGACCGAATCAGCCCGCTTCGGCAGTTCCGGATCGCGGATCAGCGGACGATTGCGATTCCCGAGGTCTCCCGAAAACAGCAATATTTCCTGCTTTTCGCCTTCTTTGACGGTGATTTCGATGCTGGAAGAGCCCAATAAATGCCCTGCATCCAAAAAACGAACAGAGATTCCATCGGCAATAGGATAGACCTCATGATATTTACATTGCACAAAAAGCTCCATAGTCTGCACAGCATCCTCAACGGTATACAGCGGCTGATATCCCGCCTCCCCGCTTCGCTGGGCCTTTTTATTGCGCCATAGCGCCTCCTGCTCTTGAATATGCGCAGAATCCCGCAGCATTATGGAGCAGAGACGGCCGGTTGCTTCTGTGGCGTAAATGTTCCCCCGAAAGCCCTGGGCGCTCAAAAGAGGCAGCTTACCTGAATGGTCAATATGGGCATGGGTCAGCAATACTGCATCTACATCGGAGGGCAGAATCGGAAGCGCGCAATTCTCATAGATATCCGCGCCTTGCTCCATTCCGCAATCAATCAATATCTTTTTTCCTGCCGCTTCCAAAAGGGTGCAGGAGCCCGTTACCTCATGGGCAGCGCCTAAAAATTCAAGTTTCATTTTTTTCACTCCATAAACCAGACTTTATTGTTGGTAGAAGAAATCGCCACCGCACCTGCCGACAGAGCGGAGAGCACATCCTCTTTATCCCGAATCATGCCCCCTGCTATAATCGGCTTGCCGGTTGTTGCGGCCAGTTGACGAATGATCTTGGGCATCACCCCCGGCAATACCTCCAGAAAATCAGCAGAGGAGCTGCTCTTTTCAATATTTTCCAAGACTCTGGAATCCAGCAAAAAATACCGCTGGATGGTCAGAAGCCCCTTTTGCTTGGCATAGCGGATCAGATTGCTTTTGGTGGAGATGATGCCATCCGCCTCGGTATGAGAGACAATGAAATCCACGCTGACATCCTTCGGCGCCAGCCCATCTACCAAATCCAGATGGACCACTGCAATCTTTCCTGCCGCCTTAATCTTTTTGACCAGTTCCGCCACATTGCAGATATCGCCGAAAAGCATAAAGACCACAGGGCAGGCGCTCTCTAAGCACCGCTCCAGCTCCTTCTCGCTTTTGGCCGCCGCCACAATCGGCACATCGGCAAAATATTCCAACAATCGCTCTCTCATCCTGCTGCTTCCTTTCTTTTACTTTAGGGTTCGGGTTTAACTGCTCACCCTGTCTTTATTATAAATTCTTTTTGGGGCAGTGTCAACCAATAGAGCAAAAGATAGAAGCCGCACCATAGCGCTGCCCCTAAAATGCAGGCCATCAGCCCGCTTTTTAAGGGGAAAATGCTCCAAAAGGCGGTAGCAAGCCCCACCGCCGCCAAGGGGCGCAGCAGCCAGCCCCTCCAATCCACCTGCAAGCAGCAAGCCCGCAGAAGGGTGCGGATATTCAAAGTTGCCACCAAGATATTGCTGAATACCATCACCCCTAAAAATCCATAGATGCCAAAAGCAGGCACCGCCGCCGCAGTGAGAAGAATCCGCAAAATAGAATCTACCGTATTATTGCGAAGAGCATATCGCTGCTGATCCATCCCTTTCAAAAGCCCATCGGCAATGGTATCCAAATACATAAAGGGGGTAATGGGTGCCAGCACCCGAAGCATCATTCCCACTGTATCGCTATGGTAAAGCAGCCGCCCCAGCTCCTTGCCATAGAGAAAAAAGACCCCGCCGATCATCACCGAAAGGGCGGTGGTGATCTCCAAGGCCCGCCCCACGATCCGGCCGGTGGCTCTCCCATCAGCGCGGGCGTAGGTCTCGGTTACCTCCGGCACCAGCAGGGAGGATAACGCATTCAAAAAAGAGGCGGGAAAGAAAAGAAGCGGGATCGCCATCCCTTTCAGCGCACCAAATTGGGCAAGCCCTAAGGAATAATCCCCCGTATGCCGCGCAATGGCGGTGGGAATCAAAATATTTTCGGTGGAATGAAGGGCGGTGGAGAGATATTTAGAGGCCGCTACCGGCAGGGCGATCCTTCTCACCGCTCCCTTTTCGATGGGGCTATAATTCCCTTTTTCTCTTTTTTTGCCCGCTTGTATCCCTAAAAACAGGCAGGAGATCCCTTCCGATACCGTATTGGCAAGGACCACCATCCCCAAAAGGAAAGCGCGTGGCCGATGGCGAAAAAGCGCCACCGCAAGGGCCACCATCCCAAGGCGAACCGCCTGCTCCAGCGTCTGGGCAAAACAGCCCGGCCGAACCTCCCGCCGCCCCAGAAAATAGCCATTGAAGCAGCCTGCCACCGCCATAAAAGGCAAAGAAAAAGCCAATACCCGAAGGGCGAAGGTGCAAGAGGGCTCTCCGATCCATCTCCCCGCCAAAAAGGGCGCACCGATCCATAAAACCGCTCCCGCCAAGGAGCCCAATAAACCTGCGCGAAGCAGGCAGGCCCGAAGCGCCCCTTCCGCTTTATCATGCTCCTTCAGGGCAAGATATTGGGCCACCAAGCGGGTTACCGCCACCCCAATCCCCGATTGGGCAAGGGTGATAAAAAGATTATATACCGTAAAAGTCAGGGAATAAAGCCCCATGCCGCCCTCTCCCAATACATTGGCCAGAAGCACCCGCAGCAGCAGCCCTGCCGCCCGCAGGGCAAGGCCGGTCCCCGTCAGGATGGCGGCATTTTGCATGAATTTCCGATGGTTCATAGTTTCACCTCGGTAGATTCTATGCACCAATCAACAAAAGAAAAACAGGAGTTGCGAGATTTTTCGCAACTCCTGTTGATTCAGTTCATAAAGGGGAACATCCCTCCGAGAGGATTGCTCTGCTGATTGCCCTGCTGATTGCTCCCATTGGTCTTTTGCTCTTCTTTTGCGGGCACATATTCGCTCAAAGTAAGAGGAATGGTTTGCTTCTCCCCATTTCGCTTGATCTCGATCTTCACCGTATCGCCGGGGGATTTGGTATCAATGATGGCATTGGCCTCGGCCTCGGTGGTTACAATGGTCCCCTCTACCGATACCACATAGTCCCCGCTCTTGAAGCCGGCCTTTTCTCCATCGCTTCCCTTCTTTACGGCAGAAATATAAAGGCCCATCTCATTGACACGATACATCATCGCCGTCATAGAATCCCGAATTTCAACAAAAGTAAAGCCGGTGCTTACTCGGCCGGAAACATAGCCCAGCTCCAAAAGATCCTCGATCACCTTTGCTGCGGTATCGATGGGAATGGCAAAGCCAAGCCCCTCGATCTCTTCCCCTGCGGATTTTGCGTTGACCACGCCCACCAGCTGACCGCTGGTATTAAACATTCCGCCGCCGGAATTTCCCGGGTTGATGGCCGTATCCGTCTGGAGCAGATTCATGGTTACCTTATCGATGGTAATGGCCCGATCCAGCGCACTGATGATGCCGCGGGTTACCGTACCGCCCAGTTCCCCCAAAGGATTGCCCACAGCGACGACGGTATCTCCCACCTTGAGCTCGGCGGATTTTCCGAAGGCAGCAGGGGTCAGATCTGCCGCCTCCACCTTGATGACCGCAAGATCGCTCTTGGCATCACTGCCTAAAAGCTTGGCGGTATATTCCGTGCCGTCGGCAAGGCGCACCTTGATATTGGTTGCCCCATCGATGACATGATGGTTGGTAACAATATAACCGTCCTTGGTAAAGATCACGCCGCTTCCCGCGCCCTCGCTTACATACTGCTGCATAAAGGAGCCGGTTACAATCTGCTCGGTGGTGATCTCTACTACGCTATTCTTTACAAGCTCTGCCACCTCCGGAATGGTCAGTTCATTCCTTTGCTTATCCCCATCTGCATCCTGCAGCTTGGCGGTTTTATAGATCACCGCCGTGCCGGTAGGGGTAGCGCCGCCGGGAAGCAGCTTGGCAGCCAGAATCCCCCCGCCGAGGCCTAAAATAAGCGACGCGATCAGCGTGATTGCCACTGCTATCGCCAAGGCTCTTTGGGTAACAAACTTCGGCTCTTTTTTTACAGGCGGTGTATACGGCCGATCATAACCTACACCTCCCGCAGAAGAATATTCTCTTTGAAAAGATGCTTCCGCTTTCGGGCGGGCATAATGATAAACGGGATTTTCTTCAGTCGGATAAGCCTGCGCTTGGGGCATCTCTTTTTCTGCCTCTTGCATTTCCGGCTCTTGGGGCTGTGCCTCTTGGGGCTGCACTTCTTGAATCTCAGGCTCTTGGATTTCAGGCTCTTGCATCTCAGACTCTTGCATTTCAATTTCTTGAACTTGCGGCTCTTGGGGCTGTGCCTCTCGAGACTGTGTCTCTTGGGGCTTTTCGATCGGCTCTCCCGTCATGGGATCAAAATTATATTCATTCACGGCGGTTTCCCTCCTTATTTCTTTGATTCTATCATAAGTATAACCCATCAATATGAAAAAACTATGAAAATTTTGGAAAAAGAATCAAAATAAAAGACTTGCTTTTTAAGTGATTATAGCATATAATAAACTAAATTAACAGTATTTCCTGCGAAAATAGTAGTATTTTCTTTCTTCAAAGAGAGTGAGGGCCGGCGGCTGAAAGCCCTTGCAAGCAAAGATCATACGAATGTGCGCTTCGCAGCGTATCCCCTTTGCATGAGTGAAGGGCGGGGTGCCTTCCCCGTTATCAAGGAAAAGAGTGATCAAATTCGGAGTGGAACCGCGTTTTGAATGGATGGACGCCTCTGTTGCATAATGCAGCAGGGGCTTTTATTTTTTGGAGGTTATTTTATGTTTAAGAAAGTTCGGGAGGATCTGAACGCCTTTAAGGAGCGGGATCCTGCCGCCCGCAGCAAGGCGGAAATCTTCCTTCTTTATAATGGATTTCATGCGGTCTTATTTTACCGCCTTTCCCATTGGCTTTATATCCATCGGCGCTATTTTTTGGCCCGCTGGGTTTCCCAATATGCCAAATTTCGCACCGGCGTGGAGATCCATCCTGCCGCCAAGATCGGCAGAGGCCTCTGCATCGACCATGGCACCGGCATTGTAATCGGCGAGACGGCCGAGGTGGGCGATTATTGCCTGCTCTATCAGGGGGTTACCTTAGGCGGTACCGGCAAGGATACCGGCAAGCGCCATCCCACCTTAGAGGATCATGTCATGGTCGGCAGCGGCGCCAAAATCTTAGGGCCCTTCACCATCGGCAGCCATAGCAAGATCGCCGCCAATGCGGTGGTGCTGGATCCGGTGCCGCCCCATTCCACCGCTGTCGGTGTGCCGGCAAGGGTCATCCGCCAGAATGGGCAGAAGGTAGATCCCTTGGATCAGATCCATATTTCCGACCCTGTGGCGCAGGAGCTTTGCCGCCTGCAGGCCCGTATTGCAGAGCTTGAGAAAAAATTAGAGGAGAAATAAATCATGAAGCTTTATAACACCCTGACCCGTCAGAAAGAAGAATTTGTCCCCATCACCCCAGGCAAAGTGCTGATGTACGCCTGCGGCCCTACCGTCTATAATTTCTTTCATATCGGCAACGCCCGCCCCTTTATTACCTTCGATGTATTGCGCCGTTATTTTGAATATCGGGGCTATAAGGTAAAGTTTGTGCAGAATTTTACCGACGTGGATGATAAAATGATCAAAAAATCCAACGAAGAAGGGGTTACCCTTGCAGAACTCGGCGATCGCTATATTGCAGAATATTATACCGACGCCCAAGGTCTCGGCGTAGGCAAAGCAACCATCCACCCCCGCGCCACTCATTGCATCGGCGATATCATCAAGATCATCGAAGCCCTCATTGAAAAGGGCTATGCCTATGAATCGGGCGGCGATGTCTTTTATTCCACCAAAGAATTCAAGGGCTACGGCAAGCTTTCTCATCTGCCCATGGATCAGCTGGAAAGCGGCGCAAGAATCGATGTAAATGATCTGAAAAAGGATCCGATGGACTTTGCTGTCTGGAAAGCGGCCAAAGAAGGAGAGCCCGCATGGGAAAGCCCTTGGGGCATGGGCCGCCCCGGCTGGCATATTGAATGCTCTGCCATGGCCTGCAAATTCTTAGGCAAAACCATTGATATTCATTGCGGCGGTGTGGATCTGATCTTCCCCCACCATGAAAATGAGATCGCCCAAAGCGAGGCGGCCAACGGCTGTGAATTTGCCCATTATTGGCTTCATAACGGCCATATCAATGTGGATAACCATAAAATGAGCAAATCCGCAGGCAATTTCTTTACCGTCCGTGATGCGGCGGCCGCCTATGGCTATGAGGCAATCCGCCTCTTTATGCTCTCTTCTCACTATAGAAGCCCCATCAACTATAGCAAGGATGTATTGGAAGCTGCCAAGGCAAGCCTTGCCCGCCTTTATACCACCAAAAATAATCTGGACTATGCCTTAAAGAGCGCCGGCGGCAAGCTTTCTTCCGAGGAGGAAGCGCTCCTTGGCGAGCTGCCCGCCTTTAAGGAAAAATTCTTGGAGAAGATGGACGACGACCTCAACACCGCCGACGCCCTCTCCGCCATCTTTGATCTGGCCCGCTGGATCAATACCCGCCTGGCCGAGACCCACTCCGCCCCCTTCCTCACCGCCATGAAGGAGCTCTTTACCGAGATGACCCATGTGCTCAACATTGTAACCGGTGAGATGGAGCAGGAGATTCCCGAAGAGATCAAGGCCTTGGTCGAGGAGCGGACCGCCGCTCGGGCCGCCAAGGATTTTGCAAGAGCCGATGCCATCCGCGATGAGCTTGCCGCCAAGGGCGTGCTGCTGGAGGATGGAAAAGACGGCGTAAAAATCTTAATGAAGCAATAAAAAAAGAGGCTTCGCCTCTTTTTTTTGCGTGTCAAAAACTCCTGCGGAGGTTTTTGACACGCTGGGAGACTCTCAAAAAAGAGTGGGATTTCTTTTTCCTTGTGAATTCACAGAATTAGCAGAATTCTTTTATTCTCTTATTTTCTGCGGTCTGTGCCTTTTTTGACAGTCTTTATTTTCCAAGTTTTGCAAACCACTTAAAGGTGATCGGCCATAACCCTGCCGCCGCAAGGGCCATGGCAAAATAGATGATGGCGCGGCCGAAAAGGGCATCGGTAAAAAGACCGACGATCAGATAGCCAAGTTCCTGCACCGCCACTGTAAGGATCAGGCCTCCTGCCACCTTCAGAATCTGCGCCCACCATACCGCCTGCACTTCAAAATGCAGCCATTTACGATCCATCTCATAAGCGCAATAGAAGCCCGCGGTGGCGCCCAGCAGCTTATAGGAATTCTTCAGCGCGCCTGCAATCTCTGCTGCTGCCGTATCGGCAGGGAAGGGGAAGAATTTCATAAAAAGGCTATGGAGGATCGACCAGCCGAGCAAGGCCCAAAGGAGATAGCGCACGCCGTTTTTGGTCTCCCAAATTTTATTCATAAGAGGATAAAAGAGCAAAACCATGGCGGTTGCCAATACCAGCGAGGTCAGGACATCTGCAGGAGTATGAACCCCCAAATACATCCGAGTGATCGGCACAATCAGGCAGATGGCAATCCCTGCCACCCGCAGCCAAGCCCGCTTGGTAATGCGGGCGATTCCGCCGAAGGTGGTTACTGCGCTTTGGGTATGGCCGCTGGGGAAGGAATAGCCCCCTGCGCTTGCTTTGGCATCGCCTACCACCGTAAACTCCGGATCCCGCACCCAAGGCCGCTCAATCCGAAAGGTGATCTTCAGCAGCTGATTGATCTGGGTGCCGAAAATCCCTGCCAGAAGCAGAAAATAACCGTCCTTTTTATTGACGCACCATAAAAAGATCATCACTGCCACCAAGAAGAGGGTTTCCTCTCCGAAATGAGTCAGCGCCGACATTAAAAAATCCAAAACAGGATTTCGAATAGATTCCAAAAAATATAATACTTCCACTATTTTTTCCCTTTCCTTCGTTTTACTTTATTATACTATCATACCCTGTATAAAATGTAAATAAAAAAGAGGCGAACGCCTCTTTTTTCAGCGTGTCAAAAAACTCCCGCGGAGGTTTTTGACACGCTGGGAGACTCTCAAAAAAGAGTGCAGATTTCGTCGATCTGTTCTCGTCGGCGTACACAGGTACGGCAGAGAGCAGATCGGCGGAAAGCAGAAAATTTTAATCAAAACTCCGCATGATGATGCGGAGTTTTTCCTTATAATAAGAAAGCAAGGAAAAAGAGTGGGCTTTCTTTTCTCTTGCTAATTTATAGAATCGGCAGAATTCTTTAGTTCTCTTCTTTTCTGCGATCTGTGCCTTTTTTGACAGTCTGAGGAGCGGATCTTCATAGATCCGCTCTTTCTCTGCTATGCATAAAGGTGCGATCAAATTGATCGCACCTTTCTTTATTTACTTTTCATCTGCAATTTGGACATTAACCACATTGACATTGACCGCCGCAACTTCATAGTTGGTCATATCATTCACCGCGCAAAGGACAGCATCCTGCACCTTCAAGGCAACATCCTGCACATTGGCTTTATATTTTACTACAATATTAACAGTAACAACCAATTCGCCTTCATTATTTTCAACAGATACGCCCTTACCGGCATATTTCTTAGTGATCAAATCCTTGATATTCCCGCCCAAAGAAGCGGCCAGCTCTGCAACACCATCTACTTCCTTTGCGGCAACACCGGCGATGGTACATAACACTTCATCAGAAATCGCAACAGTGCCTAATTCATTTGATATATCCATAATTGAATCTCCTTTGCAATATCATTTGAAATTATTATATCACACCGCCTGCCATAATTGCAAGTTTTTTTATGAAAAGGCCGAGAATCAGCCCTTTTCTGTCTTGATCTCCACAATTTTAACTGCAGAAGCGACCTTGCCGGATTCGCTGATTACAATTTCATTGATCTGAGCCGCCTGCTCGGTGCTGAGTCCTTCGGTGGCAACCACAACATTAACCGATTCATCAGTTATGTAAACCATACAATCCTTAAAGCCCTTCGCCTTAATCAAGCCCTCAATGGTTCCCTCTACTTCCGTAATATTAGCCAAATTCACCATATCGGCATTTGCTTTTTCCTTTGTATCGGCTGCTGATTCACCGCTGGTAGCAACAACCTTCAAAAGCTCCAATGCCTCATCTCGGGTCTGCTGCTTATTCAGCCTGCACTCCTCAAAATATTCCTGCACGTCTTTTGCTACCGTCTCCACCAATTCAGCCTCACCCAGCTTCTTTTCCTCTTCCTCCTGATTCTGCTGACCGGTCTCTACCACACTGCTTCCGTCGCTGATATCAACATGATCCAAGAATCGCCAATTAAGATATACAGCGATGCATACGACCAACGCCAATGTCAAAAATACAATTTGTTTTTTATTGATTTTCATAATTCATTTACCCTAACTTACCATCACAACGCAAATTTTATTCGTGCCGACATCCGTAAGCGTACTTACCGCCTCAATAATTCGATTTCGTATCGACACACTTCCGGCGCCTGCGCTTGCGATGGTAATGCCTGCAATTTCAGGCAATCCTTCCCGCGCCAACACAGGAGTTTCATTTCCGTTCTTATCGGTGATCACCAATACACTCCCCGCTTCCCGCACATATTCTTTTCTGCCGCCAGAAGCAAGAGATACCGATACCTTGCACTCTCCGGCGCCTTCGATACCAAGAAGCATCTCCTGAATTTGAGCCTCCATGCGGCGGATATAATCCTGCTGCTCTGCATTATAATCCACCTTTTGATTTTGATCTGCCGACGGACGCATCATCAGCAAAATTCCGGCAAAGATCATTACGGGGATCAACCAATATTTTTTGAGTTCACTTTTATATTTTTCTATCCATTCATTCATCTACTGCCTCTATTAAATTCAAACCGATCTGGTAACGACCTGCCAAAAGCTTTTTAGCGGTCGAGGATTCCTTACCTGCTACTTTTACAAAATCAATCCTAAAATCATCCAAGCTGCCCTTTACCTGCACCTCCAATACCTGCCCATCAATGTTTTCATCATCTAAATACCGCTGAAATTCATCCAGAAGGCCCTTTTCCATTAAATCGGCCGCATTCTCCCATACCTCATTGCTTTGGGAATAAGAGCCGTTTATCAGGCCCTCAAGCCCTTTCCAACTAATTCCTCTCACGCTGCTGATAATACTCAGAAGAATAAAGATCGATATAATTGCTTTCATGAGATAAAGGCTTTTACCTTTTGGAATTGCCTGCTTTAGATAGGCCATTAAAACCATCAAAATGCAGATGATAAGGCCCGCACTTCTGATTCCTTCCATTTTTCTACACCGCAACCATAATTCCGAAGAACGAAAACAATCCCATCAGAGCCACACTTCCGCCCAAAGCAAGCATCAAATAAAAACTATTTGCAAGGACATCTGCAATAGATCGGATGGTGCTGTCGTTCAAAAATTCTGCCACCCACCTGCAAAGACTCCATACAATTCCATGAATCCCAATTGAAATTAACGACGGAAGCATCAGAGATAATACCATTAAAACGCCCGCAATGGCAAAAGAGGTTTTAACTCCAGCCGCCATGGTAAAGAGCCCATCAATCCCTTGCTGAAGGGTACCGCCCACCAATGGAATCAAAGTTCCAATCGCTGATTTAATGTATTTTTTCGTGAGCTGATCTCCTGCTGAGGCCGCACTTGCTTGTAATTTCAAAATCAAGCGAAAAACGATAGTCAAAAGCGAAATAGACCATATGATGAACCTGCGAATATTCTTGGCAATGGTGGAAAAATTATATTCATCACTGACTGCCGAGCAAATACCGATCGCAAGATATACATCGGTAAGCGGCATCAAAAGTCCGCCGGAAACCAAAGTACCCAATTCTCCCACCAAAACCATTACCGCCGAAAAAACTGCAGCACTTGCGCCCTCCCCTGCCGCTATCATTACCACGGAAAAGGACGGAATACAAGCGGCAGTAAAGACACCCATATTCTCGATCGTCTCCTGCAATGCCACAGCACAGCCGCGCAATGTTCCTTCACACATCAAGGCAATCGAAATCGATACAATAAAGGAGAACATCATCTGAAGATTTTGATTTTGAATATTGCCGCTGCAGCGATTTACAAGCACCGAGAGCAATACCATTGCAATTCCTGTGATCAAGCTTTTCAATGAAGCCTTTAACCCGCTTTTTATAAGCCGCATAAAATAGGCAAATATTTTTTGAAATTCAAGATCTTCTTTAATAGAATTGGGGTCTTCTATGTCGGTGCTCTCTGATAAAAGGGAATCCTCCGGCGTAACCGAATATCGAAAATCATCATTATAGCCATCCTCTTCTCCAAATGCTCTTGGGGCGAGCAATAATAATATACATATTAAGATCAACAGTCTTTTCATTCCAACAATCCTGTAATCACCGCCAAAAAATCTTCAAACAGCGGAATTGCCAATATCAAAAGAGAGCATCTGCAAGCAATCTCTACCTTATCGCCCCATCCACTCTGCCCACAATCCTTGCAAGCACCCACCGTAAATTCACCCAAATAGCAAATTGCAAGCCCTTTCAGTACAACCTCAAAATACTCATTATTGACTCCTGCACTTTCGCTGAGATGAGTGATAAATGTAAAAATTGAGCTCAATCGTGTGCAGACGTAAAACAAAACGAATAACGCGCCTGCCAAAGAGGCAAAGACCGCAAACCGCTCGTTTACGCTCCTCAATAAAAGATAAACCATCAAGCAAGCAAGAATTGCAATCAGCAACTGATAGATATTCATAATGAAAACACCGTGCGTATGGTGGAAAAGAGGGTGCCAAGTTCTCCCAGCAATACCAATAATACAATAATAATCCCCGCCAAAGTTGTGAGGGTGGAATATTCATCCCGCCCAAGCTTTGATAAGACCATATTCACCACCGCCACCACGATTCCAACAGCAGCAATTTTGAAAATCAATTCCACTTCCATATCAGAATAAAAACACGGCAATCAAAAATCCGATCACGCCTGTTACCAACGGCAACGCTTTTCCGGATGAGCCTGCTTCTTCCTCCAATGCTTTAATTAATGCTTTTAGCTGATCAATATATTTTCGCACAATACGAAGAGATTCTTGATAATTTTCCCGCTTCAACCGCTCCATGCACCCTCTTGCTCGTTGAAGATCTTCGGCAGTAAGCCCCATGATGGAATCATCGCCCAAAAGTTCCTTCCCAAAGTTCCCTTGATTTGAAAAGAATTCTTCCACGGAAGTTCTGTATTCCGATAGTTCGCCCAAGTAACATTCAAATAATTCGCAAACTCTTTTGAGGTTTTTTAATCGAATATTCCATTGATGAATTCTGATCCGGCCCAATAAATAACCGCCGCTAACAATCAGCGCTGCACCAATAATCTTCATCATCATATTGATTCACCGTCAGTACCTTCTTTACCTTGCCGGGTGCTTTTGCACCCTTGAGCAGCACGACCTTTGAGATCGCGCCCGCATCGATTAGACGCTTGATCTGAGGGCGATTAAAGAGCTCCTCCTCATCCCTTGCATGAGCACTTGCCAAAATAGGAACACCGGCATTCATTGCCTCCAGCATTCTTTCGGTCTCTTCGGCCGAGCCGATCTCATCGCATACCAATACCTGCGGAGAGAGTGTTCGAAGGGCAACCATCATTCCATAGGGTTTCGGATAACCATCCAATACATCGGAAAGTTCTCCAATATCCTTCTGCGCCATTCCTTTATAAACCGCCGCGATCTCCCCTCGCTCATCAACTACTGCAGAGCGAATTCCTTTCAGTGAAAGAACTCTGACCAAATCGGTAAGCAAGGTTGTTTTACCGCCGCAAGGCTCAGATACAATCAAGGTAGAGCAAAATCTTCCTTCGCACAAAAGCTTTGGCAATAGCTGCTCTGCGATTCCTTTCACATCGCGGCAGATGCGAAAGTTCACGGAAGAAAGATCGGATATTCTAATCTTTCCCTGCTCATTCTCTACAAAGCTGCCGCAAATTCCCACTCGATGCCCTTCCGGCAGCGGAATATATCCATTTTCCATTTGCTTTTCAAATTGAAAGGCTGCACCTTGGCAGACCTTTTCAAGGAGGTATTCCATATCTTGAAATGAGATTTTGATCCCTTCCACTATATAATTTCCTTCTCCGCAACTGATGGAGCATCCTTTTCCCAATCGAAAACGCAATTCAGTGGCGTTCTTGAGCAATTCTTGCGGCTGATTTTTCAAAATCACTTTCCACTCCTCTTTCAAATAAGGAAAGATCGCCTCCAAGCCTTTTTTACTACCCTTCTTTTTCATGATAGTTGTCCCTCCCTTTGCTTCTATTTTATTTGCAATCCTTCTCGAATAGAACAAAAGGAATGATTTATTTCCGTTTGGTGCATACTATCATCAATCAAAAAGGAGGAATATCCATGAAGCAAACCAAAATCAAGCAAATTTTTGCACGCCAGATTTTTGATTCACGCGGCAATCCCACCATCGAAACCCAAGTATTGCTGGAAAACGGAGTAACCGCCTCGGCGGCCGTACCAAGCGGCGCCTCTACCGGTCAATATGAAGCAGTAGAGCTGCGAGATGAAGCCAATATCTACGGCGGAAAGAGTGTATTCAAGGCAATCGCTAATGTAAATACAATTATTAACGATGGGTTGGAAGGCTTTGATGTCTTTGATCAAACCGCCATCGACCATACCATGATTCAATTAGACAACACGCCCAATAAAGAACATTTAGGCGCCAACGCCATTCTTTCAGTCTCTTTAGCCGTTGCAAGAACTGCCGCAGCAGCCTGCGGCCTTCCCTTATATCGGTATCTGGGCGGAGCTGCTGCCATGACAATGCCGGTGCCGATGCTGAATATCTTGAATGGCGGTGCTCATGCCAACAATAATCTTGAGATTCAGGAATTTATGATTGTGCCCATCGGGGCACCTTCTTTCAGCAAGGCGATGGAAATGAGCGCCAATGTCTACCATAGCCTCAAGCATATTCTTCAGGAATCAGGGCTCAATACCGCCGTTGGAGATGAGGGTGGATTTTCGCCAAACCTCGAGAGTGATGAGCAGGCGCTTCATCTCCTTCTGCGGGCAATAGAAAGAGCGGGCTTGGAGCCGGAGCATGATATTGCAATCGCTTTGGATGCCGCCGCTTCGGAATGGAAAACCGCCGAAGGATATCGCCAGCCAAAATCGGGAAAGACCTTTTCGCAAGATGAATTGATCCGCTATTTTGAAGATATGGTCCAAAAATACCCCATCATCTCTTTGGAAGATCCCTTAAGCGATGATGATTTTGAGGGCTTTTCCGAAATTTCCAAACGCACAGGCATACAAATTGTTGGCGATGATCTTTTCGCCACCAACAGTGATCGCCTTCAAAAGGGAATCGCTAAAAAAAGCGGCAACGCCATCCTGATCAAGCTCAATCAAATCGGGACCTTAAGTGAAACCCTTCAAACCATCAGAATGGCTAAAAATAATGGTTATAAAACCATTATCTCTCATCGCAGCGGAGAAACAGCAGATCCCTTTATCGCAGATCTTGCAGTTGCTGTCAATGCAGGGCAGATCAAAACCGGTGCTCTTTCAAGAAGCGAGCGTATTACAAAGTATAACCGACTGCTCGGAATTGAATCCATTGTGGGGATCCACAGCTATTATCCGGGCCTCGCCGCCTTTCTATGATGGGAGAGACTCATGAATCTTAAAAAAATCGGCATTATCGGCTGCGGATATGTAGGCTCTTCCATTGCCTTTGATCTTTTAGGAAGGCAGCTTTTCTCAGATATGGTCTTGATTGATATCAATCAAGATAAGGCGATAGGTGAGGCGATGGACCTAAACCATGGCCTTGCCTATTCGGAACCGATGCAAATTTATGCAGGCGATTATAAGGACCTTTCCGATTGCGGAATCATTATCATCGCTGCAGGTGCCAATCAACAACCGGGAGAGACCCGTCCGCAACTCTTAGATCGCAATCGCGTCATTATCAATAGCATCGTTGAGCAGCTGCTCCCTTATAATAAAGATTGCATCTTGATTGTGGTTTCTAATCCTGTAGATGTATTAACCCAGATGGTCTATACTGCTTCAGGCTTTCCTGCAGAGCGGGTTATCGGCAGCGGGACCGTATTGGATACGGCGCGCTTAAAATATTTATTAGGCGAGCATCTCTCTGTGGATATCCGCAATGTCCATGCCTTTATTATCGGTGAACATGGGGATGAAGAATTTGCGGTATGGAGCAGCGCAAATATTTCGGGAATTGATTTGGATGATTTTTGCAAACTGCGAGAGAATCTGCATTTTGATGCCATGAAATCAGATATTACCGAGCAGGTGGTAAACAGTGCTTATCGAATTATCGAGGGAAAGGGCGCCACTTATTATGGCATTGCAAAAGCGGTAGGGCGAATTGTGGAATGTATTGTAAAGGATCAGCATTCTGTCCTGCCCCTTTCTGTATTGGTAGATGGTCATTATGATCTTCATGGAATCTATATGAGCCTTCCCGCCATACTCGGGAAAAACGGCGTAGAACAAATTTTGGATTTTAATCTCAACGAGGAGGAACAGCGTCATTTGGTCAATGCCGCCGACCATCTAAAATCCATGCTATAATAAAAGAAGTCTCTGCAAATTGCAGAGACTTCTTTTATTCAGATATTGTAATATCAATAATTTTGCGGGGGCACTTTTCAGCGCAGATTCCGCATCCAATGCATTTTTCATAATCAATAATAGAAACATTTCCTTCCACCCGAATTGCACCCTCCGGACAATTCTTTTGGCAGATCTTGCATCCGATACATCCGGTATTGCAGGCTTCGCGCGTTCGCGGGCCTTTATCTTTGCTGGAGCAATTTACCATGATTTTACTATCTTTAGGCAAAAGCTCGATTACCCCTTTAGGGCAAGCCTCCAAGCAAGCACCGCAGCCGATGCAAAGATTACGATCCACCACAGCGACGCCGTTTTCAATAGATATCGCGCCCAACGGGCATTTTTTTAAGCAATTACCAAAGCCTAAGCATCCATATTGGCAAGTCATATAGCCGCCCAACAATCGATTGGCCGCCACACAATCATTCATGCCGTAATAGATATATTTCTTATTGGCAAAATCATTGGTGCCGTGGCAACGGATATGAGCAACCATAGGAATAAATTCTACACGATCTGCTCCCATGATCTCGGCAATGGCATCTGCGCCATCTTTTTTCGCTGCCGCGCAAAGATTGGAAGCTGCCTGCCCTGCAATAATTGCATCCGCATACCCGGCACATCCGGCATAGCCGCAACCACCGCAGTTTGCACCGGGTAGAATTTTCATAATCTCTTCTTTTCGAGAATCTTCTTTCACAAAAAAGATATTACCCGCAATGCTCAAAGCGCCGCCAAAAATCAGCCCCAAAATCCCTAAGGCAAGAAATGCTTTTAAGATGTCGATCCACATAATAAGCCTCCTTTCCTTATAAAGACAAGCCGTTGAAGCCTAAAAATCCAAAGGAAAGCACTGCTGCAGTAATCAGAGCAATGGGAAATCCTTGAAAAGGTTTCGGCACTTCGCACACCTCATCCATCCGCATACGGACTAATGAGAAGATCCAAATTGCAAGGGTAAACCCAATGGCTGTAAAGACAGAATTCAAGAAGGAAACAAGGAAATTATATCCATCCTGAACATTAGTCAGACAAATGCCGAGGACTGCGCAGTTGGTGGTAATGAGAGGCAGATAAATCCCCAAAGCATTATATAGAGCGGGCACCAACTTGCGAAGAGCCATTTCAACCAATTGCACAAGAGCGGCAATGACCAAAATAAATGCAATCGTTTGCAAATATTCCAAGTCAAAAGGAACCAAAATCAATTGATAAATCCAATGGGTAACAACGGAAGAAAGAGCCATTATGAAGGTAACGGCCATCCCCATTCCAAGAGCGGTATCGCTTTTTTTGGATACACCGAAGAAGGGGCAACAACCCATAAATTGGGTGAGCACAATATTTTCAATTAAAATCGCATTGATTGCAAAAGCAATAATTGTGCCAAGATTAATTGTCTGCATCTTCTGCCCCTCCCCTCTTGCGCTCAACCATAAATTGAGCCGCCGCAATCAAAAAGCCAAGGGTAAGAAATCCGCCTGCAGGCTGCGCCATAATGGAAAGAGGCGCCACCCCGCCGAAAAGAGCAAACCCTAAAATGGTCCCGCTTCCCAAAATTTCTCGAATCGCACCTAAAATGCAAAGGGCAAAGGTGAACCCAAGCCCCATGGAAAGGCCATCAAAAAAGCTCGGCAATACCTTATTCTTGGAAGCAAAGCTTTCAGCTCTCGCCAAAATAATGCAATTTACTACAATCAAAGGAATAAAAACTCCAAGGGCGTTATAAATGCTATTGAAATATGCTTCCAGCAACATATCCACCAAGGTAACAAACCCTGCAATAATCACGATATAAGCCGCAATTCGAATCTTTTGCGGAATGATTTTTCTCAAAAGAGAGATCAAAAGATTGGAGCATATCAAAACAAATGTTGCAGAAAGGCCCATGCCGATTCCATTGATCAAGGTCGTTGTAGTCGCAAGCGTGGGGCACATGCCTAAAAGCTGAATCAATACCGGATTATCAGTGATTACCCCTGATTTGAAAAAGTCTCTGATTCTCATCTTATCACTCACGAAACCACCTCCCCCATCAATTGAGAAGCAACATCAATCGCCGCGTTCACCCCGCTGATATAAGCGGAAGAAGATATTGTAGCACCGGCAATCACCTGAACCTGCGTCTTTGAGGCCGGAGGATTTTTTACAATCGCAGCCACCTCACTAAGCCCCAACACACTTTTTTGAAATTCCTGATCGTTCTTTACCTTTAATCCAATTCCCGGCGTATCGGAAATGGAAAGAATCTCCACATCCCTAACCGCTCCCGCCTGATCGATGGCCACAATCATATCGATCACATCCGAATAACCGGAAGGCGCCACATGAACGCAAAAGCCGAGAAAAGTACCTGCACTGTCCTTTGCCTCATAGACTGCATCTACAGGAACCGATACCCCACCGGCCGTAATCTCCTTTGGAAATGCAGGCATTTCTTCAAAAGAATCTGCTTCACTGATCAGCTTTGAAAGAGATGTATTCAGCCGCTCCTTTGCGGCGCGTTCGATAATTGGGGCTGTAAAATAATTTGCCAAAGCCAAAACTGCAGCTACAAGAGCTGTAATAGCGAAAAGAGTGAGCGACAAACGGAAGAAATCATTTTTTTGTTGCTTTGTGCCAAAGGCCATGTCGCTCACCTCCAAATTGCTTAGGAATTGTCTTATGGTCAATGAATCCCACAAAGAAGTTCATAATTAAAATAGCAAAAGAAACCCCTTCCGGATAGCCGCCGAAATAACGGATAAATACCGTTAGCAACCCGCAGCCAATACCGTAAATAATGCGGCCCATCGGGGTAATCGGGCTGGTTGTATAATCGGTGGCCATAAAGAAAGCACCCAAGAAAAGCCCGCCGCTGCAGATCTGATAAAGCATATATTGCCAAGCGGAAATATCCTGATAACGAGGGAAAATCAATGTAATCAGTGCCACTGTGCCGATAAAAGAGACCGGAATATGCCAAGTAATGATTCGCTTATAAAGGAGATAGATCCCGCCGAGAAGCAATAATGCCCCGCTGGTTTCCCCCAAGCAACCGCCGATATTTCCCAAGAAACAATCACCGACGGTAAACTTATCGGTAATATTAATCAGCTCACCATTCATATTTTTAAGATATTGCAAGGGTGTAGCAGTAGAGACCGCATCAAAAGGCGAAATCCAATTGCCGCTCATATAATTTGAAAAGGACAAAAACAAGAAAATACGCCCTGCAATAGCAGGATTAAACATATTTTTGCCCAACCCGCCATAAAGCATTTTAATGACCGCAATGGCAAAGAGCGCGCCAATCGGCGGCAACCACAAGGGCGCGGTAACCGGCAGATTGAAGGCCAAGAGAATCCCTGTAACGATTGCAGAGCAATCGTGGATGGATTGAGGCCGCTTAAAAAGCAGGTTATGAAAGAATTCGATCAATACGCAAGATACCACGCTGATCAAAATCATCAGCAATGCGCGCCACTTAAAATAGACAACCGCCCCCACCATCGCAGGGATCAACGCAATAATTACGCAGCCCATTACCGTGCTGATATTGCGATGATCCTTTGAATGGGGCGATGAGGATACAATCAATTCACTCATGAGCGTTTTCCTCCCGTTTGACGGTTCATCTCTTGAACCTTTTGTTTACCGATCCGAATGTACTGAATCAGCGGAATCTTAGCAGGGCAGGTAAAGGAGCAGCATCCGCACTCAATGCAATCTCCGGCATGGAGCTCATTTACCTTTTCAAAATTCTCAGATTTCACATACTGCGCTATATAGCTGGGAACCAGCCGCATGGGGCAGGCAGAAACGCAGCTTCCGCAACGAATACAGCTCACATCACGATCCATCGTAAGCTGCTCTTTGGTAAAGCAAAGCAAACCGGAAGTGCTCTTAATGACAGGCGCATCCAAGGAATATTGCGCAATTCCCATCATAGGACCGCCCATAATCAGTTTTTTCGTAGTAGGCAGATAGCCAAAATGATCTAAAACTGCAGAAAACGGGGTGCCGATACGAGCGCTTACATTTCCTACTCTTTCTACGCCGTGGCCGGCCACCGTGATAATTCGGCGCATCAAGGGCTCACCGGCAACTACTGCGCGATAAATTGCCACAACCGTATCCACATTCAGCACTAAGCAGCCCACATCGGCAGGCAGCTTACCGGAAGGTACCACGCGGCCTGTTACTGCGCGA
Organism: Clostridia bacterium; assembly: GCA_017436525.1. Classification (GTDB taxonomy): domain Bacteria; phylum Bacillota; class Clostridia; order Oscillospirales; family QAKW01; genus QAKW01. Next base: position 9,907 of record JAFSCX010000006.1, on the reverse strand, counting down.
ATCAGCTGCTTTTCCCCGCCCTGAGGATATTTAGTCTTCAAAATCACAAGCCGAATGCGGCTTTTCGCCAGCCGCTTATGCAGCAAGGCAATGGCATCCGATTTATTATTCTCGATTCCCACAAACATTCTTTGGGCGCCAATAATATATCGGACAAGCCGCAAGCCGTTCATCAAATCATCAATATTTTCCAAGATTTCGCGATGATCGCTGGAAAGATAAGGCTCACATTCCGCCGCATTGATAATGACAGTATCAACTTTACCAACGGCCGAAGCAAGCTTAATATGGGTAGGAAAGGCGGCACCGCCCATCCCGACGATTCCTGCTTCGCGGATAATTTCAATCAGTTCATCAGGCGTTTTCGCCTCATAATCGGCCGATCCCTCTTGGAAGCATTCAGCACGATTATCCTCAAAATCATTTTCCACAATAATTGCCGGAATACGATTGCCGGTAGGATGATCCCAATCGCAGATTTTCACTACCGTTCCCGATACGGTGGAATGAACCGGCACCGATACTGCAGATTCAGAATCTGCGATCTTCTGCCCCATCCTTACATAGTCCCCCACCTTCACAAGCGGAGTACAAATCGCACCGATATGCTGCAGCAGCGGATAGATCATTTCCTTTTGAGGAGGAAGCTTTTCAATAGGAATGGAGCGCGTATTCTTATGGGAAGTGGGATGGACACCGCCATCAAACCGATGGATCCAATTCAATCGCAGGCCATACCATACTGCTCTGAAATCAATCTCACTTGCCAAAAGAGAAAAGATAAAGACGCCTAAAGCCAGCGCAAAATGATAATAAACCCCTAAAGGAATATGAGTCCATACAGCAGAAGCACTATTGATTAATTCATCGCTATTATGCAAAAGTTCAATATTGATACTATAGTAGACCGAAAACTCGGCAAGATAGACTACCATAAAAATCAAAGAACCGATAAAGATAGAGCGTTTACCGCCTACCGATTTCGACCAAATCAAAATCAAACCGCAAAGATAGCAAATCCAGCCAACATAGAAAAAGAGCATGGTAACATATAAGATATCACCAAAAAAGCTGAAGGAGCTTAAAATACTCTCAAAATATCGCTCCAGGTTCCCCAAATCCGCAAAAATGGTAAAGAGCATTTGATTTTTACCGCTTTCATAATCAATCAAAGGATTCAAAGCGGGAATAAAGGCAGAGATCAGCGTTGCCAACGCAAATAACTGCACATAAAAAAGATGATTTTTGAAATAACCAAAAATCTTTTTCATCCTATTTCTCCTTTATATAGAAAAATATAATATATTATATCATTTATTGACTTATTCCGCAATATATTTCTCAAAAAAACGCTGCGAAACCAAAAAAGTTTCGCAGCGTTATTCATTATTTTTTGAACGAAAATCGATGCTCTTCCCCCTTCAACAATCGCTTGATATTTTCCCGATGAAGGATCATTATCATGATAGCGAGAGCAAAAAGACATCCTACAACCACCCATCGATTTGCCAGATATCTCTTAGAGATAAAGAACATTGTGATGGGCCCGGAAAGCCCTGCAAGGATGGAGGCAAGGGATACATAGCGCGTAAGCGCGACAGTGAGAATAAAGACCGAAAGCCCCACAGCGAAGCATCGCCAATCCACTACAAACAACACCATTGCGACAACTGTAACCGCCTTCCCGCCGCGGAATCCGAAATAGATCGGAAAAGCATGGCCCATGGAGCAGCAAAAGCCGCTGAAAGCCACCATCGCCTGCCAATATGGCTCATCTGCAAAAATCAGCTTGGTAATAATCAAGGGAATCAGCGTTTTCAGAAAATCACCCAGCATGGTAATAAGCCCTGCCTTAGGCCCGAAGGTACGCAGCATATTGGTAGCACCGGCGTTGCCGGAACCGGATTCCCGCACATCTTTATTCATCCGCATTCTGGAGATCAGAATCGAACAATTGATACTACCGACCAAGTAGGACAGTACGCCCACTCCGATAATCAAAAGAATCAACTTTTCCATTACTTTTCTCCTCTCTCTCGGATGATAAACCGCAAAGGGGTGCCGATAAAGCCAAAAGTATCCCGCAGGCGGTTTTCAAGATAGCGCTGATAGGAAAAATGGAACAAATCTTTTTTGTTTACAAAGAATACAAATGTGGGGGGCTCTGCCGATGCCTGCGTCATATAATAGATCTTTAATCGCTTTCCTTTATCAGAGGGAGGCTGCACGCGCGCGGTCGCCTCATTCAGGACATCGTTGAGCATACCGGTGGAAATTCTCCGCCGATTTTCGCAAGCCGCCTCTTTGACAGCGATCATCAATTGCTCCAACCGCTGACCTTCCAATGCAGAAATAAATACAATGGGAGCAAAAGACATAAAAGCAAGATCATTCTTGATAGACTTGCGCAGCTGCTCCATGGTATTGGTTTCTTTTTCAATGGAATCCCATTTATTGACAGCAATTACCAACGCTTTTCCCTGCTCATTGGCATAGCCGGCAATTTTAGTATCCTGCTCGGTAACGCCATCATTGGCATCCAGCATGATTACGCATACATCTGCACGCTCCACAGCCATATAAGATCGAATAACGCTATATTTTTCTACAGCCTCTTCCACTTTTTTCTTCTTGCGGATTCCCGCAGTATCAATCAAAGAAAAATTGCCCACTTTCGAAGTATATAATGCATCAACCGCATCCCGCGTAGTGCCGGGAATATTGGATACAATACACCGCTCCTCGCCGAGCAATTTATTGATTAAAGAGGATTTTCCTACATTAGGCTTTCCTAAAAGAGCAACCTTGATCGGCTCCTCTTCCCCCTCATTCTCCTCTTCAAAATGCAGATACTTATAAACCTCGTCCAAAAGATCTCCTGTGCCGCTTCCGTGAACCGAGGAGACAGCGATAGGATCGCCCAACCCCAAATTATAAAATTCATAAAATTCCATAGGGGGCTCGCCCAATTGATCCACTTTATTGACGCAAAGAACAATCGGCTTTCCGGAGCGATAAAGCATGGTGGCGATTTCTTGATCGTCTGCCGTAACTCCGGTCTGCACATCGGTCAGAAAGATAATGCAATCCGCTGTATCGATCGCCATCTCTGCCTGACGCCGCATTTGAGTGAGAATAATATCCTCTTTCGCAGGCTCAATACCGCCGGTATCGATCAGCATGAAATTTTTGGCGCGCCATTCAACGGTGGCATAAATCCGATCTCGCGTAACTCCCGGCGTATCCTCAACGATTGAGAGCCGGGCTCCTGCCAATTTATTAAATAATGAGCTTTTTCCTACATTAGGACGCCCAACTACAGCCACAACCGGCATTCCCATAGAGATCACCTCCCTAATATTTTATCCAGAAGATCCGCTCCATCATTCATAGAAACCCGAATCTCCCGATCCAGCTTGGAGGATACCTCCTCCAAGGAAATACTGTCTAAAAATAAATCCTGCTCTGCCCGCAGCATACTGCTTGGTATCAGAAGCACAGGGGGCAGAGGTTCTTCTTTTAATTGATCCAAAATATCAGTAGCCGTTACCAAACCGGACACTGTGATTTTCTCGCCGAAAAAATGATTGACAATGGGATAAATTTTATATCGAAGCCCGATGAATTTTTCTTGAACCATCCCCAAAAGGCGATCCATATATTCAGCGGCAAGCACGCCGGTTACAATCCCGATCTCTCGCTCTTTGGAATCGCCGCTTTCCAAGAATAAAGCATCCCTCAATTCATCCTCAAGGCTTCGCATCAGGCCCACACCATTTTCAATCTGAGGATACCCATCATAATGCTCTTCGGAAGGAATCGGCAGATTTGCCAGAATATAAAATTCATCCGAAGCATAGCAACCGCGCACCCCATGGCGGCTCTTTTGCTTCTCCCCGATCCGATCAATGCATTGGATTACTTCCAAAGCATCCTCTTTCGTAAAGGATTCCAACGGATATAAACCATCCCGATGGCGCGAAAGCCCAACAGGCACCACGCTGGTGCTCTGCACATAAGGGGCTAAAGCCGCAAGATCCGTGAGGCTCTTTTCCAAATGCTTCCCATCGTTGACCCCTTTACAAAGCACAATCTGGCAATTCATTTGGATTCCCGCATCATAAAAACGATGCAGAATTTCATTGATTCTTGCCGCTTGCGGATTGGCCATCATTTTTACCCGAAGGGTTGGATCAGTAGTATGAACAGAGATATTGATGGGTGAGATGCGCATGGCAATAATCCGCTCAATATCTTCTTCGCTCAGATTGGTGAGTGTTATATAATTTCCCATCAAAAAGGAGAGCCTCGCATCATCATCCTTGAAATAGAGGGTCTCACGCAGGCCCTTGGGCAGCTGATCAATAAAACAAAAGATACATTTATTTTTGCAGCTACGCTGCCGATCCATCAAATAGCTTTCAAAATCCAGCCCCAAAGGCTCTTCGCTATCCTTCTCCAGCTCGATCAATACTTCTTCCCCATCAATCTCCAGCAATAATTCGAGCTCCGTGGCCGCTTCATAGTACATATAATCAATGACATCTTTAATGGGATGACCGTTGATCGAAATCAGCTGATCCCCTGCTTTAAGGCCCAATTCTGCTCCGAGGCTATCGGGATCCACTTGGATAATCTTTGCCGCCATTATATGCACCACCTTTCATTAAAAGAAGAAAAGAGAAGGCAGCAAGCCGCCTTCTCTATCGTCAAAACAACTTTTATTCTTCAGAAGCTGCTTCAGTCTTGGCTTCTTCAGTCTTAGCAGCGGTCTTGGCAACGATCTTACCGTCTTTTACAGACAGCTTATCATTCACGTATCCGCACTCAGGGCAAGCCTTATGAGGAGCCTTCATTGCATGGCACTTGGGGCACTCAACCATAGCGGGAGCATCCAACTTCCATACATTGCTTCTTCTCTTATCTCTTCTTGCTTTAGAAACCTTTCTCTTAGGTACTGCCATTTCTACTTACCTCCCTTTATAATACATCAATTATAACAAATGTAATCACCGATCCAAAAAACCGGCTTATGAATCTTCGCAGCCGCATTCCTGCAAATTGCGATTGCATCCACATACAGGGCACAGCCCTTTACAATCTTCCTTGCAAAGAAAACGCTCCGGAAACTCCAATATAATCTGATTTCTCGCTTCCTCATCGGGAAAAAACATAAAATTCGGATCGATCAGAATAGTATCCTCATCCTCTTTATCAGGATCGGTGATGATACGGCGGCGGTTCTCTATATGCAAATCCCCTTCCACCGGCTCCAAGCAACGGCTGCAACAACCGATGAATGAAAGATCGATGGTGGTCTCGCAATGAACCAGACCGTATTTCGCGCTGATGAAAAAGCGAACCTTTGGATTTTCCTTAAATTCCGCTTCGCTCAGAATAGGATCATCTTCCTCAAGAGAAAGCTGAAATTCTAAAGCTTTTTCATAGCGATCCAATAAAAAGGCATCTCTTAAATTGATCTTCATAATTCTCCCTTATGATCGGCAAAAAACCAATAGCACTAAATATTATAATGATAAAAGCACGGCTTGTCAACAAATATTTTTTGTTTTCAAGGTTTTTTCATATTTTTTTCGTTTTTTTGATTATACACCATCTCTTCTTAATAAACAAGCCTGATTTTTAATAAAAATTCAATATATCTATTGACAAAATGAAAGAGATCCATTATAATGTGTAAAGTTAAACGCTTTACACATTGAAATGAGGTGAATCGGATGAAGGATCTGCAGTTTTCTTTGCTGATCGATTTCTATGGAGATATCTTAGCGCCCAAGATGAGAGATGCCTTGGAATTATATTATAATGAGGATCTTTCTCTTTCCGAAATTGCGCAGCATATGCATATCACCCGCCAAGGTGTGCGCGATAATATCAAGCGCGGCGAGCAGTTTCTTACAGAGACTGAAGCGCGGCTCGGATTCTTCCGCCGCTATTCAGGCTTAGAAGATCAGATGGAGCAAATCCGCAATCTCGCTTTGAATATCCGCGAATTCAATCAGCGGCACCATAAATCGGTAGAGGTCGATCAATTTGCTAAAGAAATTGCCGCCATTTCCGCCGATTTTTTGAAACAGGAGTAATCAATGGCCTTTGAAGGATTAAGTGAAAAGCTTGCAAAAGCATTTAAGAATCTGAAGCAGCATGGCCACCTTACCGAAGCGGATGTTAAGACCGCTATGCGAGAAATCAAGCTTGCTCTTTTGGAAGCTGATGTAAACTTTAAGGTGGTTAAAGAATTCATCGGAAAGGTTTCAGAGCGGTGTGTGGGCAGTGATGTGCTTGAGAGCCTCACTCCCGCCCAGCAGGTTGTAAAGATTGTCAATGAAGAGCTTACTGCCCTGATGGGTTCCGAAACCTCTACTATAAAGATGGCATCCAGCCCTCCCACCATTGTCATGATGGTTGGCCTGCAAGGTACCGGTAAAACAACGCAAAGCGGTAAGATTGCCGGTTATTTCAAAAAGAAAGGGCGCCGGCCTTTGCTGGTAGCCTGCGATGTATATCGGCCTGCCGCCATCACCCAGCTTGAAGTCGTCGGCAGCGGTGTTGATGTCCCCGTCTTTAAGATCGATGGCGAAATGAACCCTGTAAAGATCGCAAAAGAGGCCATTGCCCATGCCAAGCGTTATGGCAATGATCTGGTCCTTTTGGATACAGCCGGTCGATTGCATATCGACGACGCTCTGATGGAAGAGCTTTCCAATATTAAAAAGGCTGTATCTCCCCAAGAGATTCTCTTAGTGGTAGATGCCATGACCGGTCAGGATGCGGTCAATGTAGCGGAAAGCTTCAATAATCTTTTGGATATTGATGGTGTTGTGCTCACAAAGCTGGACGGCGATACCCGTGGCGGTGCTGCACTATCTGTCAAATATATTACCGGCAAACCCATCAAATTTGCAGGTATCGGCGAAAAGCTCACCGATATCGAGCCCTTCCACCCCGATCGTATGGCATCCCGTATTTTGGGAATGGGAGATGTGCTCTCTTTGATTGATAAAGCGCAGGAAGCCTTTGATGAAAAGGAAGCCTTGGCATTGGAAGAAAAGCTGCGTAAAAACCGCTTTACCCTCCAGGATTTTCTGGATCAGATGAAGCAAATCAAAAAAATGGGGCCGCTGGAGAATCTGCTTGGCATGATGCCCGGTATGAACGCCGCGCAAATGAAGGATGTGCATATCGACGAGCGCCAGCTTGCCCGTACAGAAGCCATCATTCTATCCATGACCCCTGAAGAGCGGGAAAATCCATCCTTGATGAACGCCACCCGCCGCAGAAGAATTGCCGCAGGAAGCGGCACCTCGGTTGAAATGGTCAACCGCTTGCTCAAGCAATTTGAGCAGATGCAAAAAATGGTTAAACAACTGAACTCCAAAAAAGGCAGACGCCGCGGATTCGGTTTTTAATAAGAAATTTTGAAAGGAGAAAAAGAAAATGGCAGTTAAAATCAGACTGAGAAGACTGGGCGCTAAGAAAGCTCCCACCTATCGCATTGTTGTTGCAGATTCCCGCTATCCCCGCGACGGCAGATTCATCGAGGAGATCGGAACCTACAATCCCTGCACTGATCCCGCTACCGTAACCATCGATGGCGAGAAGGCAAAAGCATGGATCAAAAACGGTGCTCAGCCCACCGATACCGTTAAGGCTCTGCTGAAGAAGCAGGAAATCATCTGAGTTTAAGAGGATATACCATGAAAGAACTCATTATTTACCTGGCTCAATCGCTGGTTGAAGATCCGGACGCAGTAACTGTAACCGAATCCGAGACTGAAGATGCGATCGTTTATGAGCTTCAGGTCGCAGCGGATGATATGGGGCGTGTGATCGGCAAGCACGGTAAAATTGCTAAGGCCATCCGTTCTATCGTTAAATCCGCATCCTTCAAAATGCCTAAAAAGGTGATCGTTGAGATCAAATAATCGGCGTTTTACCGGCAGCATCGCAAATTTTGCGGTGCTGTTGTTTTTTTATATTTTATGTGCTATAATAATCAAAAACATTTACAGGAGATCACCATGAGCAAAGAATTGCTTCAAGCAGGTAAAATTGTAAATACCCATTCTCTGAAGGGAGAGGTTCGGATCTATCCTTATTGCGATAGTGCCGAATTTCTTTGCGAAGTCAAAAAAATGTATATTGATAATGAAGCATATACCGTCGCTTCCGCCCGCGTGCATAAGGGGCAAGCTTTGATTCGCTTCAAAGGAATCGACCATATCAATAAAGCGGAACCCTTGATTGGTAAATTGGTCTATTTCAAAAAGCATGAGGTGCCCTTAGAAGAAGGGCAATATTATATTGACGATATTATTGGCCTTGATGTCATTGATATTGATACCGGCACGATCTATGGCAAAGTTGTAAGCGTCTTCCCCACCGGTGCCAACGATGTCTTTGAGGTCAAGGGTGATAAAACCTATTATGTACCCAAAATCAATGATGTAGTAAAGCAGATTGATCTCATCAATAAAAAAATCCTGATCCGTCCTTTGGAGGGCCTATTTGAATGAAATTTTCCATCATGACTCTGTTTCCCGAAATGGTCGACAATATATTGAAAGAAAGCATTATTGGCCGAGCCCGCCAAAAAGGCCTCATCGAAATCGATTGCCTTCATATTCGCAATTATACCGAAGATCGGCATCGCAGAGTAGATGATTATCCCTTTGGCGGCGGCAGCGGAATGGTGATGCAATGCCAACCCATATACGATTGCTATCAAGAGGTCTTAAAAAGAAATGACCAACGCCCGCATACGGTCTATGTATCGCCCCGCGGGAAGGTGCTCACCCAAAAGAAAGCGAAAGAATTGAGTAAGCTCCCCCATTTAACCATTCTTTGCGGGCATTATGAAGGGGTGGATCAGCGGATTTTGGATGAAATTGTAGACGAAGAAATTTCTATCGGCGATTATGTATTGACCGGCGGAGAATTGCCTGCATGCGTGCTGATTGATTGTATCTCCCGTATGATTCCCGGTGTCCTTGCAGAAGAAAGCTCTTTCACAGAAGAAAGCCATTATCGCGGATTACTGGAGCATCCTCAATATACGCAGCCACGCATCTGGAAAGAGCGAGAGGTGCCGGCGGTACTAACCGAAGGAAACCATCGCTTGATCGAAAAATGGAAACTGGAAGAATCCATTGCCATTACCGAAAGAATGCGTCCGGATCTTTCCATCCACGCAGTACCAAGCGGCAAACGAATCCGCTATTTTGAGGAAACGGATCGTGCTTTATTCTGCCAAATGGCCGAAGCATTTTATAACACCCCGGGGGTTCTTCATCAAATCCCCCGCAAACACATTGAAGATACATTCCAAAAGCTTCTGGATCGTGATCCCTATGTTGGCGGCTATATGATTCGTTTTGAGCAAAAAGATGCAGGCTATTGCCTATTGAGTTTTACCAATTCCAATGAAGGCGGCGGGCTCACTGTCTGGATTGAGGAACTATATGTCCGGCCGGAATTTCGCGGGCATAAATTAGCTGAAAAAACCTTGCGGGAGCTTTTTGATTTATATCAAGACAAAGCTGCCCGCTACCGTCTTGAAGTAACAGCCGATAATAAAGTTGCCAAAAAAATCTATCATAAATTAGGCTTCAAGATGCTGGATTATCAGCAAATGATTAAAGAATAAAAGACCGCAAAGCGGTCTTTTATTCAGACTGTCAAAAAAGGCACAGACCGCAGAAAATAAGAGAATAAAAGAATTCTGCCGATTCTATAAATCAGCAAGGGGAAAAAACCTACTCTTTTTTCCTTGCTTTCTTATTATAAGGAAAAAATCCGCATCATCATGCGGATTTTTGATTAAAATTTTCTGCTTTCCGCCGATCTGCTCTCTGCCGTACCTGTGTACGCCGACGAGAACAGATCG
>JAFSCX010000036.1 GCA_017436525.1 Clostridia bacterium | reverse complement strand
CACTCGATATGGTCCGAGTGACAGGACTTGAACCTGTAGCCAAACGCAACAAGTTGCGTCCGGCTAATGCGGCGGATGCCCCCACTCGCTCGCCTTTATTTGCCTTGGCAAATAAAGAGCAACCGCTCGGGGATGGCGATCAAGAGGCCGCAGGTTCTTTGCTACGTAGTAAAAAATAAAGAGGTAGACTTAAATGTCTACCTCTTATTTGGTCCGAGTGACAGGACTTGAACCTGCGGCCTCTTGACCCCCAGTCAAGCGCGCTACCACCTGCGCCACACCCGGATAATGCTAAGATATATTAGCACATCCTTTCGGTTTTGTCAACAGGTTTTTACAAAAAAACAAAATTAAATAATAACAGGAATCATTTGATCTGCAATAATTGATTCGGGGGACACCAAGCAGTCTACTGCAAGGATTTTAACCCTGTTTTCCGCGGCGATTCGCAACGCATCTCCAAAGGCGGGGTGGGTGAGAACGTTAGGCTCGAGATGGTGAATTCCTTTCATTTGAATTACAAATAAAATCATGGAATTCTCGCCGCTTTTTGCAATTTTTGTGAGGTGTTTGACATGCTTCACGCCGCGCTCTGTGGGAGCATCCGGAAATCGGGCAATACCGCCCTCTTCCAAGGTAACGCCTTTTACCTCGATCCATGTTTTTTTGCCATGATCGATTGCAAGAAGATCAAATCGACTGTCTTTATTTTTGACTTCTCTTTGAAATACAGCCTCCGGACTAAAGATTCCGCTTTTAGGAAGCCATTCTTCTGCAATTTTATTTGGAGCTTGGCTATCCATATTGATGATTTTATTGCCTTTTTCCACGCAAATCAAATCATATTCTGTTTTTCGATTGGGATTTTGGCTTTTTTCAAGCCATACCTTTGCGTTGGGAATCAAAAGCTCTTTGCAGCGGCCGGTGTTTTTAACATGGCAAACGGCATTTTCACCATTGATTTCTACTATCGCGATGAAACGGTTGGGGCGTGCGATAAAACGCCCTTGGATGATGTTTTGATAATTCATAGTTGCATTGTACCATAATTGCTTGTAAAATTAAAGATTTTTATACAAAAATCTCTTTATTTATTATATTAATTATGCTATAATAAACTGAATAATTATATGGAGAACAAATCGATATGGTTATATTGGGAATTGATCCCGGCTATGCGACGGTAGGCTACGGGGTATTGGAATATAAAAACGGACGCTTTCGGGTGATGGATTATGGTGCGGTTACGACTCCCGCGGGGGTTGATTTCCCTTCAAGATTGCAAATGATCTACGAGGGGATTACAGAACTTTGCGAGCGTTTTCATCCGGATTGTATGTCTGTAGAAGAATTGTTTTTTAATACAAATATTACCACCGGCATTCAAGTGGGCCATGCAAGAGGGGTGATTCTTCTTGCGGCAAAAATGAAAGGCGTGCCCTCTTTTGAATATACACCTCTTCAGGTGAAGCAAAGTGTGGTAGGGTATGGCCGAGCAGAGAAGCATCAGGTGATGGAAATGACCCGCCAGCTTCTGCATCTTGAGCGGATTCCAAGGCCCGATGATGCGGCAGATGCTTTGGCACTTGCCATCTGCCATGCACACAGTTCTAAATCTAATTTATTGGGGTTGAAAATATGATTGCATCATTAAGAGGAACGATTTTAGAAAAATACGGCGATAGTGCTGTAATAGAATGTGGCGGTGTGGGATTTGCTGTGCAGCTTTCCCGTATTGGAGCAGACAGCCTGCCTGCGGTGGGAGAAACGGTATTTCTTTATGTCCACATGAATGTGCGGGATGATGGGATGGATCTTTATGGATTTCCCACCAAGGAAGAGCGGGAGTGCTTCCGTATGATTACAGCCGTATCGGGAATCGGCCCGAAAGGCGGCCTTGCCATTTTATCGGAACTGACACCGGATGAACTTGCTGCCAGCGTGATTATGGGAGATAAGGCTAATATTACTCGAGCAAAAGGGGTAGGGCCCAAAGCTGCTGAACGTCTTGTTTTGGAGCTGAAGGATAAATTCAAAGGGATGACTCCGCTGCAGGTGAATACCGCCGCATCTGTGCCCTCTCAGGGGACTGCCTCCAAGAGTTTGGAGATTATGGAAGCATTGATGGCCCTTGGATTTACCCAACCGGAGGCGAAGCATGCTATTGCAGGCCTTGATCTTGAAAGCCTGAGTGTTGAGCAGGCCATTACGCAAGCATTGAAAGGATTCAGCTTATGATTGAGAGTGATTTTGAAAATCGCATTGTTTCTACGACATTTCAAGGAAACGATGATGGTGATATTGAGGATTCTCTTCGCCCGAGAAAAATGGACGAATATATTGGCCAGACCAAAGCCAAAGAAAATCTCAGAGTATTTATAGAAGCAGCAAAAGGTAGAGGGGAAAGTCTGGATCATTGCCTTCTTTACGGACCGCCGGGCCTTGGAAAGACAACCCTTGCAGGAATCATCGCCAATGAGATGGGTGTTAATCTTAGAATTACCTCCGGCCCTGCGATTGAAAAACCGGGAGATTTGGCATCTTTGATTACCAATCTGCAGCCGGGGGATGTGCTCTTTATTGATGAGATTCATCGCTTATCCCGCGCAGTAGAGGAAGTGCTTTATCCCGCGATGGAGGATTATGCTGTCGATATTATTATCGGAAAAGGCCCTTCTGCACGAAGCATTCGCTTGGATCTTCCGAGATTTACCTTGATTGGCGCTACTACGCGAGCAGGGCAAATCTCGGCACCTTTGCGGGATCGTTTCGGTGTTTTGATGCGGCTTGAATTATATAAGCCCGAAGAGCTGCGTGATATTGTATTGCGTTCTGCAGAGATTCTTGGAATTCCTGTTGATCCCAGCGGTGCAATGGAGATTGCGAAACGCTCTCGCGGGACGCCGCGCATTGTAAACCGCCTTCTGAAGCGGGTGCGGGATTTTGCAGAAGTGCGGGGTGATGGTGTGGTAACCCGCGAAATTGCGGATATGGCTTTGGCCGCTTTGGAAGTGGATCATTTGGGCCTTGATGCAGTGGACCGCAGGATGTTGGAGAGCATTATTGGCAATTTCGGCGGCGGGCCTGTAGGACTGGAGACTTTGGCAGCGACCATCGGCGAGGAATCCATTACCTTAGAGGATGTATATGAACCTTATCTCTTGCAAATCGGGTTTCTTTCCCGCACTCCGAGAGGGCGGATGGTAACACCTGCTGCTTATCGTCATTTAGGGCTGAATCCGAATAATAGTGATTGCGGCCAGATTCTTTTTGAGGATGTAAAATAATGTGGATAGCTGATCAATGGAAAGATTATGAATTATTAGATACCTCTGAGGGAAACCGTCTGGAGCGGTGGGGGGAGCAAATTTTGGTCCGCCCGGATCCTCAGGCTATTTGGAAGAGCGAGATGAAACGTAAGGAATGGAAAAATCCCAATGCGATCTATCATCGCTCCAATAGCGGTGGCGGAAAATGGGAGATTCGATCTTTGCCCGAGACCTGGAAGGTTCGCTATAAGGATCTTTGCTTTCAGGTGAAACCCATGAATTTTAAGCATACGGGTATTTTCCCTGAGCAAGCGGTGAATTGGGATTTTATGCGTAAAAGAATTGAAAATGCAGGCCGCCCGATCAAGGTGCTGAATCTATTTGCTTATACCGGCGGTGCCACTATGGCTTGCGCTAAAGCAGGCGCTTCGGTAGCCCACGTGGATGCATCCAAGGGGATGGTTCAATGGGCAAAGGAAAATGCAGTGCTTTGCGGCGTGCGGGATTGCCCTGTAAGGTATCTTGTAGATGACTGCATGAAGTTTGTGGAGCGTGAGATCCGCCGCGGAAATGTATATGATGGCATTGTAATGGATCCGCCGTCTTACGGGAGAGGGCCCGGCGGGGAGGTATGGCAGCTGGAGGATAAGCTTTATCCCTTTATGGTGCAGGTAATGAAAATTTTGTCTCCCAATCCATTATTTTTTATTTTGAATTCCTATTCCACCGGCCTGTCGGCATCGGTCATGGAATATTTATTGCGTCTTACGCTGCCCAAAGGATTGGGTGGGCATTTTGAGAGTGGAGAAATCGGCCTCAGAACCGCAGATGGAAAAGCTTTTCCTTCCGGCTCTGTGGCGCGCTGGTATGCGGAGGATTAAATGTCAACGATCATTGAGGTTTCAAATTTAAGTTTTTCCTATCCCACCGAGGAAGGAAAGGCTGCCCATCGGGTGCTTCATGATATTGATTTGAAGATTGAAGAAGGGGAGTTTGTGGCAATCCTCGGCCATAATGGCTGCGGAAAAAGCACCCTTGCAAAGCATTTCAATGGGATCTTAAAAGCAGATCGAGGGTCTGTCCATGTATTGGGAATGGATGCGGGGGATGAAGAGAATCTCCTTGAGATTCGCCGCAATGTTGGAATGGTCTTTCAAAACCCCGATAATCAGATTATTGCAACCGTTGTGGATGAGGATGTGGCCTTTGCTTTGGAAAATTTAGGGATTCCCCACGATGAAATGGCGCGAAGAGTAGATGAAGCATTGGAACTGGTGGGGCTGAGTGAGTATCGCCAAAGAGCCCCGCATATGCTCAGCGGTGGTCAGAAGCAGCGGGTAGCAATTGCCGGAATCCTTGCCATGCGCCCCAAATGCATCATTTTAGATGAGCCTACCGCCATGCTGGATCCTAAAGGGCGGAAAGAGGTTATGAAAACCATTCTTCGCCTGAATCGGGAAGAGCATATTACAGTGGTATTGATCACCCATTATATGGATGAGGCGGTTCAGGCTGATCGCGTAATCGTAATGGCAGAGGGAGAGATGATTTTGGATGATACTCCGCGTGAGGTCTTTCAAAATGTAGGCCTTCTTCACAGCCTTTCTTTGGATGTGCCTCAAACTGCAGAGTTGATGTTTGCGCTGAGGCAGGAGGATATAAAAGTCCCTATTTCTGTATTAAATGTTGATGAGTGTGTAGCAGAAATTGAAAAGCTTTTAGGAGGTGGGGAAAATGATTAAGACAGAGCATCTTTCCCATTTCTATAGTGTTGGCACTCCCTTTGAGACGGTTGCGATCGAGGATATCAATCTTCATATTAAAAAAGGAGAGTATGTAGGCGTAATTGGGCATACAGGATCGGGAAAGAGCACGCTGATTGCTCATTTTAATGCCATATTAAAACCAACCTCCGGCAAGATCTTTATCGATGGAAAAGATTTATGGAGCGAAGATAAAAAGCAGCGTATTCAGACCCGTTTTGATGTGGGATTGGTTTTTCAGTATCCCGAGCATCAGCTTTTTGAAGAAACGGTTTATAAGGATATCGCTTTTGGTCCTAAGAACATGGGGCTTTCCGAAGAGGAAATCCATCGCAGAGTAGAAAAAGCGATGAGATTTGTCGGTTTATCGGAATCGGTATTGGAAAAATCCCCCTTCGATCTCTCCGGCGGGCAAAAGCGCAGAGTTGCCATTGCCGGTGTGATGGCTCTGGAGCCGAAGGTATTAATCTTGGATGAGCCTGCTGCAGGGCTTGACCCCATGGGTCGAGATGAAATTTTGGGGAGAATCCGAGAGTATCATCAAGAGACGGGAAGTACCGTGCTGCTGGTCTCTCATTCAATGGAAGATGTCAGCAAAAATGCTGATTCCATATTAGTGATGAATCGCGGCAGATGCCAAATGCACGCATCGGTCCCCGAAGTCTTTGAACGGGCAGATGAACTGGAAAAGATGGGGCTGGATGTGCCGAGAATTACCCGCGTTTTCTTTGCGTTGCAGGATAAGGGATATCCTGTCTCTCGCAATGTATTTACAGTGGAGCAGGGAAAAGCGGAAATCACCCGCCTTTTGAAGGAAGGGGGAAAGAACCATGCTTAAAGATATCACTTTGGGCCAATATTTTCCCGTAAAATCCTTCATGCATGCCCTTGATCCCAGAATGAAGCTTTTGCTTACCCTTCTTTATGTTGTTGCATTATTCTTGGTTTCTGATTTTTGGGGCTTTTTGGTGGCCGCTTTCTTGATTGGTTTGGTGGCTTCTTTTTCTAAAATTTCTTTGAAGGTTGTTTTTCGCGGGCTGAAACCTTTGGTTTTCATTATTATGTTTACCGCGTTCTTCAATGTGCTTTATGGTGGGGGAGAGCCGCTCTTTCCGCAGATAGAATGGCTAAGCTGGATTAAGACGGATGGGGTTAAAAATGCGGCTTTTATGATTATACGCATCATTTTGCTGATTCTGGGCACCTCCTATCTTACCTATACCACAAGCCCCGTAATGCTGACGGATGCCCTTGAACGTCTGATGCGCCCATTGAAGATTTTTCGCTTTCCGGTTCATGAACTGGCGATGATGATGACGATCGCTCTGCGGTTTATTCCGACATTGATTGATGAAACCGATAAGATCATCAATGCGCAAAAGGCCAGAGGCGCCGATTTTGAGACGGGCAATATTATTCGCCGTGCCAAGGCTTTGATTCCGATTTTGATTCCTCTTTTAGTCTCTGCATTTCATCGGGCAGAAGAATTGGCTGATGCGATGGAATGTCGGTGCTATCATGGAGGAGCAGGGCGGACTCGCTATAAAATCTATTCTTTGGGATGGCGTGATTGGGTGGCACTCGGCGCCATGGTGCTCTCTTTTGCTGCCATTATCATGCTGAGAATTTATTGAGGGATATGAACAAACGAATTCTATTAAAAATTCGATATAACGGAGCTTCATTTGTAGGCTGGCAGGTTCAAAAAAACGGCCGCTCCGTGCAGGAGACGATGCAAGATGCTCTTGAGAAAATCTATGGCAGCAGGCCGGATGTAACCGGCTGCAGCAGGACAGATAGCGGGGTTCATGCTCTGGAGTACTGCTTATGCTATGATCCTCCGCACCCTATGGAAATTAAGCGGATTTTGCCTGCCTTGAATTCAGTACTGCCAAATGCGATCAGTGTGCGGGCGTGCAGTGAAGTAGAGCATGATTTTCATCCTCGATATCATGCTGTGGGAAAGGAATATATCTATCGTTACTATGATGGATATGCTCCCGATCCCTTTAGAGATGGTTTTTCCTACCATGAAAAGCAGATTTTGAATGTGGAGCGAATGGAAAAAGCCGCAAGATATTTTGAGGGGAAGCATGATTTTGGAGCGTTTATGTCGGTTGGTTCTAAAATTGAAGATACAGTCCGTACCATTTACTATGCGGAAGTAAAACGCGATGGGGAAGAAATCATTTTTCGTATTGCGGGTGATGGTTTTCTTTATAATATGGTGCGGATTATGGCCGGTACGCTTCTTTTTGTCGGCCTCGGGAGAATTGATCCGGAAGAAATTTCGGCCATTATTGAAGCAAAGGATCGTGCTAATTGCGGAAAGACCATGCCTGCGTATGGGCTTTATCTGAACCATGTGTTTTATGATATAAAGGAGGTGGAAAAATATGCGCCGAAGAGATGATATTTTGGAGCAAGAGGAAGTGGATACCCCGGTTCAATCGAAATCTACAATTAAATATATTCGCTATCTTTTGCTTCTTGTGATGGTGATGGTGGCTTTGATTCTTCTTTTTACCAATCGCGAGCAGATCAATGGCGATAATTTCCGCCGCCTGATGGCGAAGATTAATATCGGAGTATCATCCGTAGCGACTGAGGATGGATATTTGAGATTCAATGCCGGAAAAACGGTGGTTTATAAAGATGGCTTTGCTCATGCAAGCGTGGAAAAATTATTGATTACCGATAAAAACGGGACAGAATTTCAAAATACCCCCCTTGGCTATCGAAACCCTTGCATTTATGCCAATGGTCGCTATGTTTTGGCCTATGATAGCGATGGTAGCGGGCTGATGGTAGCGGATTCCTTTTCTGTACTTTTTGAGAAACAGATGGAAGATCCGATCATAACTGCGCGTATGAATGATCATGGTTATTTGGCGGTTGTAACCGAAGGGGATGGATTTTTGGCCAAAGTCTATGTATACGATTCTTCTTTTAAGGAAATATATCGTTACCGCAGTATGAATCGCTATATTCTGGATGCTGCGGTTACGGAAGATAATAAATCAATAGTTCTTTCTGCAATGAATATTGAAGGCAATGAAATCAAGCCGGAGATTCTTTATTTTCGCTTGGATAAAGAAAAGGTGCAATGGAGTGTCGCTTTCGAAGAAACTCCATGCATACGGATTGTAACAAAGGGAAACGGAACCATTTGCGGTCTTTTCTCATGGGGTATGGTCTCTTTGAATAAAAAGGGAAAAGAAATCGGCAGATATTCCTTTGATAATCAAGTGCTGCAGTGCTATTCTTTGGATGATAACAGCAGAAATATATTTGTGGTATCTGCTTCGGAAAACGGAGATGCCAATGTGGTAGTTTGCAATGAAAAGGGAAAGGTGAAAGATACGTTCTCTCTTGATTACTATGGAATAGACGTTGATTATCATGAAGGGCGTATCGCCGTTTTGGGAAATATGAAATGCGGCGTATATAATACCTTTGGTAAAAAGCTTTGGGAAGATACTCCTGAGAGTGCAGAAGAGATCTCTTTCATGGGAAGAGGTGCTGTTGTAGTGGTAAGCGATACAGATTGCGTATATAATGGAATTAATTAGGAGTGATGTAGATGGCTTTGATTTTAGATTTATTGGTATTGGTAATTATTGGATTATCAATCTTTTTAGCCTATAAAAAAGGCCTGATTCGGACATTGTTTTCTTTAGTAGGGTTTGTTGTGGCGATTGTACTTTCGGTGAATCTTTGCAAGCCTGTAGCGCATTGGCTGGATCGAGAATTTATCAATCCTGCGGTTAAAAATTTGGTTTTATCTGCTGTGAACGGTAACGATGCGATCAAAGATTATGAGCAAGCGCTGGAAAAAGCAAATGTAGTTGATATTTTTCAAGAAATGCCTGATAGTTTGCGCGATTTTCTGGAAAACTTAAATGTAGATATTGACGGAATGATCGCCATGGCAGAAAAAAGTGAAAAAAACTCCACTGAAGCGAAGGAACAGCTGATTGATTCGGTCGCTGCCCCGATCAGTGCGGCAATCAGTAATACGATCGCAATGATTGGCTTGATGATCATCCTTTTTGTATTGCTGCTGATTGGTACCAAGCTTTTGGATGCGATTTTTCGCGTGTTGCCTTTTGCCAAAAGTGTCAACAGCGTAGGTGGAATCATATTTGGCTTGATAAGAGGATTGTTGTTTACAGTGATCTTCTGCGCGGTTGTCTATGGGCTTTCTCGCGGCAATGTTTTGGTTACATCCGAGACCCTTGACAATACCTATATTGTAAAAACAGTCAACGAATTTAATCCAATTTTAAGTGTGTTTTAGGTTAGGAGCTACTGAATGCTTTGTGTGAAATGTAAAAAAAGAACGGCTGTCGTTTTTGTCAGCCGTATGGATGGCAATAATAAGCCTGTAAATGAAGGCTATTGTTTGCGGTGCGCCAAAGATATGGGCATCCCTCAAGTGAATGAAATGATCAAGGGGATGGGAATGACCGATGAGGATCTGGAGCAATTTGCTGATGAATTCGATAATATGAGCGAGCAGCTTGGCCTGAATGATGATGGCCTTGATTCTCAAATTGCGCCCTCTATGCCTCCCTTTTTCAGCAAACTTTTTGGAAAAGGAGAAGGAGAAGATCAGCCGGCATCTGAGCAGACAAATGAGCGTGGAAAAGAGAAGAAAAAGGATAAAAAGCGCAAGATGCTGGATCAGTTCGGCGTCAATCTAACTGCCAAAGCGCGCAAGGATGAGCTGGACCCTGTAATCGGCCGTGCGATGGAATTGGAGCGGCTGATTCGTATTCTCAATCGGCGCACTAAAAATAATCCTTGCCTGATCGGAGAACCGGGCGTTGGTAAAACGGCGATTGCGGAAGAGTTGGCCTCCAGAATAGCGCGTGAAGAGGTGCCTGCCAAGCTGCAGGGGAAAGAGGTATATCTTCTTGATCTTACAGCCCTTGTGGCCGGTACTCAGTTTCGCGGTCAGTTTGAAAGCCGCATTAAAAACCTTATTTCAGAAGTTGTGTCTCTTGGTAATATCATTTTGGTGATCGATGAGATTCATAATCTTGTGGGAGCGGGGGATAGTGATGGCTCTATGAATGCGGCCAATATCTTAAAGCCCGCTTTATCCAGAGGGGAGATTCAAGTAATCGGCGCTACCACCCTGAAGGAATACCGCAAGTATATTGAAAAAGATGCTGCATTGGAGCGTCGCTTTCAGCCTGTATTGGTGGAAGAGCCCTCTTTGGAAGATACCATTGAGATTTTGAAAGGGCTTCGGCCGAAATATAGCGGCTATCATCATGTTACGGTGCCGGATCATTTATTGGTTCAGGCCGCGCAGATGTCCGAACGCTATATTACCGATCGTTTTCTCCCCGATAAGGCAATCGACCTTTTAGATGAGGCTTGCAGCGGTGCTTCTTTAGAAAATAAAGCGCAAAATGATTTGATTCGTACGCAGAGAAAGCTTACGGATATTGAAGCAAAACTGAATGTTCTCTCCGAAGAGGAAAAGAGCGAAGAGGTATATCGAGAGATTGCTGAGTTGAATAGCGAAAAGTGCCGCCTTGAATCTATGATGACAGAATTGGTGGCGATTGAAGATCCTGTGCTGACTTTTGATCATCTTGCATATGTATTGGAATTGTGGACGGGAATCCCCGCTTCAAAAATCAAGCAGCAGGAATTTGAAAAACTCAACCAACTTTCCGATGTTTTGAAAAATCGTATTGTCGGCCAGGATGATGCAATCGATAGCGTGGTTCGCGCCATCAAACGCCGCAGAGTAGGAGTATCGGTTTCTCATAGTCCTGCGTCGTTTATTTTCACCGGTCCTACCGGAGTGGGTAAGACAGAACTTGTGCGTCAGCTTTCCATCGCTTTATTTGATAGCGTAGAAGCGCTGATACGCGTTGATATGAGTGAATATATGGAGAAGCACTCCGTATCAAAATTGATCGGTGCTCCTCCGGGATATGTGGGCTATGATGATGCGGGCCAGCTTACCGAAAGGGTGCGGCGTAAGCCCTATAGCGTCATTCTTTTTGATGAAATTGAAAAAGCGCATCCCGATGTGCTCAATATTATGCTTCAGATGCTGGATGATGGAAAACTGACCGATGCGCAGGGGCGGGTGGTGAATTTTGAAAATGCCGTCATTGTAATGACCACCAATGCTACCGCGGATACCACTAATGCTACCGGCTTCAATCGAAGCGAATCTGAGCTGGAAAAGGATCGGGCGACCAGAGCTCTTTTGAAATTCTTGCGTCCTGAATTTATAAACCGTGTGGATGAAATTATTACGTTCCATTCCTTGGAGCGGGATACGATTCGTTCCATTGCGGCCATTATGGTGGAAGATCTTAAAAAAGCATTGGAGCTGAGATCGATTTCTTTGCAGATTGAAGAGGGTGTGCTTGATTATCTTGCAGAGCATGGTTATGATCGAAAATTCGGCGCAAGATCCTTGAAACGTGCCATTCAAAGAGAGCTGGAGGATCGAATTGCGCAGGAAATGATTGATCGCTATGATCAGGAAATTAAATCGGTTCGTTGCTATATGGGTGATGAAAAAATAAATGTGGAATTAGTATAAAAAACCCTTGACATTTTGGGCAGAGTTTTGTATAATTACCTTCGTACCTGTGTAAAAGCAGGATTGTCGTTAAAGCGGAGGGAGGGAAGACCAATGGCAGAAATCCGCATCAAGGAAAATGAATCCTTAGACAGCGCTTTGAGAAGATTCAAAAGACAATGTGCTAAATCCGGCGTTCTCTCCGAAATCAGAAAGAGAGAGCACTACGAGAAGCCCAGTGTTAAGAGAAAGAAGAAATCTGAAGCAGCCAGAAAGCGCAAGTATTAATCATTAATTTTGGTTTGCATTTGATACTCTCAAACAATGAAAGCCCGCATTCAAAAGAATGTGGGCTTTTTTCTATGAAAGATAGGAGGAACAATGATCATTCATCCATTTCCACCGCTCTTTGATAAGGAGAGCAAAATTTTGATTTTGGGCAGTTTCCCTTCTGTGAAATCAAGAGAACAGCTATTTTTTTATGGCCATCCTCAAAACCGCTTTTGGAAGGTTTTGGGCGGTGTTTTTGGAGAGGAAACACCTAAGTCGATTGAAGAGAAAAAAGCTTTTTTGCATCGAAATAACATTGCTTTATGGGATGTAATTGCCTCTTGCGAGATCGAAGGGAGTGCAGATAGCACCATTAAGAATGCCAAGGCAAATAATATTCTTCCGATTCTTCAAGGGAGCCAAGTTGATCGGATTTTTACAAATGGAATGACCGCTAAAAAATTATATGACCGCTATATTTTGCCTCAAGTAAAGGTGGAGGCTGCGGTTTTGCCTTCTACTTCGCCTGCAAATGCTGCGTGGAATGTGGAACGGCTGATTGAAGCGTGGGGAATTATTAAAAATACGGATGAATTATGATTATCATTGATGCTTTTTCATGGCGCAATTTGGGCAGATGCCTCGATCCATCAGATAATCCTCCCCCCATTGATACATGGATTCCAAAAGAGGGATCATTGTCTTTCCGAGGTCTGATAGGGTGTATTCCACCTTTGGTGGAACAACCGGATAAACGGTTCGGATAATTAACGCATCCGCTTCCAATTCTCTTAATTGCTGAGTCAGCATTTTAGGGGTGGCTTCCGGTATTAATTTTTGAAGCTGACCAAAGCGTTTGGGCTCTTCTGTGAGAAACCAAAGGATCAGCGCTTTATATTTGCCGCCGATTAAACGGATGGTTTCGCCGACAGGGCAATGATAGTGATTATTCATTTGATCTCCTTTACTATCTTTTAGGGTAGTATATTACAAAATAGTACATACTTGCAAATTCGATATTTTATATGTATTATATCATTGAAAAGCAATAATATCAAGGGAAAGGAGAGCAGTAATGAAAAGAGAATATGACATCAGCGGTATGTCTTGCGCAGCTTGCTCGGCCCGGGTTGAGAAAGTGGTCGGTCGCATAGACGGTGTGGAAAGCGTCCATGTTAATTTGGCAAATGAACGGATGACTGTTGAAATCCATCCTGATGCAATTGAGCCTATGCTTGCGGCGATTGCTCGTGCAGGTTTTGGCGCTAAAGAGCATCAGGATCAAATGACCGAAAATAATAATTCGGAAAAAATAAATAATATTCGCCGCCGTTTAATTCTGGCTGCTTGCTTTGCGTTGCCGCTGTTTTATATTTCAATGGGGCCCATGATTCAGCTGCCGCTTCCTCAAATAATAGATCCTCATTCGGCACCGATTGCATATGCTTTGGTGCAGATGGTTCTGGCGGCAGTGGTAATGATCATCGGCAGAAGGTTTTATAGTGTGGGTTATTCCTCGCTTTTTAGAGGCAGCCCGAATATGGATAGCTTGATTGCTGTGGGGACAACGGCCTCTTTTGGTTATAGTGTATATTCCTTGGTTCGTATTATCAATGGCGATGCTCATGCTGTTCATGAACTTTATTTTGAATCCTGCGGCGTGATCATTACATTGATTCTTTTAGGAAAAACCTTGGAAGCCATTTCAAAAGGAAAGACCTCGGAAGCAATCAATCGTCTGATGAAATTAGTGCCGGAGACTGCGACGGTTTTAAGAGATGGCGAGCAAATTGAAATTCCCACTCTATCTTTGGTGATGGGTGATATTCTTCTTCTGCGCCCCGGTAGCCGAATTCCTGCAGACGGCATGGTTGTAGCGGGAGATTCCGGTGTGGATGAATCGATGCTCACGGGGGAGAGCTTGCCTGTTGATAAGGCGGAAGGGGATTCTGTCTATGCAGGCTCGATGAATCTTAATGGTATGCTGCAGGTGAGGGTTTCCAAAGTGGGTGGCAGTACAACCCTTGGTGCAATGATTCGTATGGTGGAGCAGGCGCAGGGTACTAAAGCGCCGATTGCGCGGCTTGCTGATGTGGTATCGGGCTACTTTGTCCCGGTTGTTATGATTCTTGCGTTTCTTTCGGCTGCTCTTTGGAAGATCAGCGGCGCATCTTGGGGCTTTGCACTTTCAATTTTAGTTTCTGTCCTTGTGATTGCCTGCCCATGTGCACTTGGGCTTGCTACTCCTACTGCGATTATGGTTGGAATCGGAAAAGGGGCGGAATATGGAATTTTATTTAAGAATGGAGAAGCGATGGAGCAGCTCCATCGAATCCAAACCATTGTCTTTGATAAAACCGGCACAATCACAGAAGGAAAGCCTGCGCTGACCGATTGGTTTGCGAAGAAAGATCCCAAGGAACTTCTCAAATTGGTGGCCTCTGCGGAGCAAGCCTCGGAGCATCCTCTGGCAAAGGCCATCCTCCAAAAAGCCGAGGATCAACAATTGACATTGATTCCTTCGAGAAATTTTGAAAATCATGCAGGTTACGGAATCAGCGCGATCGTGAATGATCAAACCGTCTTGGTGGGAAATCATCGAATGATGAATGAGAAGGGGATCTTATTCTCTGAATTTGAAGATGCGCTTCTTTCGCTGAGCCAAGAGGGGAAGACCCCTGTATTGATAGCCGTGGATGGAAAAGCAGAAGGGGTTGCTGCAATTGCTGATACGATAAAAGCGGATAGCGCTTCCGCTGTCGCAAAATTGCAGGCGAGAGGAATTCAGGTAGTAATGCTTACCGGCGATGACCAAAAGACTGCGGAAGCCATTGCTGCAAAAGCCGGTATTCAAAAGATTTATGCGCAGGTACTGCCCGCAGATAAGACTGCAATTATCAAAAAAATCCAAGCGGAAGGTAAAAAAGTGGCCATGGTAGGGGATGGGATCAACGATGCTCCGGCTCTTGCCACTGCTGATGTGGGGATTGCGATTGGTTCAGGTACTGACATTGCGATGGAATCTGCTGATGTGGTATTAATGCATGGCGATCTGACCTCTGTGCCTACTGCGATGGAGCTTTCCCGCTGCACCATTCGTAATATCAAGCAGAATCTATTTTGGGCTTTTGCATATAATTCCCTTGGAATTCCTGTGGCGGCAGGGCTTCTATATCTTTTTGGCGGGCCGCTTTTGAATCCGATGATCGGCGCTGCGGCCATGTCTCTTTCATCTGTATCTGTATTAAGTAATGCTTTAAGATTAAAGCGTTTTGGAAAGGAGAAGAAGAAATGAAATTCAAAGTTCCGGGAATGATGTGTATGCATTGCGTAAAAAGTGTTACCGATGCGTTGGAATCAATGGCTGAAGTTTCAAATGTGCGAGTGGATCTTTCCTCTAAAGAGGTATCTCTTGAAGCGCAGGAGAATCTGAGAGAAAAAATCATTTCTACGATCGAAGATCTTGGTTTTGATGTTGAGTAATAAAAAAAGAACTGTAAGTTTTTCTTACAGTTCTTTTTTATCATACTTTTTTGACGCCTAATGTAACCTTCTCGCCGTTGATATCCCAATCTTTGGAAAATTCGGGCGCGATCTCATTTTCATGCAGCAGATCAGCAAGCGTGCTTTCTGCCACTTCTGCAAATGCATCTTTGAGAAGGGTGAGAAGTTTTTCGTTTCCATTGATGTAAATTTCAATATGATCCATAACCTCAAAACCGGAATCCTTCCGCATGGTCTGGATCTTGGAAATGATCTCGCGAATCATGCCTTCGCGAATCAGCTCGTCGGTGAGATTGATATCCAATACAACGGTATAACCTCTGTCCTTCGCGGTATAGAAGCCTTCTTTTTGAGCAACGTTGATTAAAAGATCCTCAATCTCAAGCTTGACAATTCCGCTTGCAAGATCAAGAGTGAGCACGCCGCAATCATCCAATTCGGCCTTTGCTGCGCTGCCGTCAATCTCTGCAAGGGCAGTACGGATTTCGCCGAGTTGCTTGCCATATTTAGGGCCGACTGTCTTGAGCTGAGGTTTGAATTCATAGGATAAGAACTCAGAAAGATCGCTCTTGAATTCTACTGCCTTGATATTCAATTCATCTTTAATGATTTCGATGAATTCTTCTCCAAGCCCCTCGGCGCTTTCTACATACATAGAGGCAAGAGGCTGACGATTTTTGCGCCCCGAACCATTTCTTGCTGCACGCCCTAATACGACGATATTGAGCAGCCGATCCATATCATTCTCTAAAGCGGAATCAATTCTGCTTTCATCTACTACGGGGAAATCGCAAAGATGGATGCTTTCGGGAGCACTCTTATCAATGCTGCAGACCAAATTCTGGTAGATATTCTCGGCCATAAAGGGAATCATGGGAGCAGCAGTTTTTGCAGTAATCACCAGAGCGTGATAAAGGGTCATATATGCTGCGATCTTATCATCGGTCATGGTAGGAACCCAATAGCGCTCTCTGCCGCGGCGAACATACCAATTGCTCAGGTCGTCCACAAAGCTTTCCAATGCACGGGCAGCTTCGGGAATCCGATAGTTGGCAAGGTTGTAATCTACATTCTTAACCATGGTATTGAGCTTGGAAAGAATCCAACGATCCATAACGGTTAATTGACAATCTGCAAGATCATATTTGGAAGCATCAAAGCGATCAATGTTGGCATAGAGGGTGAAGAATGCATAGGTATTCCAAAGGGTACCCATGAATTTGCGTTGCCCTTCAGTAACGGCTTTTCCATGGAAACGATTGGGAAGCCAAGGAGCAGAGTTGGTATAGAAATACCAGCGAATGGCATCTGCACCATAGGTCTCTAATGCATCAAAGGGATCCACAGCATTTCCTTTGGATTTACTCATCTTCTGGCCGTTTTCATCTTGAACATGGCCCAATACAATTACATTCTTATAAGGAGCTTTATTAAAGATAAGGGTAGAGATGGCAAGAAGAGAATAGAACCATCCGCGGGTTTGGTCTACTGCCTCGGAGATAAAGTCGGCAGGAAATTGGGATTCGAAAAGCTCTTTATTCTCAAAAGGATAATGATGCTGCGCAAAGGGCATCGCGCCGGAATCAAACCAGCAGTCGATTACCTCGGGGACACGATGCATTTCTTTGCCGCAGACAGGGCATTTAATCGTAACGGCATCGATAAACGGGCGATGGAGCTCAATCTCCTCGGGGCAGTTATCCGACATTGCTTTGAGCTCTTCAATGCTGCCGATAGAATGGAGATGGCCGCAATCGCATTGCCAAATATTGAGGGGAGTGCCCCAATAGCGATTACGGGAAATACCCCAATCCTGCACATTTTCAAGCCAATCGCCGAAGCGGCCCTTACCGATGGATTCGGGAATCCAATTGATGGTATTGTTGTTGCGGATCAGATCTTCGCGCACCTCGGTCATTTTAATGAACCAGGATTCACGCGCATAGTAAATCAGCGGGGTATCGCAGCGCCAACAGAAGGGATAATCATGCTCAAATTTCGGCGCGTCAAAGAGAAGGCCTGCTTTTTCCAGATCAGAAAGCACAAGCGGATCCGCCTTCTTTACAAAGAGGCCTGCATAAGGAGTCTCTTCTGTCAGCTCGCCTTTACCGTTCACCAATTGGACAAAGGGAAGATCATATTTACGGCCTACATTCGCATCATCCTCACCAAAGGCGGGAGCGATATGGACAATACCGGTACCATCAGACATGGTTACATAATTATCGCAGGTGATATAATGACCTTTTTTATTTTGCTTATCGCAAATCGGCTTTACAAAGTCGAAGAGGGGCTCATATTCCTTGCGCTCAAGGTCCGTTCCTTTATAACGCTCCAAAACTTTATAAGCCGGGGTATCTTCTGTGGCGAGTTTTCCAAGGATAGTATCCAGCAGCGCCTCAGCCATATAATAGGTATAACCATCTGCTGCAGCCACTTTGCAATAGGTCTCATTGGGATTTACGCAGAGAGCCACATTGCTGGGGAGGGTCCAAGGGGTAGTGGTCCAAGCGAGAAAATAGGCATCTTCTCCTACAACCTTGAAGCGGACAACAGCACTGCGTTCTTTGACCGCTTTATACCCCTGAGCCACCTCGTGAGAGGAGAGGGGGGTCCCGCAACGGGGGCAATAGGGCACAATCTTAAAGCCTTTATAAAGGAGCTTTTTATCAAAGATTTTCTTTAATGCCCACCACTCGGATTCGATGAAATTATTATCGTAGGTAACATAAGGATCATCCATATCGGCCCAAAAGCCAACCGTACGGGAAAAATCTTCCCACATCCCCTTATATTTCCAAACGCTCTCTTTGCAATAGCCGATAAAGGGCTCCAGGCCATATTCTTCAATCTGCTCTTTTCCATCCAGACCGAGCATCTTTTCAACTTCGAGCTCTACAGGCAGACCATGGGTATCCCAACCTGCTTTACGAGGCACCATGCAACCTTTCATGGTGCGATAGCGGGGAATCATATCCTTGATTACACGAGTCAATACATGCCCGATATGAGGCTTACCATTAGCGGTAGGAGGGCCATCATAGAAGACATAGGGAGTGCCTTTCTTGCGGGAATCAATACTCTTTTCAAAGATCTTTTTTTCTTGCCAGAATTTTTCGATTCTTTTTTCTTCCTCTACAAAATTCAAATTCGGGGATACATTCTTATACATGATTTGTACTCCTTCTTTTTTCTGCAAAATAAAAAAGCCCCCATCCTGATTGCAGGATGAAAGCATACTTTCATAACCACCTATCATCAGACGATCATCTGCGGCCGATTGTAACGCATGGGCAATGCGGAGAGACTTACTGACGCCAATTGGCATGTTCGGCCTTCAACTCTGGAATGATTTTCGCTTTTTGCTACTACCATCGGGCTCTCACCGCCCCCGATTCGCTGAGGGGTTTGCAAGAAACTACTCTTTTCCTTCAATGTCTTTATATCATTTGTATTCTATCACATCCTATTATAAAAAGTCAACATAATAATTTAATTAATATAAAGGCTCACGATTTACGTGAGCCTTTCATGATGATCTTTCTAATCATTTCAGCGGGGATTACCGTAAAGGCAAGAAGAAGGATCATTCTTAGGTCTTCAAAGGAAAGACCGGATGTGCGAAATACCTTTCCGCCAAAATAAATCATAATCAATTGCACCATAGCAACGATGAGCATGATGATGATAAAAATGGGATTTTTCGGAAGATTTGCTAATGGATTGACAGATTCTGTGCGTGCGTTAAAGCTATTAAAAACACCGGAGTAGATAAAGAGCGCATAAAATGCTGTCAGAAATGGAATGGGATTTTGGTCAAATTCAAAATGATTGCGAAAGAAGGGGAGTGCTAAGAATAAAGTGCATAGTGCCATGGTATAGCCGCCCATCCAGATGATTTGCAGGGTCATTTTTTTGCTTATGATCGTCTCTTTTCTTGATTTGGGTCTCTCCTTCATGTATCTGCTCAAAGCGGGTTCTCCGGCAAAAGCAAGCCCTGCAAGGGTGTCCATGATGATATTAATCCAAAGCATTTGGATTACGGTAACCGGCGTGTCGATTCCAATGAATGGTCCAATCAAAGAGACGCCCACTGCGCAAAGATTCATGGTGAATTGATAGACAATGAATTTACGAATACTTTTGAAGATGGTGCGCCCATAGCGAATGGCTTTGCTGATGGAAGCGAAATTATTATCTAAAATAATGATGTCGCCGGCTTCCTTTGCCACCTCAGTGCCGCTCCCCATCGCAAAACCAACATCTGCACGCTTTAAGGCGGGGGCATCATTGATGCCGTCGCCTGTCATCCCTGTTACCAATCCGCGGCTTTGGGCAAGGCGCACCAGCCTGCTTTTATCGGTAGGCAGTGCGCGGGCTATGATTTTAAGATTTGGCAAAAGCTCTGTTAGCTTCTGATCGGAAAGCTTTGCAAGCTCTTCACTGGTCAGCACAACTTCGTTTTTATTGCCCTTCAGCAAGCCGGCATCACGCCCGATGGCAATAGCGGTATCTTTACTGTCTCCTGTCATCATGACGACCTGTATTCCGGCGGATTCCGCTTCTCTTATGGCAGCAGGAACCTCTCTTCTGATCTCATCGCGAAGGCCCAAGAGGGAAACAAAAGTGAGATCTTTTAAGTCTTGCTCAGAAGTAACCTTGTGCTCTGCGATCGCCACTGCAATCATGCGGATTGCTTTGGCCGATAAAACCCGCCGTTGTTCTTCGGCGGAGCGGGATTGAAAAGGTTTTTTTTCACCCTTTTCATTGATGAAATATTTGCAGGCGCCGATGATTTTCTCCGGTGCGCCTTTTATAATATAAAAGTCTTGCTTCTCTTTGATATGGGCAACTGAGAATTTATGGCGGCTGTCAAAAGGGATTGTCTGGCATGAAGAGCATTTACTTGATCTGCGAACAGGCAGAATACTTTCCATTAACGCTCGGTCTGTTGCATTGCCGCCGAGAACTTTCCCATCACCAATATCGCAGGCTGTATTATAAAGGCCGTTTAATTCTAAAATACGGCGAACGTCCGGCGGTGTTTTTTGGACTTTTGCGTAATTCTTTCCTTGCCCGTCTACAATGGTTACCACCTGTAAGCGCCCCTTGGTCAGGGTACCTGTTTTATCGGTAAATAATATGTTCAGACTCCCTGAGGTCTCGATTCCCACAAGCTTTCTCACCATCACCTGATCCTTCAGCATACGAAGCATATTGGAGGAAAGTACAACAGTGATCATCATCGGTAATCCTTCGGGCACTGCCATTACAATGACAGCAGTGGCTAAGGTGAGGGCATGGAGAACTCTCGGCAGCCAGATGTTAAGATGAGAAAAATCCGATAGTATAGCGGCCATATTCATGCCGTTGTCCATAAAGAAGCTATTAAAAAGATCGGCAAAAGCAATAAGCCCTGCTGCTATGTAACCAAGCTTACTGATGGAGGAGGCGAGGGAATTTAATCGTTCCTTCAGAGGGCTTTCCGGTGTCTCATCTTGCAGATCTCCCGCCATATTTCCGAGAAACGTATGGTCGCCGATCCGCCGTACCTCCATCATTCCATCCCCTTCGGTTACAACGCTGCTTTGAAATAATTGATTGTTGCAATTAAGATCCCATTTTCCGCTATCTGCCTTTGGGAATTTCTCCGCCTCTTTGCTTTCTCCGTTTAGGGATGATTGATCGACCCGTAAGCGCCCATTGATAAGGATTCCGTCTGCGGGGATTCTCTCGCCGGCTTGCAAAAGTACAATATCTCCGACAACGATCTCGCCAACGGGAATTTCGGTAATTCCTTTTTTTCTCATGACACGGCAAGTGATATTTTGAGCAGAGCGTTGTAATTCCAAAAAGGCAGATTCACTGCCGAATTCAGAGAGGGTAGAGATAAATGTGGCAAGAAAAATGGCGGCAGCAATTCCTACTGCCTCAAACCAATCCGCGTTTCGGAAGAGAAAGAGGACATTGATTGCCAATGCCGCCATTAGAATTTTAATGATCGGATCCCCGAAACTGCCGATAAATTGACGAATAAAACTTTTTCGCTTCTTTCTGGTCAGCGTGTTACTGCCGTATTTTTTGCGGGATTCTTTCACCTGATCCTCAGAAAGACCGAGTTTCATTTTTATTTCGCTCATGGTGATGCTCCTTTGTTTTCTTTAATTCACCATATGCGATTATATCAAGTTTTATGATAGTCGAAGGGAGGAGAGGATCATCTCAAGGTTTCGATCGGAATATTCAATTTCGCTGGAATAGATCCGCGCGGTATCGATAAGCAGCTCAAGCGGGAAATCACAATCGGCTTGTTGCATGGTGATGGTTGCTATTGTCAAGGTTGAGAGGAGCACAAAGGCAATACGCTCTCGCAAAAATCCATCCTCCAATGCACCGGATATATGGCGATATAAAAAATAGATGGCAAGCTGCTCCATGGGAAGTTCCCAATCTTTTGCATGAAATATAGGCCATTTTTCGCAAATAATCTGATCGAGGGTGCGATTGAAACTTGGATCCATTCGTTCTGTTTCTTTCAAAATGGAAAGATAACGCGAAGGGGAGGGCAAAATGAGGCGGCCTCTATCTGCAATTTGATTGATGCGCGAATGAAAGGGGATGCAGCGATTTTGCAAAATTTCAAATAATTCATTTCTGAAAGAGAGTAAAATGCGCTCTTCTTCATTATATTGTTCTTCTTTGGAATCTAAAGAGATTAAATGCATCTTCTCGGTTTGGGTGAGGATCAGGCGTGCCGCCTCCTCGCAGCAAAGCCCTAATCCGATTTCAATGGCGCCGGAATAATGGTTGCGAAATCGAGGATGATCTTTGCAGATATTGCAAAGGGCGCCCTCGCCAAGCTCGGATATAATTTCGCAAAGACCGTTTTCGGCAAGAAAGGGGCAGCGTTCTTTCGCATCTAATTTGAAATGAGGGGTTCCTCCTTCAAGGGAGAGGGCGGTTTCCATTCTTTTGCCTAAGGCGCCGGATAGCATTTGATAATTTTTATAGGTCTTTGGGTCAATATCTATTTCCCAACCAATGCAGCAATTATTTTTGCAGCGATCCGCAATGCAAGAAAAGGCGGGATAATAGCAAGGGGCAATTAGTGCTTTCATTGAATTAGAGCCTCCAAAAGACCAAGACAGCCTTCTTTGATATCATCAAAAGCTTGATCAAAATTGCCGCTATACCAAGGATCATCTACATCGGCATCTCGGCCTGCATAATCCATCAGCATCCTTACTTTTTTATTGGGATCCTCACCGAAGATCCGGAGGGCATTGCGCAGATTATAGCGATCCATGCAAAGAAATAAATCATATTCCGAATAATCGCTTCTCTTGAGCTGAACAGCTCGTTTCCTTTGGCAGGAAATTCCATGCTGCGCCAACTTCTCTCTTGCGGGGGGATAGACAGGATTGCCAATCTCCTCGGTGCTGGTGGCGCAGGAGGCAATATAAAAGCGATCCGAAAGACCTCTCTTCATTGTAAGGTCTTTTAGAATAAATTCTCCCATAGGAGAGCGGCAGATGTTGCCGTGGCAGATAAACATGATTTTAGTCATTTTTCTTCTCCGTAGTATCATGGAAGGTTTTCCGTAGTTTATCGGCAAGATCTTGCATCCTTCCAAAGTCTGTTTTAATAATTCTGCGATCATAGGTTATAAGACCATTGGTTTCATCCTCAACATCGCTTACCTGCGTTAAAATAGCCGCATTGAGGCCTTTTTTGATCATCGGTATAATTTCTTGGGTATAGAGCTCTTCTAAGGCTGAGGTGAAATCTTCGGGCCTTTGATAATAGCGGTAGCCGTATGTTTTATCTAAATTATAGGAATGATCGGGAATTTTGCAGGAATAGCCGCCGAATTCCGAAAGCACCGCAGGTCGATGGGGATGAATCTTAAAATCGGCTTTTCTGAAATAGATATGCTCGCTGGTTACATCGCTTTCTTTGCGGATAAACCAGCCGGAGGTCGCATCCCATATGCGGCTGCCGTCTAATGATTTTAATTTTTTATAAACACCATCGGAATGATATTGACCCCAGCCTTCATTGAATATGGTATAGTAGCATACGCTGGGATGGTTATAGAGCAGATCAATGGTTTCCTTTGCGTGAAGCTCAAAAGCGTGCTTTCTTTTTTTGGAAGCAAAGCGCTCTGGCAGCCGCTTTAAGCCGATCGTAGGCAATACGGTATCAAGAAGATAATTATAAGGCCCGCTATTGACCATATCTTGAAAAACGATCATGCCGTATTTATCGCAATAATAATAAAAAAGATCCGGCTCGATTTTAATGTGTTTTCTAAGCGTATTGAATCCTAATTCTTTCATGGTTGTAATATCATAAAGATAACCTTCGGGGGAAGCGGGGAGATAGATGCCGTCGCTATAATAGCCCTGATCTAAAAGTCCATGGAAAAAATAGGGTTTCTGATTTAAGCAGATATAGGATTGCCTTCCGCATTTTTCAATCGTGATGGTGCGCAAAGCAAAGTAGGATTCAATATGATCATCACCTGCGGTAAGAGTGAAGGGATAGAGATGGGGGGTATCGGGAGTCCAATGGATCGGATTTTCTACTTGCAGTGTATAGCGATCCCCTGAATAATGATATTTCTGCCCTTTGAACGAAATGGTTTTCTCTTTTGCACCGCCTATTGTTTCGATTGTTACGCTATTAAGGGTGGGGATGATTTTAATAGCCTCGATATAATTATTTGGCACCTGCTCCAGCCATACCGCTTGCCAAATTCCGCTTACAGGGGTATACCACATTCCGCCGCGCTTTTTTCGTTGCTTACCATAGGGAAGTGTCTTATCGAGATCGTCCCATACCTCCAGCGCAATTTCATTGGAACCCTGTTTGCAATGTTCTGTAATATCAAAAGTAAAGGGGAGATATCCGCCTTGATGGGCTCCTACAGTGCTCCCGTTAACCGAAAGAACGCAGAATTGATCGACGGCACCGAAATGTAGCAGTGTTTTTGTATCAGGTTTACTGTAAAGTTCAAATACTTTACAATACAAGAGGTGCTCATTTCGCTTTAATGTACGTTTTATGCCGGAAAGCATAGATTCCGGTGGGAAAGGAACCAAGATTTTGCCCAAATCTTCCTTTTGATTTCTCTTAATTACCGCCAAATCCCACTCTCCGCAGAGGGAAAGATAGCTTTCTCTGCGCATATGAGGGCGGGGATATTCCTCCCAAGAGTGATCGGCTTCAAAGGGGGTGGGAAGAGAGAGGGTTCTCGGCTTTTTTTGCATCAACAGAATCCCATAGTAGATGAAAATGACTGCCGCAGCAATTAATGCTGCTAAAAAAATCTTCTCGTTGGGAATAAAAGAGGTTGTTCCGTTGGAATTTTGAATCAATTGTGCATCAGATAATACGGTCTTTCCGATGAAAGGACCGATAATTCCCGGTATGAGAACCTGCGAAAAGATTCGTATTCCTTGAAATCTGCCTGCTTTTCCTTGCGGTGTAAGATCGCGGATTTTTGCACCGAATACGGCCATACCGGATAAATAGCCACACATCATCAGCAATGAGCCAAGAAATACCGCCATTGTATTTTTCATGAAATATAGGAGAATATATCCAAGGCTCAACCATAGGAGGGAGAATAAGCAAGAGAAGCGAAATCCTTTTTTATCATAAACCTTTCCCCAAAAGAAGGTTGCGATGGAGGCTAAAATAATGGCCGGAGCCATGATCAATACATAATTGCTCATCTTTAGGGATACCTCGTAATAGAGGATCAAATACGGCATAAAGATCTGGATAGAGATATTGAATAAAATAAATGCAAAAAGATGGATATAAAGGGAAGGAGTTTTCTTAATTGTGGCAGGAAGAAAGCTATAGATGACATGATGGAAGTAGTTGCCTTTTGCAGGGGCACAGGATGGATCTTTAATGAGAAAACAGCCTAAGATTCCTACAACTAATACGACAATACCGATAATCAGAAAAATCCAAGTCCAGCTTTGTGGGATATTAAGGTCAAAAGCCATAAATCCGCCGAATACAGCGAGGATTGCTACTAAAGGCATCATGGCATTGATACCTTCTGCTGCGCCGCGATTGGAGGAATCGGTAGAATCGGTTACCCATGCATTAAAGGCAGCATCGTTGGCAGAAGAGCCTAAGAAGGTCATCAAGCAATCAAGAGCGATGGTAAGGGAGATGCCAATGCTCATGGCATTTACCGTCATCGGGATGATGGCGGATAAAATATCTGCGCGCAAAAGCATAAAAGAAAGGATCGATATTCCCCATAAAATATAACCGCCGCAGATGAAAATTTTACGCTTTCCGATTCGGTCGGATAGTGCACCGATTAAGACAGTTGTTAATGTGGCGGCAACTGCGCTTGCCGCCACCATATTGGAAATATCGGCAGCAGTAGCTCGAAACATTTTATAAATAAATACATTGAGATACATATTTTCTACGACCCAGGCGATCTGACCGACAAGGCTAAATAGAGTCAGTGCCCAGAAAAAACGTCCGGATAGCTTGGTTTTCATATAGCGGTTGCCTCCCGTGAGAATTGATTTTTCATTGAACTGTTATATCATATATCATACTATTGATAGTAAAATAAATCAATTAAAATATGGGTTGAATTTTTGATTTTCTGTGATATAATGAAATGGCTGTTTGACTTTAAGGTATTAAAGCCTAAAAATATAAAAGAGGATAACTGTTGTGAAAATAGTTGAAAGTGTTATTAATTTTATTTACAACCTGTTCTGGGGAGATCTATTTGTAATTCCTCTGCCCGGAGGTGCAAGCTTGGGAATTTCTCTGCTGGTGCTTCTATTGGTACCGACCGGTATCTATTTTACCATCCGCACAAAAGTCCTTCCCATTCGCTTGCTTCCGGAGATGGTTCGGGTTTCTTGTGAAAAAGAATCCAATAAAAAGGGCGGCCTTTCCGGCTGGCAATCGCTGATTGTTTCTACTGCCACAAGGGTGGGAATGGGCAATCTTGCAGGAGTTGTTGCGGCAATTTCTGCCGGCGGTGCAGGCGCTGTATTTTGGATGTGGATCACCGCTCTTGTGGGCTCTGCTACTGCTTTTGTGGAGGCCACCTTGGCGCAAAAATATAATGAAGACGATCCTATTTACGGTGGAAAGCGCGGCGGACCTGCTTATTATATTCATGCTTTTGTAGAAAAAAAGAGAAAGAAAAAGATTAAAAAATCGATCATTGCCTTGCTATTTGCAATCTCCGGCTTGATTTGCTGGTGCGGAATCAGTCAGGTGGTTGGTAATTCTGTTACTGAGGCGTTTACCAACGCTTTCAAAATACCGCCGATTTATACCATCGTTGTATTGGTTGCTCTTTCGGCAGTGATTGTACTTCGTAAAAATGCGACCGTCAAAGTGTTGGATATTATTGTACCGATTATGGCCGGCTGCTATTTTCTGATTACTATTTTCCTGCTTGTAAAAAATGCATCTCTTTTGCCGGGCGTTTTTGGAAGAATCTTTTCTGAGGCATTCGGAATCCGGCAGGTTATTGCAGGCGGGTTTGGTGCTGTGTTGATGAACGGTGTTAAGCGCGGGCTTTTTTCCAATGAAGCGGGGAGTGGTTCTGCACCCTGCGCTTCAGCGGCAGCAGTCTCCGACGATCCTGCCAAGATTGGCCTTTTTCAGGCGCTGGGTGTCTTCATTGATACCATCATTATCTGCAGCTGTACCGCATTGATTATGCTAATGGTTCCCGCCGAGAAGGTGGCCGGCCTCAACGGCATGACCCTTTTACAAGCGGCGATGGATCATCATTTGGGCAGCTTTGGTGTAATCTTTATTGCAATTACGCTCTGGTTGTTTGCTTTCTCTACATTTGTAGGCGTCTTATATTATGCGCGTTCTAATGTTTCTTATATTTTCGGGGATAAGCCTTGGGCGCAGACGGCATATAAAATCCTTGCTTTGGCGATGCTCTTTATCGGTGGTCTTGCTACCTATACATTGGTTTGGACAATTGGGGATATCGGCATTGCGCTGATGACTGTATTTAATATTTTAATTATTCTTCCCATGGGTGGAGAAGCTTTGAAGATCTTAAAAGATTATGAATTGAAAAGAAAGGAAGAAAAGAGGCTGCGTAGTGCATCAAAATAAATCTCTTGAAGAAATTGTAGTGGATGCTTTAATGGAGCGAGGTTGGCATATTTCTTTTGCCGAATCCTGCACGGCAGGCCTTGCTTCTGCAAGGCTCGTAAACGTACCAAATGCGTCTAAGGTTTTTGATGCTTCGGTGGTTACCTATGCCAATGAGGCGAAGGTATCCTATTTGGGTGTATCCGAGGAGACGATTGTTCAATATGGTGTTGTCAGCGAGCAGGTGGCAATAGAGATGGCAAAGGGAGTGGCGAAGGCAAATTCTGCCGAAGTCGGGATAGGAATTTCGGGTATTGCAGGCCCCGGTGGCGGGACAGAGTCCAAGCCGGTAGGCATGGTTTGCTTTGGTTTTATTATTGGTGAGGAGTTATTTTCATCAACTTGCTATTTTGGGCCTATCGGTAGAGAAAAGGTCAGAAATCATGCAGTTGAATATGTATTTGAAACGCTTTGCCAAAAACTAAAATAATTTTAAGGGGCTGTGAAAGATATTCACAGCCCCTTGACTATTTAATTAAAGTTCTGCTGCGCTGTGGCCCGCTAACCTTCCGGAACACCAAGCCCATTGAAGGTTGAACCCGCCGCAATCACCATCAATATCTAATACTTCTCCGCAGGCATAAAGGCCTTTAACCAAGCGGCTTTCCATGGTGGATTCAAGGAAATCTTTGGTGTGGATTCCTCCGGCAGTAACCTGCGCATGGTCCATGCCCAGGGGCTCTTTTAATGGAATTTGAAAGGATTTCACAAGTTTACATAACTTTTTAATCTTTTGCTCTTCCACCTGCTGAACCGCGATGCCAAATGGAATTTCTGCCATTTTGGTTAATACACGGCCAAGGCGATTATGGAGGATGCCTGTGAGCAAATCATCCGTAGTCAGAGCGGTTGATTTTCTCCGATTAAGCTCTTGAATCAGAGCGTTCTCATCTGTCTGGGGGAGAAGGTCTATTTCGGCAACCCATTTTCCTGCACGGGAGCAGGCATCGCGGGAGATTTCAAAGATGACAGGGCCGGAAAGGCCATATTCTGTAAATTGAATCTCTCCTTCGGATGAAGCAAATTTTTGATTATTGCAGAATATGGCTGCGCGGCAGTTGGCGCGGATGCCTTTTAATGCTTTGATGCCTTTCCAATCTGCTTTGATCTGCACCAGTGAAGGCCTTAATTTACTGCAAGTATGGCCAAAGGATTGAAGAAGCTTATAGCCCGAAAGAGATCCGCCGAGCTTGGTGCCTGCAAGACCGCCGCAAGCAATGATCAGCTTATCGCATTGAATCTGCTCTTTTCCGTTTTCTAAAATAAAACCGCCATTGCGTTTTTTTGCGCGAATTACTTCCCAATCGGTTTTTAATTCGATATTCTCTTTCATGAGAGCGAAGCGAAGGATATCTAATACAGAGTTTGCTTGATCAGAATAGGGATAAACCCTTCCGCTTGGTTCGGAAACAGTAAATAAACCCAATGATTCAAACCATTTTAAGGTCTCTTGCGGATCGAAATGCTCCAGCGCATAGCGGCAAAATTCCGGTGAATCCCCATGATATCCATATTCTAAGGCATGCAAATTGGTAAGATTGCATCGACCGTTGCCGGTGGCTTGAAGCTTTTTTCCTACGCGGGCTTGCTTCTCCAAAAGGATTATTTTTGCGTTTCTATTTTCTGATGCGGCCAAAGCAGCAGCCATTCCGGATGCTCCACCGCCAATAATAGCAATAATCATTTTTTTACCTCGTTGAATCTATTCAATTACTTCCAGCAGAAAGGAAACAGGTCTAAAACCATCGTTGCAGGAAATCATGGCAGAATGTTCGTTTTTCATCCAACCATCATAAAAATTGCCGCCGCCCAAAGCAAGCTCTTTGGCGAAGCGCTCCATGCAACTCCATGCCTCGGCGCAAAGACCGTCGGGTTTTTCGCCGTTTTCGCAGATGTATTCTTTCCCGATGATTTCATCGCAAGCATGCTCAATGGGATTTTCATATTGAGCAATGAGGTCCTGATAGACCGATCTGCGAATCGGTGTGATTTTGATTTTCTTCATAGCATTATCTTGTGAGGGTATAAACCTCAACCTCCCATGGAGTCCATTCTTTGCGCCCATCAAGAGAAGGGGCAAGGTTTTCGCGATTGGTGAGAATACGCTTCCAGCTGCTTGCTTTAATTTCTTCGGGCAGATCAATCTTAACCTGCTCTTTTGAATAATTGGCCACAACCAAAAGGTCTCTCTGGCGCATTTTCTGAAATATATAACTATCTGAGGGTGATTGTTTATTAATTTTGACATACTACCGATTCTTGCCACCATTTCTTTTTATGGTGATCCACCTCATTCTTCTATTATATTGCGAAACTTTAGGAAAGTAAAGGTACATATTGGCAAAAACATGTAAATTTTATCAATCGAAAAGAAATAATTTGATATGGGTATATATGATGATAAAAAACGACTTGAAAAAGTCAAGTCGTTTTGTCCATGGGCAACAAAAAAGATATTTTTGCCGTTTTTTGTATGAATTCGAACATTCGCATAATCGGTAACTTTTAGTGATATTCCGACTTCGTCGGAGTGATATTTTTGCTTACGCAAAAGTGATATTGCTCCACTTCGTTCCGCAGTGATATTATATTCGCCTTTTAACTGCCCGAAGGGCAATAGCACTCTTTTGGAATATTTCGCCTTTGGCGAAGTATTCCAAAAGAATATCACTGCGAAGCAATATAACTCGCTGAATGAAATGAGGCGAATATAACTGAAAAACCACTTCTTACGAAGTGGTTTTTCTGTCTATGGGCTACAAAAAAGATATTTTCGGCATTTTTGCGTATGAATTCGAACTCTCGCAATATCATGTTTATTCTTCTTCAACACCATCATCAAAGACAGGTTCAAATTCTTCATCACCGCGTCCGTCTATGATGTCGCTAAAACGAAGCATTGCTATGCCTATTGAATCGGTCGCATGCTTTTGCTTTTCTTTGGCTTCTAAGACATCCGCTATTAGGCTTCTTTGAATTTCTTTATCAGGAGGGAAACAAACTTCTATAGATTCAAAATCGCTTGTTTGAGTTCTTCTCCGATTGCTGTGTCCTGTTGTGATTGCGCGGAACGCTCGTTGATAATACCTGCTTCGTAGCAAAACAGCAAGAAATTCAGGAACGATTTCATCGGTCAACATTTCATATATTGGGAACTCTTTTGTAACAAGGGCACCGTTAAACTGTTCAGGAACAACCGATATACAACCCTTCCATAAATCTATTGACGAATACACCAAGTCGCCTTGCTGAGCCTCATACCATGTTGACGAGCTATCTTCAAAATACATTCCTAACCATTCGGGAGGATTTTTACCTTTGCCTGCTTCTCGAGGGCGAATGTCACCAGTTTGTGAAAGCGTCATTACAACAACAGGTGTTTCAGGTGATTCTTGCGGGCGAACAATCGACTCTCGTCTACGCATTAATTGTGATATTTTTTTGCTAACCCAACCATCGGGTAATGTTTGTTGTTCTTGTACTTTAAACAAATGGTATTTGGGGTCTAATCTATGGCTTTCGTGTGAAGTCCAAACACTGCAAATATCCAATCCTGCGCAATCATTGATTGTAGGAACATAATTGTCTGGATCAGCACAAAACCGCCTATATTCACCAAGAATTGTACCGGTTTGGTCGTCAGAAAGATGTCCGCCAGCAGAACCCCTGTATAAATCGTTTTTCTCCATCAATACACCTGTGGAAGAATAACCGACATAATTGGCCTCGGCCATAAATACTTTGTAACTATTAGCGGAAAGGGCGGCAAGTATTGCCTGTTCCTCAGTCTTACCTTCTGCAAGCTGCGATTGATATACTCTTTCAAAAGAAGTTTGTTGGTCATAATTAAACTTTTTGAAAAACAATATAGATGTTTTGTTCTGCGCACCGGATTTTCTAAAAGCGTAGTCGGGCAATGAAACAACAGCCAGTATTCTGCCGTTTTTTACTAAATAATTTCTAAGCTGAGGACAATTGGATAGTTCGCCTTGATTATTAAATATACCATCTGGCAATACAAGACCCAAGAGACCATCTTTTTTAAGCATTTTAATGGACTTTTCAACAATGATATGCTCAGAGGGAATTTGTACCCGTCCAGCAGATATTTCAAAGTCTTCAAGAGAGCTTTTACCGAGCTGATCTTCATCTCCTTCTTTGATAGTATCACCAAAGGGCGGATTACCTACTACTACATGGAAGTTTTCTTCCCCAAGTCTTAACCTTTCTTTTGTGAACTCAGTATCAAGGCAGCTCTTATCACCTTCAATATTTGTATGTCCATCATGGTGTAGTAAAAGATTAATTTTACAAATTCGAGCGAGGATTTCGTGAATTTCGATACCATAAACCTGGTTAAGCGCAAAGTCTGTTTTTATTCGCTCAAGTTCACGTCGTCCGGCATAATCCTTGTCCAATCTATTCCACACTTGCAAAAGCACTTCCAGAAGGAATCCGCCGCTTCCACACGTGGGATCAATAACATAATGATCGTGTTGAATGTCTAACATAGCAACTGTGAATCTTGAGAGTGGCCGCATAGTAAAATACTGTCCCAGTTCACCTCTAAAAATAGAACCGAAAAAGATTTCAAATGCCGCACCAATGTTATCGACGGACGTGTCCGTTATAGATATATCTTGCAGTACCTTTACAACTTCAACAATTTTCTTATCTGACAGATTGATTGTAATTTGCTCAGGGAAAATCGTAGGATCGGCTAAGCAAGCCTGCTTGAATAACTCGTGAACCCTTGTTGCAACAGCCACATAAGTCTCATTTGTTCCAACTTGGAACTGTCTCGGCGTATTATTAGGTGTATGCCTTTCATCTTCAACTTTGGCGAGCATTAATTTGCTCCATTCATCAAAAGCAAGAAGAGGATCTCGCTTACCTCCTGCCCAAATTATTGAATGAGCTCGTTTTACTTTAGACTCTAATTGATAATCTGTTGCTGCGTGTATATCGTTATTTCCAGGACCTGCAATATAAGTGTACTCGGGAATCTGTCCATACTGAACCGGAACAACATCCCGTGTGCCTTTAACATTCTCGCTTCTTTCGGTTGGTGGATAGTTAGCTACATCAAAAAATACAGATTCACCAAAACTATCAAACAATGCAATAGGGGCTCTAAGCGAATTTGCATTGCCAAACAACTGCTCAATCGCTTGATTTCGTTCTCTTGGGGATAATTGCTCTTTTTTATTCTCAATAACGAGATACGGATTTTGGCATCGTTCATCAGTATATACAACAATATCCGCAAAATCCTCGGGTGTTCTGCGCGGAACTACAACCTCCGTTCTGATACTGCGAGGGGTATATGCTTTTTCTAACACTAAAAAAGCAATAGTTCTCGCTCTTACCCATTCTTCTGGATCGGCCCAGTTATATGTTTTCTTTTGGTGAATATTGTAGGTTATCCTATCACCATGAATTTCAATCAGATTTCTCTGAATCGCATTCAAAATAAGCGGGTCGTTTTCAAAATCAATTCTATTTCTCATTTCGACTTCTCCTTTCAGAGTAAGCTACTCTGAAATTATACCACATTTCTACATTCCTTTCAATAGATTGCTAAGATTTTTTCGAATAATCCAAAAAATCTTATAATCAATGGTGGAGATGCTATAATTCTCAAAAGGAGTTGAAAATATGAGAACTTATACTAAAGAAGAAAAACAAGCGGTCATTGACCGTGTTATATCCGGTGAACCGT
>JAFSCX010000035.1 GCA_017436525.1 Clostridia bacterium | reverse complement strand
TGGTGAGAAGGATACCCATAAGCGTGAATGCGAATGCGGTAACTTCGAGACCGGCGATTGCAATTCTACTCTGACACCCGACTCTGCAACTACCCATAAGGTTTACTGCTCTGTCTGCAATGATGTTCAGGCTGAAGGCGTAACTTGCGAATTCGGCGATTGGGCACATGTAGATGGTGAGAAGGATACCCATAAGCGTGAATGCGAATGCGGTAACGTCGAGACCGGCGATTGCGAATTCGGTATTGTAGATAACGAAGACGGCACTCACTCTGAAGTTTGCGGCACTTGCGAGTATGTAAAGAGCACTGTTGCTTGCACCTTTACCGTTGTTCCCGGTCAGAGCGCTGACCTTGGTGTAGGCGATGCACTGGAAGTTGAGTGCATTTGCGGAAACCACGGCACGTTGATGATCGGTGATGTAAACGATGATGGCGAGATCACTCTGGTCGATGTTGTATTGATTCTGCGTGTAGCAGCAGGTATGATTGACGAGAGCGCTATCGACATGAATGTTGCCGATACCACTGCTCCTGCAGATCCCACTAATACTGTCGATACTGCAGACGCAGTCAAGGTTCTCAGATTTCTGCTTGCAAAAAAGAACGGCTAATATTAGCTTTCTAAAAACAAAAAAGTGAGATGCTTGAGGCACACTCCGTAATGGAGTGTGCCTCAGTTCTCTTTTTATGTAAAAATTGACACTTTCGGTTTGAAAGTGTCATAATGGGTTACATACTTTGAAATATTAATTATCTCAAAGATGAAATCATTCGTGATATTGTGAGATAGGTCTCACAGTGATATTCCTTTGGAATACCTCGCCAACAGCGAGATATAAAAGAGTGATATTAAAACCTTGCGGTTTTAGTGATATTTTATTCGCCCTTAAACTCGCGAAGCGAATAACACTCGGCAGAAGCCGAATATCACTGCGAAGCAATACAACTCGCCGCAAGGCGAATAAAACTGAGGCGCACTTCCTTGCGGAGTGCGCCTCTTTTGCCGATGCTTCTTCATTTAATAATATAAATTTTCTTCTTTCCAATCCTTTAAGACCTCTGCCATATCGGCAGCATCTTTTTTTGCCCCTTCCAGATCATGCTCCAGATAATTGCCACATTCCTTTTTCCCTACGCCGGGGATCGCCCCTTCAAAATGGGCGGCAAAAGCAAATGAATCTTTTACCAGCTCAATGGCGTCTTTATGGGAGACGGTATCTCTCAGCAGGAGATAAAAGCCGGTGCGGCAGCCCATAGGGCCCACATAGACCACCTGATTCTCAAACGCACTGTTTCTTGCAAAGGTGGCAAAAAGATGCTCAAAGGTATGCATAGCGCCATTTTGAAGATAATCGCCTCCGTTGGGCTTTCTCATGCGGATATCATAGGTAACCACATCTCCGTCCACGCGGGAGATATACATTCCTTTTTCCAATTTATTATGATCTACCGTAAAGCTTGCAATCGTTTTCATTTTATTCACCTCGAAATGATTTTAGCATTTTTTTGCAAAAAAATCAATCCATAGAATAAATCTTGCCTTTTGCTGCCAAAATATCTGCAGAATAGTTTCTATAAGGAGGTTGAAGCCGATGAAACGGTTTTTGGCATTTTTATGTGTATTGGTCATGGCCTTTGGCCTTTGCTCTTGCAGAAAGGCAGAGAGCGGGGAAGGAGAGGTCTATTATCTTAACTTTAAGCCCGAGCAGGATCAGCAATGGCAGGCCCTTGCCAAGGCTTATACGGAAGAGACGGGGGTAAAGACCACTGTAGTTACAGC
Source organism: Clostridia bacterium (assembly GCA_017436525.1). Lineage (GTDB taxonomy): Bacteria > Bacillota > Clostridia > Oscillospirales > QAKW01 > QAKW01. Next base: position 4,831 of record JAFSCX010000035.1, on the reverse strand, counting down.
CGCGGCGGGCACCTATGAGGATACGCTTTCGGCTGAGATTGTAAAAAGCAATCCGCCCACACTCTTTCAGGTCAATGGCCCTATGGGCCTTGCAGGGTGGAAAAGCTATTGCTATGATCTTAAGGATACAGCCCTCTATGAGCAGCTGACCAACGATGATTTCGCTCTTGAGGATGGGGATAAGGTGGCAGGGATTGCCTATGCCATTGAATCTTTCGGCATCATCTATAATAAAAAACTTTTGGATCAGTATTTTACCCTTGCAGATGCAAAGATAAAATCTCTTGACGAGATCGATGGCTTTGATTCCTTCAAGACCATGGTGGAGGATATTCAGGCCAAGAAAGAAGCCCTCGGAATCAAAGGTGCTTTCACCTCTGCGGGGATGGATTCCTCCTCCGATTGGCGATTCAAGGGCCATCTTGCCAATCTGCCGATCTATTATGAATATGAAGATCGGGATATCGACCACACCGAGGCAATTAACGGAAGCTTTCTGGATGGCTTTCGCGCCATATGGGATCTTTATCTCAATAATGCAACGGTTGAGCCTGCCTCCATCGGCGCTAAAACCGGCGATGACGCAAAAAATGAATTTAATAATGGGGAAGCCATCTTTTATCAAAACGGAACCTGGGCATGGGATGAAGATATGGAAGAAAAGCTGGGCGAAGCGAATGTAGGAATGTTGCCTATTTATATCGGAGCCGAGGATGAAGAGGAGCAGGGGCTATGCACCGGCAGTGAAAACTATTGGTGCGTCAACGCCAAGGCATCGGAGCAGGATATCAAAGCAACCATCGATTTTTTGGAATGGGTGGTAACCTCCGAAGAGGGGACAAATGCCCTTGCCAAAGAAATGGGCTTTGTAAGCCCCTTCAAGAAAGCAAAGCAATCGGATAATCCTTTGATTCAGGCGGCAGATGATTATCTTGCCGCAGGGCATGTTCCGGTGGCTTGGAGCTTTTCTACCATCCCCGGCGAAAAGTGGAAGGATGGAGTGGGCGCTGCGCTTCTGGCGTATGCCCAAGGCGGCAGGACCGATGCTTTGTGGGCAGAGGTGAAGAATGCCTTTGTAGATGGCTGGAAAAAGGAATATGATGCCAACTACGGAGGTTGATCTTTTATGAATAAGCCTACGGCAAGATGGTTTCCCATCTTTCTGCTTCCCACATTAATCGCCTTTATCATCGGCTTCGCCATCCCGTTTTTCATGGGAATTTGGCTGTCCTTTTGCGAATATGCCACAATCGAAGAGCCTACTTTCGTGGGCTTTTCTAATTACCTTCGGGTCTTTACGGCCGATATCGGCTTTTGGTATTCCTTTGGCTTTACAGCGCTCTTTACCTTGGTATCGGTGGTGCTGATCAATTTGGCGGCATTTTTTGTGGCCTTGGGTCTCACCCGCGGAATCAGGGGTACTAATTTATTTCGCACCGTCTTTTTTATGCCCAATCTGATCGGCGGAATTGTATTGGGTTATATATGGAAAATGCTGATCAATTACGGAATCTTGATTCCCTTATTTGGCAAGGATCTTTCCTATAGCACCGCCTTTGGCTTTTGGGGATTGGTGGCGGTGGTTGCATGGCAGCAGATCGGTTATATGATGATTATCTATATTGCAGGCCTTCAAAGCGTGCCGGAGGAGCTGATTGAAGCTTCTCGTATTGATGGGGCCGGCAGATGGCAGACATTGAAGAACGTTACCATCCCCATGGTGATGCCTTCCATTACCATCTGCACCTTTCTCACCCTCACCAATTCCTTTAAGCTTTATGATCAGAATCTTGCCCTGACCGACGGAAAACCGGGCTCCACCACCGAAATGCTCGCCATGGCCATCCGAAATGCCTATGGCACCACCCCTCGCGCCCATGGCACCGCCCAAGCGATGGCGGTGATCTTCTTTATCATCGTGGCCACCATAGCCCTTCTGCAGCTATGGTCCACCCATCGAAGGGAGGTGCGCCAATGAAAAAATCATGGCTTTCATGGTTTTTCGCCGCCCTATCAGCAGTCTATCTGATCCCTCTTCTGGTGCTGCTGATCAATTCCTTCAAGACCAAAGAGGCCATTACCGATCAGGTTTTTGCTCTTCCCAATCAGGAAACCTTTGTGGGAATTAAGAATTTCGTGCGGGGCGTTACCTCCATTCGTTTTTTTCAATCCATGGGCTATAGCTTAATGATTACAGTCCTCTCGGTGGCATTGATTCTGCTCTGCACTTCGATGTGCGCATGGTTTTTGGAGCGGGTAGGGGGAAGATTTTGCCGCGGCATCTATTTCTTTTTTGTCTTTTCCATGGCGGTGCCCTTTCAAATGGTGATGTTTACTCTACCCTTTATCTCCGATCGATTGGGGCTCAATTCCCCATGGACGATTCCCTTGGTCTATTTAGGATTCGGCGCAGGGCTTGCGGTTTTTATTTTTACGGGATTTATCAAAGGAATCCCCATTGAAATCGAAGAGGCCGCCATGATTGATGGCTGCAATCCGCTTTCCACCTTCTTTCGGGTGGTCCTTCCTATTATGCGCCCCACCTATATTTCAGTGGCAATTTTGCAGGCCATGTGGGTTTGGAATGATTACCTTCTTCCCACTTTGGTGCTCGATAAGACGAAAGGATATTATACCATTCCCATGGCCATCCAATCCGCCACCACCGATAGCTATGGATCGGTGGACTACGGCGCTTTTATGGCTCTTTTGACGCTGGCGATTATTCCCATTATTGTCTTTTATGCCGTCGGCCAGCGGCATATTATTAAAGGGGTCATCTCCGGCGCAGTAAAGGGATAAAAAATAATTAAAAAAACACTTGCAATTTGAGAAATTGTCGGTTATAATAATTCCATTATTCAAAACAGAATATCTATAGGATCCTTGCAGGGCGACTGCAAGGGGATAGAGCTTTGGAGAATCCCATTGAATTGGGTGCCGAAGGGGCAAGCGTAAATTGCGTGAAACTCTCAGGCAAAAGGACAAAGAAGGTTTTTGAAAGAGGAATCTTTTGTTTTTTTGCAGATCGTTTGTGCAATAGCGCGGGCGGTCTGTTTTTTATTTTTTGCGTTAAATGAAAGGGGAAATTAAAGAATGAACGCATTTATAGAAAAGGTAACCGAGATCAATAATGTGATCAATACCTGGATCTGGACTGATTTCGGTCTGTATCTGTTGCTGATCGCCGGTGTAATTATGACCGCCGTAACCGGTCTGTTTCAGATTACGCACCTGCGTCATTGGTGGACCAATACCATCATGACCATCTTTAAGAAGAATAATACTTCTACTAAAAAGACCGATAAGAAATCCATCTCGCAATTTCAAGCCCTCTGCACCGCCCTTGCCGCAACGGTCGGTACCGGCAATATCGCAGGTGTGGCTGCAGCAATCTGCCTCGGCGGCCCCGGTGCGGTCCTCTGGATGTGGGTGGCTGCTTTCCTTGGCATGATGACCAACTATTCCGAGAATGTATTGGGCATCTTCTATCGCCGCAAAAATAAAGACGGTGAATGGTCCGGCGGTGCCATGTACTACTTAAAGGATGGTATGGGCAAGAAAAAAGGCTTGAAGCAGATCGCTTCTGTATTGGCGGTTCTTTTTGCCATCTTTGCCATTTTGGCTTCCTTCGGTATCGGCAACATGGGTCAGGTCAATAAGATCACCCTGAATATGGAATCTGCCTTCTTCTCCAATGTGGAGTGGACGATCGGCGGGGTGAATATGATCAATCTGATCATCGGCTTTGTTCTTTTGGTGATCGGTGCGCTGATTATCATCGGCGGCTTGCAGAGAATTGCAACCGTTGCTGAGCGGGTCGTGCCCTTTATGGCAATTGCATATGTGGTCCTTGGTTTGATCGCAGTCGGTCTTAATTATGAATTGATCCTGCCTGCATTCAAATCCATCTTTGCTCATGCTCTGGGTGTAAAGGCTTTGGCCGGCGGTGCTGCAGGTGCTGCATTGAAGCTGGTGATTGTGCAGGGCTGTAAGAGAGGCGTATTCTCCAATGAGGCAGGCCTTGGATCCTCTGTAATGGTTCATTCTTCTTCTAATGTAAAAGAGCCTGTAAAGCAAGGTATGTGGGGCATTTTCGAGGTATTCTTTGATACCATGATCGTCTGCACCATGACCGCTTTGATCGCTCTGACCTCCGGCTTTATCAATCTGGAGACCGGCGTTGTGGCAGCAGGTACCGATGACGCTACCTTGATCAGTAAGGCCTTTGGTAATATATATGGTCAGGCAGGAGAATGGTTTATAGCAATCGCGATGCTGCTCTTTGCCTTTACTACGGTATTGGGTTGGTCTCAATATGGATCCAAGGCTGTGGAATATCTCTTTGGCACCAAGTCGGTTAAAGTTTATAAGGTCATTTTTGTATTGATGATTGTCTCCGGTGCGGTGATGACCTCTTCTTTGGCTTGGGATATTTCCGATACCTTCAATGGTCTGATGATGATTCCCAACCTGATCGCAGTTGTGATCCTCAGCCCCTTGGTATTTAAGATTACCCGCAATTATATTGATCGTAAGATCAAGGGTAAGGATGTAAAGCCCATGTATTCCTTTGATGAGCAGATTCAAGCCGAGGCTGAAGCCAGCCCCAGCGATGATGTAATCATCCCTGCAGAAACGGTTGAAACGAAATAATAAAAAAGGCTGTGTAGAAAATTTCTACACAGCCTTTTTTCAGACTGTCAAAAAAGGCACAGACCGCAGAAAATAAGAGAATAAAAGAATTCTGCCGATTCTATAAATCAGCAAGGGAAAAAACCTACTCTTTTTTCCTTGCTTTCTTATTATAAGGAAAAAATCCGCATCATCA
>JAFSCX010000034.1 GCA_017436525.1 Clostridia bacterium | reverse complement strand
AGAGCAGTTCTTCATGTTGACGGTATACGCACCATTCTTTTTAGCGTAATTACTCATAAAGATCGCATTCCGGTTGGCTTCACCGTTGACCGAGCAATTCTTTACATGGACATTTTCCATGGTGAACTCAGAGGCCATATAGTCGTAGCCGGCATCTCCGCCCCAAGTGGTGAAGATCAATGCAGTATTAGCGCCGCCAGAGCCGGTGGTATGGCAATTTTCAAAAGTAAGGTTCTTAATAGACTTCAAGCAATCTGCAGAAGGGTCTTGGATTCGGATCAAACCGGCAGTTGCCATCCGCGAATCTTTCGTACCCCAATTCTTGATGGTATGGCCATGGCCATCCAATGAGAAGGCGGGGTTCGTAAAGCTGGTACGACCGTATGGGTCGACGGAGGTGAATGCAGATGCGGCCAGCCCTGCAAGATCCAGATCCGCGATGATATGAATGGTGATATCCGTGCCGGCGAAAAGATTTTGATTCTTATAAAGATACAACCATTCTTCTACATTTGCAACGGTATAATCACCGCTGGTAACTGTAGACTCAACAGTGGTAACAGAAGCGCTGGCATAAGCCGCAAAGAGAGATGCATTCGAGGGTGTTACAGTAACAGTAACAGTGATCTCGCTGCTATCGGTAGGCACGGTCAGCACATTGCCGCTTATAGAGCCGCTGCTTCCGCCGGCCAAGCTGAAAGTAGCATCGGGATCCTCGACAACGCCCAGCTCGATACTCTCTCCGCCGTTGGCATAGTAGGTCTTCACAACCTTGCTATTGTAGACCAACTCAATCTTGCGGGTGGCATTGGCAGCAGTGCCAAGTTCCACACCCTCTTCGGTGGTGGTATAGTAGAAGATGGAATCGGCAGTTGCCGCCGCGTTGGCACCGTATGCCGCCTCGCCGGAGGTTATGGCATTGGGAGAAGTATCGACAGTGCAACCGGAAGCACCCTGCATATTAGCAGTAACTGCCTCGTCGGTATAGACATCCTCCACTGTCAGTTGGGATTCCGATGCAATATTACTTGCAAACAAAGAGGTACTTGTAATCGCCACACTGGATTTGTAATCATTATTCAGCAGAATCATACCGTCCACATTGACGATACCACGATCGTTATTACCCACCAAACCGATATTGGCTTCCAAGGAATTGACAACATTATCCGTTGCTACAATATTATTCATATTGATGGTAACGTTATAGACCGGACCGCCCGAATAAGTACCCTCAATATTACCGATCATCAAACTGTCGTAGTTATCACGGCCGGCATTCATGGTATTTCCGCTCATATAAATATTCTGGAAGTTATATGTAGCGGTCTTGCCGGTATTGTTGTTTGCTTTACCCATCAGCAAACCGGCATGACCGGCGCCTTTGGGATTATTATGAACACCTGCAGTAAGAGTAGTTCCAACTATAGAGCAGTTTTTCATTGTTACCGTATAAGCGTTTAACGAATTGGCATAAGCACTCATAAATATAGCATTACGATTACCGATACCCACTACCGAGCAATCCTTAACATGGACATTATCAATCGTGAAATCGGTAGCCAAAAAAGCAAAGCCGCCGTCAGAACACTCATTGGTAACAAGCAGAGCACTGGCTGCAGAAGCATCATTGTTATACTTGGTATGGCAATTTTCCAAGTTCAAGTTCTTAATGAACTTCATGGAAGCGGTTTCGTTAGATGTATTAAAACGGAACATACCGTTGCTGCGGGCAGGATTTGCTTCAGTACCCCAGCCGCTTACCGTATGACCATGGCCATCAAAGGAGAAATAAGGATCATCGAAGCACTCAAAGGTGATCTTGGAAAGATCAATATCGGCTGCCAAGTGAATCACGATCTGGTCATTATTGAAATAATCTACATAAGTTTCCAGGTGATCCCAATCGGCTTCATTATGGATAATATAGCCGAGAGCACCGGGATAGGCTTCAACTTCCGTAACAGAAGGCATATTGGTGCCCTCTGCATTGGGAGTGGTATTATAGCCGGCAGAGCCATAGGTGTTCAGCGCTGCAACAGCGGCCTGCGCCTCAGCTTCATCGGTATAAGAGCCGTTTTTCAAGCCGGCTTTCAGCGTTTCAATCTCTGCAGCAATTTCATTGCCTTTAACAAAGTAGGCGAGGTTCTTACCCTCAAAAGCTGCAATGGCATCGGCCACTATTTGGATCGCTGCACTATCGACAGTTTTAACCACGGTATCCATATCGGTAGAGACGGTCAAAATCCTTCCTGCAACAGTGCCGCCGCCTTCTACTACGCAGTAGGTAACATCTTCCGCTTCGGGAAGGTCAAAGATCTCGCCGCCGTCGGCATAATAAACAGTATCGGTATCCTTGGTCTTAACCGTAACCTTGCGGGTTTGCTGCTCAGAGGTGGCGGGCTTCAAAGCACCGTCATTATTGCTCTCATCCACTTCCCAATAGAAATAGGGATTGGAGAGGGCTTGATTCATGCTATAGGCAAGCTCGCCGGTCTTCAGATCAGCGCGAGCGGCAATATTGGTAACACCATTTGCAGAGGTTTGGTTGCCACCATCAATCACTACACCATCGTTGGCCCCAGCATCCATTACCGCAATTTTAGTGCCGGCAGTAGTATGGACATTGGAGAAGGTAATTTCGCCGCCTTCTTTTGCAGTAAGGCCTGCGGTAGTATTGCCTACGGTAATGATATTGGAAGCATTGACCGTACCGGCATAATGACGGCCAATCAGATCATAGCCTTGGCCGCTGGTAGAGCAATCAAATACTCCAATATTATTCAAAGTTAAAGTGGCGCCACTCTCTTTTGTACCGATCAGGACAGAGTTACCCTTAGAGCCGGTAGTTTCTAAGCCAACCAGATTTTGGAAGCCTTTTACATAGATATCGGAAATATTATAGGTTACACCATTGCCGATACGGCCGGAAACGGCACCGCTGTTGGTATGGCCGCCGTCTTTGGTAACGCCTTCTTTAACCTGAATCAAGGAATCCACTACCGAGCAACCGCGGATGGTTACGGTGCGTGCCTCGGCGGCGGCATCGGTATTGGTATAAAGAATTGCAGCCAAATTTTCAGTAGTGGTAATGGTTACGGAAGAATTCTTGACATGGACATTCTCCATCAAAAGATCGTTTGCACCGGCACCAATGCTGATAACAATGGAGCGTCCATATCCGCCGCCGGTATGGACATTATCAAAAGTTACATTCTTTACAAATTTGCCACGGAAACCGGTGTTATTATTGGATCCATGGAAGAACGCTTTCGCATTGGTGGTCCAGTTGCGGATGGTTTTGCCCATACCGTCGAAGGAGAAAAGGATATTGCCGGAGAAGCCATCAAAGGTGGTATCGGTCAGATCAATATCGGCGCCCAGATAGAGGGTAACATTCGCCTTATTGATATAGGAAAGCTTGGAATCGGCATACTCCAGCTCGTCCTGATTATCAATGATGAAATCGTTGACGCCGGTGGTAGCCATCTCGGTAACATTCATGATGGAATCCGCCACGGCGACGGTCATATCTTGATCACCCACCTCGATGGAGGTGGTGCCTTCCAGAATCTTGCCGTCCTGAATCAAGGTGGGATCCTTGATACCCGTCAGGTCCAGATCAAAGTTGCCGCTGTTGGGCAGGGTATAATAGGGCACACCATTTACAGTGATGCAGATGGGAGTTTCATAATCATCATTGCTGCCGATAATCTCATATTCCTTTTCAACCAGAGCAAAAGCATCGGTCTCGGCAGCCTTATTCAGCTTATAAACGATCTCCAAGGAGGGCTTGGGAGTCAGCGCACCTGCGCCTACGGTGGAGCCTGCTCCGATAACAGTTTCGGTACCGAAGACGGCAACAGCAGTCTTATTATTGACGCCGATGGCCGTGCCTGCCTCATTGGCCGCAGGATCAGTTGCCGCAATATCGCCCTCTGCCACGATCTGGCAGACCTTGCCGTCATTCTCGCCTACTACGCCGCCGATGGCATAGTTGGTGCGCACCTCAAAGGTCGCAACAACGCCGTTATGGTCGGAGGGACGCAAGGCGGTTTCTCTCGTAATAACGGTATCGGATGCGCCGGTATAAGCACTCTCTGCATTGGTTTTGATCTCACTTGCGGCATACTTTGTGCCAAGTGAATCATAAAGCTCATCCCGCACCTCAAAGGAGGTTACATTGGCGGCAGAGCCATCAATCAGGATGTGGTCGATGGTGCCGGTAGCGCCTACATAGATATCGCCTTGGGTATTCAGCGTTTTACTATCGCCAACATAATTTGTGGCAATATTACGGGCATTATCCATCTCGCCGTTGAGATAGTCTTCTACCAACTTATAGGCAGTCCCGCTTGCACTCTCGTTATAGTCGCCGGCAGCAATAAAAATCGCATCGGCGTGTGCTTCCCGAAGAGCGGAAATTTTTTCAAGAAGGACTTGTACCTCTTGATCACGTTTTGGTTCACTTTGTGAATCTTGAAGATGCAGGCTATAAAGAACGATCTTTTGCGGGTGCGCTCCCTCGTCGCTCTTATCTTGCAAAACAACCCAGTTACAAACACGCCGGTTATTTTCGTCATAGCCCCACGTTTCCCAGTTGGCATCCTGTTCATCAATAGGCTCATCCGGATTGGTGGAATGCCAGAAGGTGCCGGAGGCGATCCGAGTGAATTTATCGGTTCTATAAGCAACCGTTGCACCTTCCTGAGGATTCGATTCCTCGGAGCCCTGAGAACCAAAGAAGGTATAGGTACTCTTCAGATCGGTATCATTTTCCAATACGGTTTTCCAAGCGGTTACGGTATTGGTATTCTTTCCGGTCAGATTTTCCCACCAAGAAGCATCATTCGATACCGTATTCGTATTGGTAAAAGAGTTCTCCTGGAAGGCAATCAGATCGGGGCTGACTTCCTTGATCCGCGCCAACATACCCGGGCGGCGGCTCAACTGATCGCCGCTTTCCAAGTAAGTATCATATGATGCAAACTCAGAATCACCCCACTGGCAGAGGTTCTGGGTCATGACCTTATAGGTACCGCCGGCGTTGGAGGATTTAAGATAGCTGACGGTTGCCTGAGAAATACAATTTTCAACTACTCCATAGTTCTTACCGGCAATCGCACCCACATAAGCGTTACCGGAGATGGTGCAGCTTTCATCCATTTTAACATTACGGATGGTTCCTTTGTTCACGCCGAAAAGACCTTGGAAGTTATCATCACTTGCCAAAGTCAGATTGCTGATGGTATGCCCATCGCCATCGAAGGTGCCGGTAAAGGGCGCATCGAGGGTACCGATGGGGGTATAAAGCCCATTTTGGAAATCAATATCCGCTGTTAGGATATAATTACCATTCAGTGCAATGGACGCAAAATCCGATGCGTCATCAATGGGCGTGGCATCCCCTGAATTCGCAGTTACCACTATATTAAAGCCTGCCACCAGCGAGATGAGCATGGCAATGGTAACCAGCAGGGATACGATGCGGGTTTTCTTTGTGAACATATTAAAATCCTCCTTAAAAAGTGGGATAAATTTCTCTTTTTGTAAGCGTTTTACTACATTTTGGGCACAATGACCCGCCGTTGCAGTAGACTATTTCAATAGTATTTTAGCACTTTAGTTCCTAAAAGGGAATTACTTCATGTTGTTTATATACCACTTTTTGTGATTTTTTTGTAAATCCCAAGTATTTTCGTGCAAAATGCACAAAAGCCCCTTTTGTTTCCTAAAAAGGAAACAAAAGGGGCAGTGAAATGCGGCCTCTTCCGCGTTTTTATTCAAAATTCAGAAACCTGCCGCAGCCGGTTTCTACCTTAACTTTTGAAAATTTAAGAATTTTCAAAAATTTAACTGCGCCAACGGCGCAATTTCACTCTTCACTGACCGCTTGCGGTCAATTTCACCCTTAAAAAATCGGATGCGTATAAACGCATCCGATTTTTGTTGCTTCAGATTTAATTATACGGCGGCATTTATGCCTTCTGCAATATAGCGCAAGATGGTGCAAACATCTGCAATGGAAGCCTTCCCATCGCCGTTCATATCTGCTCTTTCAGCCATATAGCCTTCAACATCTCTGCCTACAACCGTCTGCAGCAGAGCCAGCGCATCCTGCGTATTCAAGGATTTGCCGCCCATGCAGTCGCCCAGCAGATAATCAGCCTCTACCCAAGCTTCATCCAGCTCATAAGTGCCTGCAAGGATATCCTTGGTGAGCAGGGTTACATTGCCTTTTCTCCAGATCTTGCCGGCGATTGCAGCAAGCACATCCTCAGATGCAGTGATCTTGCCATCAGTGGTAGCACCATAGAGGGTATAACCGCCCAGAGTAACGATATTTGCCTTTACCATGGGGATGGAAACATCGCCGATAGAGGTGGAAACCCAGCGCAGGTTGGTGGTTTCATTGAGCTTGCTAAGCAAAGTGCCGTTGGTAATCTCTTCGGCAGTGATATTGCCTGCGGGGATGGAATAGCAGTTAGCAATATTGGTATTGCCGCTGGCAACCATAGGCAGATTGCTATCGGCATAGCAGTTGGTCAGATTGATCGTACCGCTTGCAACATAACCTACCAAAGAAGAGTTCATTGTGGCATCAATGGTAGCGCCGCTTTCATTATTAATGCGGTTATTATAAGATCCGCAGTTGATAAACTTCGCATCATTCTTGGCTTCACTGGCTATACCGCCCACAGCCTTAACATTAATAGCATTGCTAACCGTCAGGGTATTATTATAGGTAACGGTATTTTCAACAATATGGTTGCTGCTGGTAACGCGGGAGGCTACCCAACCAATGTTGGTATTGTCGCCGCTGTCTTGGGTAATAATAAACTCGCATCCGCTTACGGAGCAATCCAAAATATGGAAGCCATCCGGAGAGTTGGCTGAATTATAGTTATTTGCTTGAATCAAGATGGCACCCATACCATTCTTTAAGTTTTTAGAAAGGGTGCTGTTTACTACATGGCAATTTTGAATCAGATTATTAGCTTCATAAGCCACACCTGCTAAAATACCGGTCCACTCTCCGCCCCAGTTATTATCTTTAGTATAACCGGTAATATCAGCGCCTTCAATGGTAAGATTCTTGATGGTGGCATTTTTGATTCTCGGGAAAATAGCAGAGGTGCAGGAAGCGGTTGCAGTCTTCTTATAATTGAGAATCTTATAGCCATGGCCATCGTATACAGAATCAAAGGGATTGACAGTGGTACCAATTCCAATGGTATTATAGCCATTTGTATTATAATAACTATCCGTATTCATATCCACATCATTGAGCTGGTGGATCTTATAATCAGCAGGAATATAGCCGGGAAGATTTCCAAAGACGGTCTGGCTGTTATTATTGCCGTTCTGGTTATTATAGTTGGAAAGCCATACCAAATCCTGCACTGTAGCAACACCGTAATCCTTTTGCTGCGCAAAAGCATATTTGGTCATCTCGGTAATGGGGATATATTTACCCTCAACCTGCTTCAGAGCAGGAGCCGCTTCCAATGCGGCAGCCAGCTTCTCTGCGTTATTGGTGCCGGTGGCAGCCTCGAAGAAGGCAACCTTAGATTCGGCAGTGAAATGCGCGCTCTTAGAGACAGCAACCTTCAGATCGTTATAGATCTTGCCTGCGATATCATCGTGATCCTCCAGCCAGCTGTTGCCGTTGGTGTCGGCCAGCATCTTCTCCGTAATGAAAGGAGTGAGGATATTATAACCCCATTGGTTCGCATGGCACCCGTCTCTATAAATCTTTGCGGCATTGAGATTGCAAGCCTCTTTTACTTGCTCATCATGGAAAAGGTCGATGGCACGAACGCCCCACTTTTCGCAGATCTTCAATGCTTCTGCATAATGGGGAGCCATGTTGCTTACCTGCCCGTTCGGATTTCTGGGCTGAGCATAGTTTAAGATATAATTGATCTCTGCCGTATCCCCATAGAGGGTGGTTGCATAGTAGAAGAGCTCTTCCAATGCACCGGCATAGGTATTGATATCAAAATCAGTAGGAGAATAGGAGTCGCTCATGGCACCTACCGGCATAGACTGCCAGGCATCGTTGGTACCGCCATGGAGCATGACAACATCAAAGCCGCCTGCAGGCTCATCTGCCTGAGTGGCAATCAAGCGATTTACAATACGGCCGGGACGTGCAGTAGAGAGGGACCAGCCGCTCTCGCCGTTATGATCATAATTCATATTGAGAGCCTTGCTGACACGGCCGACCCAACCGCCATACCAAGTGCTTGCAGGTACACCATTGCTTGATTTATCAAAAATAGAAATATCTTGCGTTGCCTGGGTGATGGAATCGCCAAACCATACAGAGTTCTTTCCGAAATAGGGGCTATTCACATCGCCGCCCATCAGTTCCCAATAGCCTTCTACATTGAATTCATTGTTTTTCTGAACCATGAAATCGGCAATACCGGTATTATGGGTGATCACCCGCACATAAGAAACCCCTGCGGGAACGGTATAGCTATAGATGCTATAATTAACAGTATCATCCAAATCCTTGGGATTATTATCTGCGGTGAAGGATTCTACCTTTTTTACATCGGTAGATGCGGGGTGGTTTGCATTAGTTCCCACGCAAATCTCATTGGTTACGCCAGCGCCTTGGGCATTATAGCCCACCGCACCGTAATACAAGGTATCGCGATGGGGACCCCATGTAATCACATCGCCTTCTTTGACAGCGATCAGATGGGTGGCGCTATGGTTATTGTTTTCATAGTCGAATGTGCCGGTAGGATTCAGCAAGCCCTTAACATCCAAATACATATTCCAAAGATTGGCGCCCTCAATATTATCAAAATATGCGAAATATTTTTCATAGGTAAGCGTATCTTTGGTAATTACATAAAACTCCGCATACTCAATGGGGAAGGTGCAGCGAATGTAACCATCTGCAGAAGCGGTATAGGAATATACAGCAACATTTTTAGATCTGTCAGTCACTTTGGAATCTGCATTGGTGCGGCGCACTGCTCCATCAAAAACAAATGCTTGAGGAGTCTGCGCTGCCGGAATCTCAGTGCCGGCTTTGGTATTATTCTTGGCATAGAAATAAGCCTGATACCCTTGGCTGACATTCAAGGGGCCAAAATAAACGGTCTCATCGGCCTTTACCTCAATGGGAGCAGAGGTAATATAGATCAGCTCATCCGTATTGGTCGATGCCATATTGGCAACAGCACGACCCGCGACTGCTTCATCCGGGTTGTAGAGGTTGGTAAAGGGAACATCAGCAGCTGCTGCAGGCAGTGCCATTACAGCGCAACATGAAATCAGCATTACAACCACCAACAACCAGCTTGTCAGTTTTTTCATATTCGTTCACTCTCCTTAAAATTTATAAAGGAATTTATACCTCACAGCACAAATCCCCATTCTATGGTTAAATTATACAATTATATTTTCCCTTCGTCAACAACTTTTTCTATTTCGTTCTTTTTTATGTGCATTTATATGCCGTCCTTCTCTTTTCCATTGACAAAACACCCATCCTCTGCTATAATAAATCAATAAACTTGAGGTGTGGCGCAGTTGGTAGCGCGCGACATTTGGGAGCGTGAACAAGGTGCGCACTCAAGAAAAAATAAAAGTGCGAAAAAGCCTTTATTTATGCGGGTTTTCGGCATTTTACAAAATCTCAAAAAAGCGTAAAATCGGGTTTGACCACAGTTTGTCCCACTTCCACGCAAAAACAAGAAAAATTGAATAGATATCCGGGTGTGGCGCAGCTGGGAGCGCGGGTGGTTTGGGAGTGTTACCGACGACATCCATTAGAAATTTCCAAACCCTCAAAGAAGCCTTAAACACTGCGGATTTTCCTCTTTCTTTTCTCTTTGAAATGTGTTATAATAAGGCAACGACCACATAGTATCCCACAGATACTAAAAAACTGAATAAATCGGGGTGTGGCGCAGTTGATAGCGCACCGCATTTGGGATGCGGGGGCCGCGAGTTTGAGTCTCGCCACTCCGACCAAAAATCCTCTGGAATCAAGCGATTTCAGAGGATTTTTTCTTTCTTCTTTGACTACTGCGGCTCAAATTTTGATGTGAAACTTATTCGACACCAAAGTTCTTATTTCGCTTTGCAATATGTTCATTGATCTTTGCCATCAGCTCTGCAATTTCAGCTTCAGTAAATCCTATCTTTACAAAGCCATTGTAGTAGTAATTTCGCAATTCCTCAGAGGAGGGCATGGATTCTAATTCGTTCTCTCGTATTTGATCCAGCACTTCTCTTTGGGATTTGGCGCTTAAAAACGGATGTCCGAATTTTTCGCAGTCATCTGCGGCTTTCCGCATAGCATAACCATATAATTTTTCTGCAACCGTTTGTGTAGCATCGGCAGAAAAACAAGAATAGACTTCGTATGTTGCACCGCCGATTTCATATACATGGACATTGAAATCCGGAAAGCCACTCATCGTCATCCTATAAATGTGATCCTTATACGCATCTCCGTGCTGATATTTCGGCTCTTTAATTTCGCCTTTGTTTTCAATATGCATATGCGGTCTTTCCAAATCAGCAGGTATTATCCATTCCTCGTTGAGCTTTACGGCTTCGGGAATTTGTCCTGCATCACACGCCTTTTGAATGTACCAAGGTTTTGACTTCCATTTCTGTGCCGCTTGTTTCAAAGTTATGTATTGCTTTGCCATAATTTACCTCACGTTATTTTTGTTAAATTATAGCATATTTCGACACGATTGTCACGAACAGAGTAACCGCCACGGTTTTCTCCGTGGCGGCTTACAGTTGCCTTACGCCGTCTGCTCTGCCTTAAGCCGTTCCTTCTCGGCAGCGATTTCAGCATTCATCTGTATGATCAGCTCGGCGAGTTTTTCTTCGCATTCCTCTCTCGTCTTGGCGTACACATTTTTGGGTGTGCGTTTTCCGTATGCGTTTGTCGGCGAGTACCGACCTTCGAATAGGTGGTCGTTGATCTCCGTGATACATCCGGTTCCGGGGCGGCGGATTTTCGGCTGTTTCGGCTCGAATTTCGCTCTCTGTGGCGTTTTTACCGCTTGGTCGGGTGTTTGCTCGACCTCCCTCAAACTGCCCTCATTTCTGCCGAAGCCTTGCTCTATTTTGTTGGCTGCACTGCGTTGCATATTGTCGGTGATATGAGTGTATATATTCAAAGTTGTTTCTGATGAAATGTGACCTATGATCGCCGACAGCGTTTTCACATCCATACCGTTGGCAAGGGCGTTGGTGGCGAAGGTATGCCTGAGATCGTGGAAGCGTACAATTTTGCAATCTGCACGTTCCAACGTTCTCTGCATTGCCTTCCTTATAACGCTCGGATGGAGAGGTGCGTCCTCTTTTATGGGTGACGGGAACATCCACCGCGAGTTAATCCTTTTCTTGTATTCCGCAAGGATTTTAACGATTTCCGGCGGAAGGATGATGGTTCGGATTGAGGATTTAGTTTTCGGCGTACAGACATGGATGTTTCCGTGTACCGTAGTTGCCTGACGGGAGATGTGCAGTTCTCCTGTTTGCATATTAAGGTCATCCCATTGCAGTCCGGCAAGTTCGCCGACTCTTAACCCTGTACTGAGTTCAAGGATAAACATTTCAAAGTATCCGTCTGCTTTGGCTTGGATTATGAACCTCTGCATCTCGTCATGAGTCAGCACCTGCATTTCTGCTGCTTT
>JAFSCX010000033.1 GCA_017436525.1 Clostridia bacterium | reverse complement strand
CTTTTCCCCAACAAAACTTCAGTTTTGTCGGGGACCCCGAAAAAACGCCGACGAGAACAGATCGACGAAATCTGCACTCTTTTTTGAGAGTCTCCCAGCGTGTCAAAAACCTCCGCAGGAGTTTTTTGACACGCTGAAAAAGGATGCGTTGCGAGCAACGCATCCTTTTCTTTTTATAATGTTGCGGCCATGACCGCCTTAATGGTGTGCATTCGATTTTCTGCCTCATCAAATACAATGGATTGGGCACTTTCAAATACTTCATCGGTTACTTCCATTTCGGAAATGCCGAATTTTTCGCTGATTTCTTTTCCCACCGTTGTCTTCAAATCATGGAAAGCAGGCAGGCAGTGCATAAAGACCGCATCCTTCTTAGCGCAGGCCATCAGCTCCCGATTGATCTGATAGGGAGAGAGGGCGCGAATCCGCTCCTCCCATACCTCAGCAGGCTCACCCATAGATACCCATACATCGGTATAAAGCACATCCGCATCCTTAGCAGCCGCCTTGGGATCCTCATTAAATTCAATGATGGCACCGGTTTCGGCGGCTATTTTTTTACATTCCTCGACCAATGCGGCATCCGGCCAATATTCCTTCGGCGCTGCAGCCACAAAATGAAGCCCCATCTTGGCGGCGCCCACCATCAAGGAATTCCCCATATTATAGCGGGCATCCCCGCAATAGACCAATTTTATGCCCTTAAGCGTTCCGAAATGCTCCCGAATGGTGAGAAAATCCGCCAAAATCTGGGTGGGATGGAATTCATTGGTCAAACCGTTCCATACAGGCACACCGGCATGTTTGGCCAGTTCTTCCACAATCTCCTGCCCAAATCCCCGATATTCAATTCCATCATAGATTCTGCCCAATACACGGGCCGTATCGGCAATGCTTTCTTTTTTCCCGATCTGAGAACCGGTAGGGTCCAGATAGGTAACCCCCATGCCAAGATCATAGCCTGCCACTTCAAAGCTGCAGCGAGTACGGGTGCTGGTTTTTTCAAAAATCAGCGCAATATTCTTTCCCTCGCAAAGGCGATGAGGAATTCCTTTTTTCTTTTTCTCCTTCAGCTGAGCAGCAAGATCCAAAAGACCTGCAATCTCTTCGGGTGTATAATCCAATAATTTCAAAAACGAACGATTCTTCAGATTCATGCCTGATTCTCCTTTGCCGCTCTCAAAATGACAGCAGCCGCTTTTTCCAATAATTCCATCGGGATATTCAAAGGCGGCAATAAGCGCACCTTCTCTTTGGCCTTCAATACCAAGACGCCCGCCTCGCGGCAAGCGGCTACGATTGCGCCTGCATCCCCATTGGTCTCCAGCCCGATCATCAAGCCCATGCCGCTCACACTCTTAATGCCTTCTGCATTTTCAAAAGCCTTAAAAAGATAGGAAGATTTTTCCCTGATCTCGGAAAGCATCCGCTCATCCAACCGCTCCAAAATATGAAGAGCGCCTGCAGCAGCAATGGGATTTCCGCCGAAGGTGGAGCCATGAGAGCCGGGCGTAAGGGTATTTTCCACCCGCTGCCCCAGCATGCAAGCGCCGATCGGCAATCCGCCGCCCAAGCCTTTTGCGGTGGTTACAATATCGGGATGAAGATCAAAATTCATATATCCATAGAGCATTCCCGTGCGGCCGTTGCCGGTCTGCACCTCATCGATGATGAGCAGAATATCCTCTTGATCGGCAATCTCCTGCAGGCCTTTGCAAAAGGCGGCAGTAAGAGGCAGCACGCCCCCTTCTCCCTGCACCGGCTCCACCATAATCGCCGCAATTTTCTCTTCTGCCACGATTCTTTTAATCCCTTCCAGATCATTGGCTTCAGCATAGAGGAAGCCCTCGGTAAGGGGCAAAAATTCCTCATGAAAAACCTGCTGACCGGTTGCGGCAAGGGTGGTGATGGTGCGGCCATGGAAGCTATTGATCAGGGTGATGATCTTATAATAGTCCTTCCCCTTTTTCTCGGCGGCATATTTTCTTGCCACTTTAATGGCACATTCATTGGCCTCGGCACCGCTATTGCCGAAAAAGACCTTTTTCATCCCCGTGCGCAAGCAAAGCTGCTCTGCAAGGCGGGCGCAAGGGGCGGTATAGAAAAGATTGGAGGTATGCTGCAGCTGATGAAGCTGCGCTTCTACCGCCTCAATCCAGCCTTGATCGCAAGCACCAAAGGTATTGACAGCGATTCCGCTGCCCATATCAATATATTCCTTGCCCTGCTCATCCCAAAAGAGCGCACCCTCTCCTTTTACCAATTCCAAGGGGAAGCGGGCATAAGTATTGGCTATATATTTTTGATCGATTTCTTTAATATTCATCGTCTCTCATCATTTCTCTTCTTTAATTGGCTGCGGTCCCCGATCACCATGGTGCCGGCGCCTTCATTGGTCAAGGTCTCAATCAGAATGGAATGGGGCACCCGCCCATCCATGATAATCACCTTGCGGACCCCATGCTCAATGGCTTCAATGCAACATTCCACCTTCGGCAGCATCCCGCCGGAGATGATTCCCTCTTCAAAGAGCTGATGGGCCTCCGCAATATCCAACTCGGGAATCAGCGTGGTAGGATCATTATGATCCCGAAGAATTCCTGCGATATCGGTCAAGGTAATCAACCGCTCCGCCTTCATGGCGCCTGCAATATAAGCGGCAGCCGTATCGGCGTTGATATTATAGACATTTCCCTCTTTATCCACACCAACGGTGGAAACGACAGGGATATAGCCCTTTTCCAAAAGATCCATTACGGGGGTAACATTGACTTGGGTGATTTTCCCCACAAAGCCCAGCCGCTCATCCTTCTGCTCGCAGAGGATCATCCGATCGTCCATACCGGAAAGCCCCATCGCACGGCCGCCTTTTACCTCTAAGAGATTGACAAGGCTTTTATTGATCTTGCCGGCCAGCACCATCTGCACAATCTCAGCCGTTTCCTTATCGGTAACCCGAAGGCCGTCTAAAAAGACACTCTCTTTTCCGACCTTTTTCATGGTCTCGGTAATCTCGGGGCCGCCCCCATGGACCAGCACTACTTTTACGCCGATGAGAGAGAGCAATACAATGTCCTCCATCACCTGCTCCTTGAGCTGCTCGTTGATCATCGCATTGCCACCATATTTGATGACGACAATTTTGCCGTTATATTTTTTAATATAAGGAAGCGCCTGTGTCAGCACTTCTGCCCGCTGGGCATTGGATATGGATAAAGCCATGGTTTTTCCTTTCAAATGATGTAAAGTAATTTTGCTTCACAGCCAAATGTGATGCTCTAAAAAAATCGCATGGGAATCAAGTTTTAGGTGCGGTAGTCTCCATTGATTTTTACATAATCATAGGTAAGATCGCATCCCCACGCTGTCGCCTTTTCCTCCCCGCTATGAAGATGGATCAGGATATCAATTTCCTTTTCCAAAAGAATCTTTTTTGCAAGTTCCTCGGAAAAATCAACCCCTGCCCCGTTTTCACATACAAGGATTTCACCCTTGGCAGAAGAAAATTTCACCTCTACCTTAGAGACATCCACCTCAGCGCCGCTATAGCCGATAGCGCAAAGAACTCTGCCCCAATTGGCATCGGCGCCAAACATGGCGGCCTTGGTTAAAGAGGAACAAATTACACTCTTCGCCACTGTTTTTGCGGTGTCAAGATCCGCAGCCCCTTCCACATGGCATTCCAGCAGCTTCGTTGCGCCTTCTCCGTCTGCTGCGATCCAGCGGCAAAGCTGGACTGTAACCGTATTCAGCGCTTTCATAAAGGTTTCAAAGGCGTGGCCCTCTTTTATAATCTCCGGATTTCCTGCGCGGCCGTTTGCCATTACGATTACCATATCATTGGTGGAGGTGTCTCCGTCTACGCTGGTCATATTAAAGGTATTTTGCACATCGGTGGAAAGGGCTTTTTGAAGCATGGCAGAGCTGATGGCGCAATCGGTGGTCAAAAAGACCAGCATGGTCGCCATATTGGGATGAATCATACCGCTGCCCTTAGCAATACCGCCCAAGCGGCAAACCTTGCCGTTTACAGTAAACTCAACTGCAATCTCCTTCACCTTGGTATCGGTGGTCATAATCGCCTCGGCTGCTTTTTTACCGCCGGTAGAGCTGAGATTATGGACCAGCTCATCCATATGGCTTGCAATCGGCTCAAGATTCAAAGGCTGGCCGATTACGCCGGTAGAGGCCACCAAAACATCCCGATGGGAAACCTTCATGGCCTCACCCACCAAGCGGCTCATTTCCTTTGCCACCTCTACCCCATTGGCATTGCAGGTATTGGCATTTCCGCTGTTGCAGATAATGGCTTGAGCCATTCCGTTGGAAAGATGATCCTTGGTAACGGTAATAGGCGCCCCTTTTACAAGATTGGTGGTATATACGGCAGCCGCTCTCGCGGGGGTACGGCTGAAGATCAGCGCAAGATCCCGCTTTGTCTTATTTTTACGAATTCCGCAATGAATTCCGCTTGCCAAAAAACCGCGGGGGGCAGTGATTCCGCCTTTCACAAATTCCATAAACTATCTCCTTATTCCAAACCGTAATCAGCCGTATCGCCGAGTACAATATTCATACATTCCAGCGCCGCGCCCGATGCGCCTTTGCCCAGATTATTATAGCGGGCAAGAAGCAAAATCCGCTCCCCATTGCCCTGCACCGTAATCTGCATTTTATCGCGATTTCCAAATGCTGCCGCAGAATAGAATCCATCGGCATCCGCCGCCTCGCTCCATTCCACAATCGGCCCTTGATAAGCCTTGCGGTAGACATCCTTGATCTCTTCGATGCCGAAGCCCTTCTGAAGCTGGGAAGCAAAGAGAGGCACGGTTACTGCCATTCCGCTATAAAAATCTGCTACAATGGGGCAGAAAATCGGCTCTTTTTCCAAGCCGCAGACCGCCTTCATCTCCGGCAGATGCTTATGGCTTTGGCCGAGGGCATATTGGCGGGGGGCATCCAAGAGAGCATCCCGCTCTGCCTGCTCATATTGAGCGATCATCTTTTTTCCGCCGCCGCTATAGCCGGTAAGAGAATGGCAGGTAAGCTCTGCATCTTTCGGCAAAATTCCCGCCTCAATCAGCGGCGCCACCAGCGCAATAAAGCCGCTGGCATGGCAGCCGGGGACAGCAATCCGCTTGGCCTCTTTCACCTTTTCAAAGCCGATGGCGGAAAGCTCGGGAAAACCGTAGCACCAATTCGGATCGGTGCGATGGGCGGTGGAGGTATCCAAAACCACTGTATTGGGATTCTCAATCATTGCCACCGCTTCCCTTGCGGCATCATCCGGCAGACATAAAAACGCAATGTCGGCCTCATTCAGCATTTGCTTCCGCGCGGCAGGATCCTTGCGGCGCTCTTCCGGAAGGGTCAGCAGGGTGATATCCTCTCTTTTTTCCAATCGCTCGCGAATCCGAAGGCCGGTTGTACCGGCACTGCCGTCGATGAATACTTTTTTACTCATTTCAGATAATCCTCTACAAATTGAATCTGGGCCTGCACCGATTGAGGGCCGGTGCCGCCTGCAGAGATTCGCTTGGAAACGCAGGTCTCCAAGGAAATCTCATGATAAACATCCTCTTCAAAGAGAGGAGAAAATTCTCTCAAGGTGGCAAGAGAGAGCTCCTCCAGCACCTTCTTTTCCTCGATCGCGCGGGCAACCGTCTGCCCCACAATCTTATAAGCGGTGCGGAAGGGCAAGCCCTTTTTCACCAAATAATCGGCAAGGTCCGTAGCGTTGATAAAGCCCTTTCCTGCCGCCGCATACATATTTTCGGGCAGCGCCTTCATGGTGCGGATCATGGGCGCAAAGATTTTTAAGCATTTCTTCACCGTATCCACACTATCGAAAATTGCCTCTTTATCCTCTTGCATATCTTTATTATAAGCAAGAGGCAAGCCCTTCAGGGTGGTCAGCAGCGCAAAAAGATCTCCGTATACACGGCCCGTCTTTCCTCTGACAAGCTCTGCCATATCGGGATTCTTCTTCTGGGGCATGATGCTGGAGCCGGTGGTATAGCTATCATCCAATTCAATAAATTTGAATTCCCAAGAGGACCAAAGGATGATCTCCTCGGAAAAACGAGAAAGATGCATCATGATCAGCGAAAAGGCGCTCATCAGCTCCACGCAGAAATCCCGATCGGATACCCCATCGATGCTATTGAGGGTGTAGCCATCAAAGCCAAGGCGCCTTGCCGTCTCCGCCCGATCGGTATCATAGGTGGTGCCGGCCAAGGCGCAGGAGCCCAAAGGATTTTGGTTCATCCGCCGAGTGGCATCTTGCAATCTGCCGATATCCCGAATCAGCATCATGCAATAGGCCAGCAGATGATGGCCGAAGGTGATGGGCTGCGCCCGCTGCAGATGGGTATAGCCCGAGCAGATCACATCCTTATTCGCTTTTGCCTGCTCTAAAACGGCAGAAAGCAACTCTTTGATCAGAGCAATAATCTCATTGGCCTCATCCCGCAGATAAAGGCGGATATCCACCGCCACTTGATCATTGCGGCTGCGGGCTGTATGCAGTTTTTTGCCAAGATCCCCGATCCGCTTGGTCAGCACCGATTCCACAAACATATGGATATCCTCTGCCGCCCAATCAAAAGCGAGCGCTCCGCTCTCAAGATCCTCTAAGATCCCGCCCAAGGCTTCGATGATCCGATCCCCTTCTTCTTGGGTGAGGATTCCCTGCTTTGCCAGCATGGCAGCATGGGCCACCGAGCCTTGAATATCCTGCCGAAACATCCGGCTATCGAAATGAATTGATGAATTAAAGTCGTCGGCCTCCCGATCCAATTCCTTGGAGAAGCGGCCTGCCCACATTTTTTCCATTGTCTTTTTTACAGCTCCAAACCGTTTTTCTTACGCATCTTTGCGTTGACCTTTACAGGCAGACCAAAGAGATTGATAAAGCCTGCAGAATCCTTTTGATCATATACTTCGTCCTCATCAAAGGTTGCGATCTCGGGATCATAGAGAGAGAAGGGAGAGGTTACGGAAGAGAGGATCATATTGCCCTTATAGAGCTTGAGCTTGACATCGCCCGTAACAGTCTCCTGCGTAGAATCCACAAACGCCATAATGGCCTTGGTCAGCGGGGTAAACCACTGGCCGTCATAAATGATTTCGGCAAATTTCTGAGCAACCAAAGCCTTATAATGGGAAGTCGCCTTATCCAGGCAAAGAGTCTCCAGAATCTCATGGGCCTTATAGAGGATGGTGCCGCCGGGCGTCTCATATACTCCGCGGCATTTCATGCCGACCAAGCGATTCTCCACAATGTCCAAAAGGCCGATACCGTTCTTTCCGCCCAGCTCGTTGAGCTTCCAGATCAGATCCACACCGTTCATCTCTTTTCCGTCGATAGCGGTGGGGATTCCCTTTTCAAAATGGATGGTTACATAAGTAGGTGCATCGGGTGCTTGCTCGGGAGATACCCCCATCTCCAAAAAGCCCTCCTTATTATAGAGCGGCTCATTGGCGGGATCCTCCAGATCCAAGCCCTCATGGGAAAGATGCCACATATTTTTATCCTTGGAATAGTTGGTCTCGCGGTTGATCTTCAAGGGGACATTATGGGCCTCGGCATAAGCGATCTCCTCTTCGCGGGATTTAATATCCCACTCCCGCCAAGGAGCAATAATGGGCATATCGGGTACAAATGCCTTCAAGGTCAGCTCAAAACGAACCTGATCGTTGCCCTTACCGGTGCAGCCATGGCAGATGGCATCGGCGCCTTCTTTGATGGCAATCTCTGCCAGACGCTTAGCGATGATGGGCCGCGCCAAAGAAGTGCCCAAGAGATAATTCTCATAAACCGCTCCGGCCTTCACGGCAGGGAATACAAAATCTTCCACAAACTCTTTGGTCAGATCCTCTACATAAAGCTTGGATGCGCCGGTCTTCAGCGCCTTCTCCTCCAAGCCCTCCAGCTCATCCGCCTGCCCTACATTACCGGAGACGGCGATGACCTCGCAATTATTGTAGTTCTCCTTCAGCCAGGGAATGATGATGGAGGTATCCAAACCGCCGGAATAAGCCAAAACAACCTTTTTGATATTTTCTTTCTTCATTTTTCGTTCCTCCGAATTGAATAAAATTCAAAAAATAATGAATAAATTCTAACACAGCCTTTTATATAAAGCAATAGTTATAATAATCTTTTTGTTTTTTCTCATTTTTCACCAATTTTATTAAAAGAACAGCTCGTTTTTTGGTCATATTTTAATGTTTCAACCGGAATAAAAAGAAAAATATTCATGTTTTTATGAATAATATTCATTTTCTTTGCAAAAAAACACCTCTATTTTTTAATTATAATAACTTTTCTCCCAATGCCCTTGAAAAATAAAAATATTTGTATTATAATGAAAAAAACGGATCCTTCCGTCAAAGATTATTTTTTGGAGGAATAAAAAATGAAAAAGCTTTCTCTTTTGGTTGCATTGGTTTTGTGCATTACCATCGGCGGTGTTTATTCCACTTGGTTTTATGCAGAATCCACCATGTCTACCGCAAAACATTCTTTTAAGAATGTAGGGATCACCGACGTTGATACTTCCGCCCAGTCCGGTCGTATCGCAGTAACCGATACCATGATTCTCAAAATCGACGATAATGCCGGCAATCATAAGCCCGGTTGGGATGCTGATGTTAACGCCAGCAACGGCGGCATGCTGCAAATCGTATTTACCCCCAACTCCGGTGCCGGCGACACGACCTTAAAATACACCATCAGCGTAGCAAAGAATACATATGGCGACTCCAATCCCGCTCCTATCTTCAAAATCGGAGACGGCAGCAGCTTTACCGCTCATGATGATGCCGAGGATGTACTGACCGGTACGTTCGATTTCACCGCAGGAACCACTCAGGCTATCAAGGAAATTACCCTTGCAGATATTCAAAACGTTTTGAAGGTCAATGATGACATTGTTTTGACCACCATCGAGGATTACAATGCATATAGTACCGCTTTGAGCAAAGTTGAACTTGTCCTGACTGTAGAAGAAGTTACCAATCCCTAACATCGTTTTATAAAGTGATAGAAGGTTAAGTAGATGTCGTCTTATGATATTTATATTTTCTTTCTCTGCCTGATTGTCTTCACCTTGTTGACCGCTCTGTTTTCAGTAATGCTGATTATGCTGGTCCGCTTTTATTTGCGATTGGTGAATGCCGGGCTTGAGGATGAGAATCTAAAAATCGAATATGAAAAAAATAAGACAGAAAGCAATAAGCCGAGCACCAAGGTGCTCGGTTATATTGCGTCTGCCTTTATTCTTGTTGTTACAGTAGCCTTCTTTTTAACCTTTGCGGTTTCCTTGCACGTTGAAATCAAAAACAACAGCAAGGTAGAAGACATTCCCACGATGAAGGTGGTAAAAAGCGGATCGATGGCCACCAAACATCCCGATAACACTTATCTTGTCGAAGAAGAACTTCATGATCAAATCAAAACCTTCGATTTAATCACCCTTCATAAGCTCCCTCCGGAGGAAGCTTTGGCAAAATATGACATTGTCGCCTATGAGCGGGATGGAAATTTAATTCTTCATCGGATTGTAAATATCGAAGAGCCCAATGAGCGGCATCCGGATGCCCGCTATTTTCTCCTTCAGGGCGATGCAGTGGAATTTCACGACAGTTTTCCGGTGCTGTATAAAGAGATGAAGGGCATCTATAGAGGGGAGAGAATCCCCTTCTTGGGAAGTTTCTTTATGTTTATGCAATCTCCCGCCGGGTATCTGTGCATCCTTTTGATTTTGATCGCATTGGTTGCCACCCCCCTTACCGAGAAAAAGATCAAATCTGCCAAAGATCAGCGTCTGGCGCTGATAATCGATGAGCCGGAATCTGCAGAGCCGGAATCCGAAGAAGAAATCCCTGTAAAGGAGTGAGCAATATCAAAGGAATACTATTAAAATCAAGCTTGATTCTGCTCATTTTCTGCATCATGCTCACCGGCGGCGCTTATTCGGTATGGTATTATTCCACCGCTCCGGCAGATCCTCAGTATCACCAAGTCCCCATTGAAATCGGCGATTTTCTTTGGGACGGTTCGGGAGATCTGCCCACCGATGACATTGTGGGTGAAAACCATGTTTCTTTAATCGATAACATTATCAATCACCCGGAGCATGGGCTCAACGCCTCCAATTCCTATCTTAATAAGCAGATCGATAATCGAAAAGACGGCGGCATTGGATGGCGCGATGGAAGAGATACCTTGGGCAGCATGGCGGTTACCCAAAGCAGCGAGCTCAATGAAATCTTCGGCCTCAGCGCTTCAAGTCTGCACTTTTTGATTCAGTTTGTAGGGAATAATGAATATTATCTATTTACAACCGGCGTCTATTTAGGGGAACGGGGCGCGGTCGGAATTTTCGGTAATAATACCCAAAGCGGTAAGCCTGCCACTCCCTTAGGGCAGCCCATTCATCCCATCTATAAAACGGTTGTGCAAAAGATCGATGGAAAATGGACCGCGGTTTCCACGGTAGAAGGCTATGCACTTTCCGATTGGTATGATGAAAGCCGTTCCTCTGCCAATGCTACCCAAATCCCCTCCTTCGATCCTCATACATTTACCGAAGGCAAACCTTAAATAAATCAAAGAGGCTGTAGAAACATCTTGTTTTTACAGCCTCTTTTCAGCGTGTCAAAAAACTCCTGCGGAGGTTTTTGACACGCTGGGAGACTCTCAAAAAAGAGTGCAGATTTCGTCGATCTGTTCTCGTCGGCGTACATAGGTACGGCAGAGAGCAGATCGGCGGAAAGCAGAAAATTTTAATCAAAAATCCGCATGATGATGCGGATTTTTTCCTTATAATAAGAAAGCAAGGAAATCAGAATAGGTTTTTTTCCTTGCTGATTTATAGAATCGGCAGAATTCTTTTATTCTCTTATTTTCTGCGGTCTGTGCCTTTTTTGACAGTCTGCAAAGAGGCTGTTTCTACAGCCTCTTTTTTACCAAATATACGGAATCAAGCGATACCTTACCTTCTTTTGATACGCTTGATATCCTTCCAATTCCTGCTCTAATAATCGCTCTTCCAAGCGAATTCGTTTTGCAATCATAAAAGGATAGAAAAGGAAAATTATCAAAGCCCAAATCGATCCCAAAACCAAAGGAATCGATAAAAACAACCCGATGGTTGCGGCATACATCGGATGCCGAACAATGGCATATAAGCCCCGATCAATCACCTTCTGCCCTTGCTGCACCTCAATGATGCGGGAAAGATAAGTATTCTCCCGCAGGACCTCTCCGTAAAGAAGGTAAAATGCCAAAAACAGCACTGCCGCTGCGATAGAAAGCCATCGGGGCAACGACGACCCATCCGCGCGAAAATCCAAGCCTGCCGCAATAAAGCCGCCAAGAAACATCAGCCCGCTAAGCTTTACCAGCATCCCCTGCCCGCCCTGCTTCTCCTTGCTCTTTAAGCGGCTCTCCAAAAGAGCGGGATTTTTCCATAGCAAAATCAGCCCTGCAAAAAAAATAGGAATAAAAAGAATGGCCATCAAAAGCCAGCCATTGGGATAAGCGAAGGTGCCTGCAGGCAAAAATATCAATAAACCTACTGCTAAAATACCGATGATATATTTCGAGATTGCCTGAATCCATAAATCTTTTTTCATTTTTCCGCCTCCTGCCGTTTTTTGCCTTTCCAATCATAACGATAAAAAGCCAAAACAATGGAGCTTGCCGCAAGGATATTGCCGAGGGCAGAGCCAAAGGCACCTGCCGAAAGATTATAGATCAGCCAGCAAGGAGTGGCCAAAAGGGAGACCATGCGGATGCTCTTTTCCTTGGTCAGCCAAAGGGCTCCTTTTTCCAAAAGAACACCTGCGATGGCGAGAAGGCTGAAGATATTTTTATAAAGGAAAGCTCCGGCCCCGATGATCAAAAGATCGGAGAGGACCACCAATAATTTCAATCGCTTTCGGATAAAAGGATGCTCCTTTTTGGCGGCAAGAAGGTTGGGAAGAAGGCCTAATAGATCCATCGCCGCCCCTTCAAAGGCAGAGAGAAGGATGTATTGCGTAATGTAAAGAATCGCAGCAGCACCGTTGCAAAAGATAATCCCCTTGCGATGCTTCATCTGATAGCTCAAAATATAAAGAACAACTGCAGTCAAGCCGATCATGGTGGCAACGATCTTCATATAAAACCAATTCCTCCCCTCTTCCGGAATACAACGATTGTAATATATTTCACCGATAAAATCAATAGGAAGAATTTTAATGAAGATTGAAAATGGGCTTGACAATCCTTCTCCCATCGTATATAATCAAATAGCAAAATTGAATGATACTTCAGCCAATACGGAGAAATACTCAAGAGGCCGAAGAGGCGCCCCTGCTAAGGGCGTAGGGTGGGCAACCGCCGCGAGGGTTCAAATCCCTCTTTCTCCGCCAAACAAAATCCGGTATCCTTTTTGGATACCGGATTTTTGTTCGTTTGTCGAGAGAAAGGGGGATTTGAACCCCAAGGGGGCAGCCGGCGTTAAGCAAAACAGCCCGGTGCGGCTGTTTTGTAGGCGGTTGGTGCGCAGACGGGTACCGCGAGCATTGCGGAGCGGTCGGCAAGCAGTCAGCCTGCAAAGCAGGCGCATCCCTCTTTCTCCGCCAAATAAAAACATTGAAAAATTTCTGCTTTTATGATAAACTTTATCCATCCTATAAAACGAAAGGAATTGAAAAATTGCAGATATCGCATTACCTCCCGATTCTGATTATTTTTATCGTATTATTTCTCCTATGGAGAAGCCAAAGGCTTGCGATTGTACGCAAAGTGATCAAAAAACGAAAGAGAAAGGAGCCCATTCAAATGATTGAACTTGCAAAAAGATTTATCGGCAAAGAATGTCTGATCTATGCATTCGACGGGAATCACCAATTCGAAGGCATCATCAAGGAAGTGATTGACGATGCGGTGTTGATTGAAAAAGACGGCCAAGTGGAGGCAATCAATTTGGATTTTGTCATTCGGATCAGAGAATACCCCAAAAACAAAAAAGGCAAGAAAAAATCTGTCGTATTAGATTAATCCAATCAAAAAAATTCTTGACAAAGAAAAATTCCTTTGCTAAAATAACTGCATAAAGCGTTTGAGCGGAAATTAGTATCTTCTCCAAAAAGCGTTTCAGAGAGTTGCCGTATGGTGCAAGGCAATAGCGCAAGCGAGAGGTGAATTCCTTCCGTTAGCTGTGGGCTGAAGGCTTTTTGCTGCGTAGGCTTTAACGGGTGCGACCGTTATATCGCTAAGGTGTCTTTAATTGCGCACCCGATGAGGCCTTTTTCGCGAGAAAAAGGTGAAGCAGAGTGGTAACACGGCTATCTTGCATAGTTCGTCCCTGTATTCTTCATTTTGGAGAATACAGGGCTTTTTTATTTATTTAAGGTAGTTTTCGCGCGTCTTGCGTGTAAATTATAAAAAAATCAAAAGGAGATTTTTAAGATGAAAAGAATTGTAGCAATTATTATGGTAATGGTACTTACCCTCGGCGCATGCTTCTCTCTTGCTTCTTGCGGCAAGAGCGGCGCAGACTTTACGGTCGGCGTATGCCAATTGATGGAGCATGAATCTTTGGATAAAGCCACCAAAGGCTTTATCGACGCGCTGACTGCCGCTCTTGAGAAAGAGGGCAAGACGGTTGAGGTAGACACTCAGGTTGCAGGAGATGCCAATCTTTGCAATACTGTCGTAAACGCTTTCACCTCTAAAAAGGTGGATCTGATCATGGCCAACGCCACCCCCGCCCTGCTGGCCGCTGCCAATGCAACCACCGGCATCCCCGTATTGGGCACTTCGGTTACCGATTATAAAGATACCTTCTCCGGCGAGATTCCCGCCAATGTAAGCGGCACTTCCGATGCCGTCCCCTTTGATCAGCAGGCGCAGATGATGATCGATACCTTAGGCCTTAAGGAAGGCGATCAGGTGGGCGTAATCTACTGCTTGAATGAATCCAATTCCAAGATTCAGTATGAGGCTGTTAAGGCTTTATTTGAAGCCAAGAAAATCGTCGTAAAGGCTTATACCTTCTCTGAGACCACCGAGCTTCAGGCATTGGCCACCTCTGCCGCCAATGAGTGCAAAGCCATCTATATTCCCTCCGACAATACGGTTGCAGACAATGATTCTGTAGTCGGCACCATCTGCAACGATAAGAAGGTCCCCGTATACACCAGCTATGGCGGCGCCATCTGCTATGCAAGCCTTGCCATCGACTACTATGCGCTGGGCGAGCAGACCGGCAAGATGGCTGCTGAAATTCTGCTGGGCAACAAAACTCCTGCAGATTACGACATCGCCACCCTGACCCCTTCCGTTGTCTATAATAAGGATCTTTGCTCCACCCTCGGCATCGAGGTTCCCGAAAATAAATAATTCAATCAGAGGTAAATCATGGCTTTTTTATACGCTTTGCCCGGCGCGATTGCAGAAGGGCTGATTTGGGGATTGATGGCGATCGGTGTCTATATCTCCTATAAAATTCTCGATATTGCCGATCTGACGGTAGACGGCTCCATCTGCACCGGCGGATGTGTATGCGCGGTGCTGATCACCAATGGGGTCCCCGCCGGACTGAGTGTGCTGATCGCCTTTGCGGCAGGAGCATTGACCGGCATTATCACCGGCCTTCTTCATACAGGCTTAGGTATCCCCTCCATATTGGCAGGGATTCTGACCCAATTGATGCTCTATTCCGTCAACCTTTCCATTCTGGGCGGAAAATCTTTGATCGCCCTCAATGTGCGTTCCTTCAAATTGATGCTCCACATGGGGAATAATCCCCTTGCCATTTTGGTGGGCGGATTGATTGTCGCCCTGGTGATCGTAGTCCTTTGGCTCTTCTTCTATACCGAAGTGGGGCTGACCCTCAAATCCACCGGCGATAATCCCGATATGAGCCGTGCGCAGGGCATCAATGTCCAATTCAACAAAGTAGTCGGCCTTGCCATCTCCAACGGGATTGTTGCCCTTGCGGGCGCTTTGCTCGCTCAATACAAGGGCTCTGCCAATATCAACGACGGCCGCGGCGCCATTGTCATCGGCCTTGCCGCCATCTTTATCGGGCTCTCTGTCTCTTTGAAGATCAAGCCTAATTTTGTAGTCAGCCTGATCGGTGTTGTTTGCGGCGGAATTGTCTATTATGTCATCTATAACTTTGTCATTCTCTTAGGGCTCAAGACCGATTTTCTCAAAATGCTCTCGGCACTGATCGTAGCGGTCTTCTTAGGCGTCCCCTATCTCAAGGGTAAATTCTTTGCCAAGAAGCCGGCAGAGGAAGCGTTGGCCGCAGGAGGTGAGATGGATGCTTAAAATCACCAATCTTCATAAAACCTTCAACCCCGGCACCATCAATGCCAAAAAAGCCTTGAGCGGGCTGAATCTCACCTTGAATGACGGAGATTTTGTAACGGTTATCGGCGGCAACGGCGCCGGAAAATCCACCATGCTCAATGCCATTGCAGGGGTATGGAAGCCGGATTTCGGCACCATTGAGATCGATGGTGTAGACGTAACCAATATGCCTGAACATAAGCGCGCCAAGTTTTTGGGCCGCGTATTCCAAGATCCCATGAAGGGGACCGCCCCCGATATGGAGATCGCCGAGAATCTCTCCATCGCGGCCCGCCGCGGCACCAAGCGCAAGCTGCTTTGGGGAATCCGCGGCAATGAGCGGCAGCAATATAAGGAGCTTCTTTCTACGCTGGAGCTTGGTCTTGAGAGCCGCCTTTCCGCAAAGGTAGGCCTTCTCTCGGGCGGTCAGAGGCAGGCGGTAACCCTCTTGATGGCCACCTTAAATCGGCCCCAGCTTCTGCTTTTGGATGAGCATACTGCGGCATTGGATCCCAAGACCGCCGCTAAGGTGCTTGCCATCACCGATAAGCTGGTCTCGGAAAATAAATTGACCACCCTGATGATCACCCATAATATGCACGATGCCATCGCCTATGGCAATCGGCTGATCATGATGCATGAGGGAAGAATTGTCGTAGATGTATCAGGCGAGGAAAAGAAAAAACTGACCATCAGCCAGCTTCTCGGCCTCTTTGAGCAGGCAAGCGGAAGCGAATTTTCCAACGATAAGGTAATGCTTTCAAAATAAAGAAAGACTCTGAAAACCGACGGTTTTCAGAGTCTTTTTTTATTCTTCGGAAAAATCCTCTTTTCCTACGCCGCATAAGGGGCAGGCGAAATCTTCGGGAAGATCTTCAAAGGCGGTGCCGGCCTCGATCCCGTTATCGGGATCGCCCAGTTCTTCATCGTAGGTCCAGCCGCATACATTGCAAACATATTTTTTCATAGTCGTTTTTACCTTTCAATTATAATACTAAAGAGGGTGCGCTGTAGACACGAGCCGCAAGCTCTTGATTGAGCATATAAAGGCTCTTGGGATCGGAGCCGAAAAGCTCCATCTTGGAGATGAGATCATTGGCGTTGGTCTCCTCTTCGCCCTGCTCCTTCACAAACCAATCCAAAAACTGCATGGTGCGAAAATCTCTGACATCATAGGCCGCACCGTAGATATCATTGATGAGGGAGGTTACATACTCCTCATGCTCCAGCCCTGCCTTTAAGACGTCCATATGGCAAGAGAAGGTCTTATCGGGCTTTGCAATCGCCTTCAGCTCTACCTTTTGATTTTCATTTTGCAAATAGGTATAGAAAAGCATCGCATGATCTCTTTCCTCTTGGGCCTGAATCATATACCAATTTGCAAAGCCATCCAGACCTTGCGCCTTAAAATAGTTTGAGAAATCCAGATATAAATATGCAGAATAAAGCTCTTTATTGATCTGATCGTTTAATAATTCGCGAACCTTTTCATTCATCATGGTCTCTTCCCCCTATTAAATATCGGCTTTCCACAGCCCGTGGAGATTGCAATAAGCGTAGACTGCTACCGGCTTCTCATCGGCCAAAGCAAAAGTTACCACCGGCTCGGCCCCTACTTCCAGATTCTTTCTTTGGCCGCCCCGATCGGTTTGCAGATAGACCCAAAGAATACTATGCTCTTCTGCCATGGGATGGGCCACAGAGCCAACCTCTACCTTGACGGTATTGCCCTCTACCTTTACCAAAGGGATATGCTTCTCGAGGCTTGCTTCCGTTGTACCGGGCTCCAGCTTGGTCATCTTCTGCCCGCAGCACATCATGGGAACGCCCGCATCATGGATCATTCCGATCAAATTGCCGCAATGCTCGCAAATATAAAATCTTTCTTTCATGGTTCTTTCCTCCAATTACTTAATTTTTTCAAAATCGGCAGCGCCGTGTTTACACAATGGACAGACAAAATCATCGGGAAGAGGCTCCCCTTCATAGACAAATCCGCAAATCTTGCAGACATAGCCCTTCTTCCCTTCTACCTCGGGCTTTGGCTTTACATTCTCATGGTAATAGGAATAGGTCATGGTCGCCTTATCCGAGAGGACACGCGCCTCGGTAACCGAGCAGATAAACATGCCATGGGTATCCAGATCCAAATACTGCTCCACCTTCAGCGACAGAAAGGAATTGATATAGCGGGGCAAAAAGACCAGCCCGTTATCGGAGCGAAGCGGCGTACATTCTGCGAATTTATCCACATTCCGCCCGCTCACAAATCCAAAGCTTTCAAAGACCTTAAAAGGAGCATCCACCGTAAGGCAATTGAGATTCATTTTCCCGGTCTGCTTAATGATATGATGAGAATAATTGGCTTTATTAATGGTTACCGCAATTCGATTGGGAGAATCGGTAACCTGAGAGACAGTATTGACAATCAGGCCGTTATCCTTCTTCCCATCATTAGAGGTTACCACATAAAGGCCGTAGCCGATATTAAAGAGCGCGCTCAAATCATTCTTATCGGCAGTGGAATCCTGCTGGGCAAGATATTCCTTGCAAAGCTCCTCTGCCATCTGCTCCAGCTGAGCGCCGCTTTGCTCATTCAAAGCAGAAAGGATTTTAACAGCGGTGTCTATAAAGGTGAGATTTTTGCTCTTCTCAAACATCCCCCGCATCACCTTGGCGGCATTGGGCGCCCAGCTGCCGTTTTCAATCAATGCAACGGTGCGATTGCTGAAATTCCGCTCGGTCAGATGATCGATATATTCTCTCATAAAGGGGAAGATATCTGCGTTATAGGTGGTGGTTGCAAGGACCAATTTGCTATAGCGGAAGGCATCTGCCACCGCCTCTGCCATATCGCAGCGGGCAAGATCATAAACGACCACCTTCGGGCAGCCTTTGGCTTTCAGCTTTTCACCAAGCTGCAGGGCTGCTTTCTTCGTATTTCCATATACGGAGGTATAAGCGATTACAATTCCTTCCTCCTCCGGCTGATAGGAGGACCAAGTATGATAAGCATTCAGATAAAAGCCCAGATCCTCTTTCAATACCGGCCCGTGAAGGGGGCAGATCATCTCAATTTCCAAATTGGCGGCTTTTTTCAAAAGATTCTGGACCTGCGCACCGTATTTTCCTACTATTCCGATATAGTATCTGCGGGCTTCCGGCAGCCACTCTTCCTCCGCATCCAACGCACCGAATTTTCCAAAACCATCGGCAGAGAAGAGCACCTTATCAAAGCGATCGTAGGTTACCATTACTTCCGGCCAATGAACCATCGGTGCTGCCACAAACTGCAGCGTATGCTTCCCCAAAGAAAGGGTATCCCCTTCCCCTACGATCAAGCGTTGATCCGCAAAATCCATTCCAAAGAAATTCTGCATCATGGTAAAGGCTTTTGCGGAGGCGACCACAGTCGTTTGAGGATAGGCCTTGAGAAAATTCAGAATATTGGCCGAGTGATCCGGCTCCATATGCTGGACAATCAAATAGTCCGGCGTTCTGCTTCCCAAAACATTCTGAATATTATCCAGCCATTCATGGGTAAAAGCGGCATCTACCGTATCCATGATAGCAATTTTCTCATCGATAATCGCATAGGAATTATAAGCCATTCCGTTGGGCACACGATATTGGCCCTCAAAAAGATCAATTTTTTTATCATTGACCCCTATATATTTGATGTCATTTGTAATCTGCATGTTTTTCACCTCAAAAAGAGTATAACTCATTTTTATAAAATCTTCAATGATTTAATCCAAAATTTTTCCATCGGTTGTGATCGTTACCACCTGCCACGGAATCAATTTCCCGCTGGCAAGCAGCGCACGTTTCACCGCATTTTCAAGCCCGCCGCAGCAAGGGACCTCCATCCGCAGAATTTTCACACTCTTAATGTTATTATTGGCAATAATCTGCGTTAATTTCTCAGCATAATCTCCCTCATCCAATTTAGGGCATCCGATCAAGGTGATATGATTGCGCATAAATTCCTCATGAAAATTTCCGTAAGCAAAGGCGGTGCAATCGGCGGCGATCAAAAGATTGGCCTGCTCAAAATAAGGCGCATTGGCCGGCACCAGCTTGATCTGGCAGGGCCACTGCATCAGGCGGCTGGTGGGCGCAGCGGCTTTTGAAGGGGCCGCATTTTCCCGCTTAATCGCCTTACTTTGCGTGCCGGGGCAGCCGCAAGGCAGCTTTACGCCGAATTTTTTCATCTTGGCCTCCCGCACCGCATCCTCATTATAAGCAGGGGCTTCCCGCTCTTCAAAAGAAATGGCATCCACGGGGCAAGCCGGCAAGCAATCGCCCAGCCCATCGCAATAATCCTCGCGGGTTAATTTCGCCTTCCCGTCGATCATCTCAATGGCTCCCTCATGGCAAGCGGCAGCACAGGCGCCGCAACCATTGCATTTTTCTTCATCTATTTGAATGATTTTTCTCAGCATAATAAATCCCCCTTGATTTTCTGAAAGCATTATAGTACAATTTCCTCAGCAAGTATGTTGAATTTTCAACAAAAAGGAAGAAAAATGAAAAAATATACAGAAATTTTGAAAAAATGCCCGCTGTTTGCGGAAATCCAAGAGGAGGATCTGATGAAGATGCTCCATTGCCTTGGTGCGAAGGTTTCCTTCTTTGATAAAAAATATTCCATCTTTACCGAAGGCTCCCCTGCCCGCCATTTTGGGATCATCCTATCAGGCTCCGCCCAAATCATCCGCACCGATTATGAAGGCAACCGCAGCATTATCGCCAATATCCTGCCCTCCGAACTATTCGGCGAAGCCTTCGCATGCGCTGAAATCGAGGAAATACCGGTCGATATCATCGCCGATCAGCCGTGCGAGGTGATGCTGCTGGATTGCAGCCATATCCTGCAGACCTGCTCTAATCACTGCGGCTTTCATCAGCAACTGATCTATAATTTAATGCGCGATCTTGCCACCAAGACCCTGCTCTTTCATCAAAAGCTGGAGGTGGTCTCCAAGCGAACCACCCGCGAGAAGCTGCTGACTTATCTGACCATTCGGGCAAAGCAGGCAGGCGCAAGGCGCTTTGAGATCCCCTTTGACCGGCAGGAGCTTGCAGATTATCTGGAGGTAGATCGCAGCGGACTTTCGGCAGAAATCAGTAAACTTCGCAGAGAAGGCATACTGGAATGTAGGAAAAATTCTTTTTTCCTATATTGATATAAAAATTTTTCTTGCATTGAGACCTACTTTTATAGTATAATAATCTATATTATTTTTTGGATGGCAATCCAAACCAAGGAGGAGAAGAATATGAAAAGAGTAATTTCCATCGTTCTTGTGCTGCTTTTAGCGCTGAGCCTTACCGCTTGCGGCGGCAGCACCACCATGACCATGGGTACCGGTAGCGATACCGGAACCTATTATTCCTACGGCGGTGTTCTCGGCCAATATATGATGAACAAAGCCGGCATCAATGTGACTGTGGTATCTACCGAAGGTTCCAAGTCCAACATTCAGGGTATCGACGCAGGCAACTACCAGCTTGGTACCGTTCAGTCCGACGTCATGTCTTACGCTTGGGAAGGCACCCGCGCCTTCGAGGAAGACGGCAAGATTGATTCCTTCCGCGTAGTAGCAGGCCTTTATGCAGAGGCTGTTCAGCTGATCACCATGGATCCTTCCATCAAGACCGTTGCTGATCTGAAAGGCAAGAGCGTATCCATCGGTGCTGCAGGAAGCGGTGTATATTTCAATGCCATCGATGTATTGACCGCTGCAGGCCTCACCGAGAAGGACATTAAGCCCCAATATCAGGACTTTGGTGCAAGCACCGACGCTCTGAAGGACGGCAAGATTGATGCCGCCTTCATCGTAGCAGGCGCTCCCACCCCCGCCATCACCGAGCTTTGCATGACTAACGATGCTCGCTTGGTACCCATCGATGGCGCAGTAGCCAAAGCTATGATGGATTCCAACCCCTTCTATACCACCTATAAGATCCCCGCAGATACTTATGAAGGCCAGAAGGAAGAGGTTACCACTGTAACCGTTAAGGCTACCTTGATTGTTAGCGCTGATGCTTCCGAGGATGATGTTTATAATCTGACTGCTTCCATCTTCGATAATGTCGAAGAAATCTCCAAAGAGCATGGTAAGGGTGCTGAGTTGACCCTTGAGAACGCTACCGACGGTATGACCGCTCCCTTCCATAAGGGTGCTGCCAAGTATTTTGCTGAAAAGAATATCACTGTCGAAGCAAAATAATCCGTTCTGTTAATTGCTGTAAGGGCTGCGGTGAAACATTCACCGCAGCCTTTAATAGGCTGATAAAAAGGTAAAAATCCTGTTTTGCCTTTTTATCAGTTTATTAAAAAGGAGGAAGCCCATGGCTTTATTCAAGAAGAAAACCAAGAATGCAGAGCCCTCTCAACCGATGGATCTGGAATCTGTTATGAAAAAATTCGACCGTGAATCCAACACCCGTATCTGGGAAGGAACTCCGAAGATCGTTGTAAATTGTATCTTGGCGTTCTTCTCCGTTTTTTGCATCTATGTTACCCTCTTTGCCACCTGGTTGGATGAGATCAGGCTGACTTCATTTGTGGGTTCCATTGTATTGATCGGATTCCTTGTATTCCCCGCAAAAAAAGGTGTGCAAAAGGTAAACCATATGCCTTGGTACGATATTGTTGCCATGGTGCTTGGAACCGGCGCATTCCTCTATTTCACCTTTAACGCGATGAACATTGTGCAGCAAGGTTCGAAATTTGAGGTTTATCAATTAGTAATTGCTGCCATTGGTATTTTGGCAATTGCTGAAATTTGCCGCAGAAGCGTTGGATTGCCCATTCTCATCGTTGCAGGCTGCCTAATCGTATACGCCCTTGTTTGGGGGCTTCGCAATCCGGATTTCGGCAAGCGGCTCAGTCTTTTGCTTTCCCAGCTTTTCTATTCCAAGGCCGGCATCCTCTCTACCCCCATCAATGTTTGCTCAAGCTATATCTGCGTATTTATTATTTTCGGTGCCTTTTTGGAACGCACCGGCATTGCCGATTTCTTTATTAAGATTGCCAATGCATTTGTAGGCGGATTTTCCGGCGGCCCTGCTAAGGTAGCGGTAGTTGCCAGCGCCATGGAAGGCATGGTTTCCGGTTCTTCTGTGGCAAATACGGTCGGAAGCGGCTCTGTTACCATCCCTCTGATGAAGCGGACCGGCTATAAGCCCGAATTTGCTGCCGCCGCAGAAGCAAGTGCCTCCACCGGCGGGCAGATCATGCCCCCGATCATGGGCGCCGCCGCCTTCTTGATGGCTGCAAACCTCGGCATCCCCTACGGCAATATTGTGGTTCGCGCCATTTTACCTGCCATTCTTTATTTTGCAGGTGTCTTTATCACCGTCCATCTGGAAGCAAAAAAAGAAGGCTTGCGCGGCCTTTCCAAAGAAGAGCTTCCTCGCATTAAGCCCCTTTTGAAGCAAACCTATCTGCTGCTGCCTTTGATCCTTTTGGTCTATTTGGTAGGTACCAGCCAGAATTCCATCCAATATGCCGCTGCCATTGCCATCATCGCCACCATCGTAGTGGGGCTGATCAATAAGGAAAATCGCATCACCCCCAAGCGAATCTTTGAAGCGCTTGCGGCAGGCGGGCAAGGAATGATTACAGTAGCTGCCGCTTGCGGTGTGGCAGGGATTGTAGCAGGGGTTATCACCATGACCGGCCTTGCCAATATCATCTTCAACGGCATTGTGGCTCTGGCCGGAAATCAGATCATTATCGCCCTCTTCCTCACCATGCTCTGCTGCATTGTATTGGGAATGGGTGTGCCTACCACTGCCAACTATTGCATCATGGCTGCCACCTGTGCGCCGATCCTGATGCGGATGGGTGTACCTGATATTGCTGCTCATTTCTTTGTATTCTACTTTGGCATCGTAGCGGATCTGACTCCGCCGGTTGCCTTGGCTGCCTATGCAGGCGCGGCCATCGCCCAAGCCAATCCCATGAAGACCGCCTTTACCGCAACCAAGCTTGCCATCGGCGCCTTCATTGTCCCCTACATCTTCGCGCTGAATCCCGCCATGCTCTTTATTGATACCACTGCATGGGATGTTGTCTTGATCTGCATCACCTCCATTGTAGGTATCTTTGGTGTATCGGCGGCATTGGAAGGCTATTTCCTGAGAGGGATGCCTTGGTGGCAAAGAATCATCAGTGCAGTGGGCGGCTTGCTGCTGATCTATCCCGGAATCATCACCGATACCATCGGCCTTGCTTTGGTTGCTGTTATCTTTGTTTTGCAGCTGATCGCAAGAAAAAATGATCCTAAAATAGCATGACAAAAAAGCTGAATTTCTTTCGAAATTCAGCTTTTTTATTTGACTTCTTATTTTCTATTGATTATACTGATGATGTATTTTAGAAAAAGGTGGTAAATATGCTTAACAAAGTTTCTTTAGATACAATCGCCGCTGCTTTGGCCATGATTATGGGTGCAGAGCCGCCTCAAACTTCCGCCAAAGCCAATCAAGCGCTTTTAGAATATGCAAATACTGCCTTTGAAGGAAAAAAGGCAGATCGGCTCTTTATGTATAATCCCGATGCCATCGCTCAATGGGTGTTGGAAAAATATCCCGACTTCGCTAAAGAAGCCTTGGAACTTTGCGATCTCAAGCTCCCCCTCTGTTCAGTGATGCCTTCGGTAACTCCGGTGTGCTTTGGCACCCTGTATACCGGTGCTCAGCCTGCCATCCATGGGATTCAAAGTTATAAAAAACCGGTCATCCAAATCGAAACGCTTTTTGATTCCTTCATTAAAGCGGGCAAAAAATGCGCCATCGTGGCAGATGATGAGTGCAGCATCGGCAAGATCTTTTTAGAGCGGGAAATGGATTATTTCATCTTCCATACCAAGGAAGAGGTCAATGCAAAGGCAGCAGAGCTGATCATAAAAGATGAATACGATTTTATCTGCGTTTATAATGGCAACTATGATGCAGTGATGCATAAAAACGGTCCTGAGGCACCCCTCTCCC
Organism: Clostridia bacterium; assembly: GCA_017436525.1. Classification (GTDB taxonomy): domain Bacteria; phylum Bacillota; class Clostridia; order Oscillospirales; family QAKW01; genus QAKW01. Next base: position 16,895 of record JAFSCX010000033.1, on the reverse strand, counting down.
TTGCCGCACTCCATGAAAACAGCCATGTCTTCAGCATCTTTTCCGAGCTGATTAAAACCCATTGGTCTGCCCATAATTCTTTGGTGGGCTTTGCCGTGGATCATGGCTGCCATGAGATCGACGGCGGTTGCGGCTCCCACGGCCTTGATATGCCGGAGGATCTCAATATCATGCACTTCTATAAAGCTTATCCCGCTAAATAAAAAATGGGGCTGTAAAGTTTTACAGCCCCATTTTTATTACCACCATTCCTTCTCAAATTCACGCATTTCTCTTAAATACCGCTCCCCATCCACTAAATAGCATAAGCCGTGGCCTGCCTTTGGAATTGTAACAATCTTTTTAATCGATGCGCAGGCCTCATAGCTTTTCTCGCTCATCTCGCAGGGCACAAAGCGATCCTCCTCTCCATGGAAAAAAAGCACCGGTATTTTGCAGTTTTTCATCGCTTGCTCCGGAGATTTTTCTTCCAAGGAAAAGCCTCCATAAAGCCTTGCCCCGATCTTGATCAAAGGATATAGAAGATCAGCAGGCAATCTCAGCTTCCGAACGACTGCTTTGATAATCTCCTTCGCGCTATGATAGCCGCAATCGGCAAGCACCCCTCGCACCTGAGGAGGAAGAGACTCCCCTGCCGCAATCAAAACGGTTGAGGCGCCCATGGAGATGCCGCAAAGAAGAATCTTTACATCGGCCCCAAAATGCTCCAGCATAAAATCGATCCATGAAAGGCAATCGCGGCTCTCATTGATTCCGAAAGAGATCACCCTGCCCTCGCTTCTGCCTGCCGCCCGCTGATCTACAATCAGCGCGCTATGCCCCAACGCAAAGCACCGCTGGACTCCTCCGCAAAGATCCCGCTCTGCATTTCCCCGATAGCCATGAAACATCAGCTCAATGGGAGCATCGGGGGCATATTCATAATAATTTCCCCTCAAAGTAAGCCCATCAAAGGAGCGGATCGAAAAATGCTCATGAGGCATTTCTCGCGCCTCCTGCATCCATTGAAGCATCTGCTCCTTAAAGGGAAGATAGATCTTACCATTGGGCAGCTTGAATTTTTGAAGTTCCTCCTCTTTGCGAGGGCAGGAGTAAAATGCCAAATAAAAGCAAATAAAAGTAGCGGCAAAAAAGAGCGCCGTTATTCCCAATAAAATCCATAGTATCAACATCATTTTCACCCCTCTTAATTGTAGCACTATTTGCCAATCTTTGCAAGGCGGGAATTTCTTGCTTTTTGCCGATATTTTTGATATACTGATACCAAATAGTGAAGGGGAAATCAAATATGGACGTTCATTACAAAAATAAAAAGAGCTATTCTCTTGCCCATTATCCCATCCGCCAGCCGATCTATCTTTCTTTTCTGATCTGGCTTCTATGCAAGATCATTCTGATCGGCAAAAAATATAAAATCGAAAAGGTCAATATGGAAGGGCTGAAGCCCCCTTATTTCATGCTGAGCAACCATATGTATTTCATCGATTTTGAATTGGCCGCTATGGTTACCGGCCCAAAAAGAATCAACAATGTGGTAAGCATCGACGGTTATTACCGCCGCCCATGGCTGATGGAATGGATCGGCTCCATCGGCACCCGTAAATATACCAAGGATTTGCATATGATCAAATCCATCAGCAAGGTATTAAAGCGCGGAGATATCCTGAGCATGTATCCCGAAGCCCGCTATTCCCCCTGCGGCATCACCTCCTATATTCCCGAATCCTTGGGCAAGCTGATTAAAAAGAACGGTGTGCCGGTGGTAACCATCATCCACCATGGAAATCACCTTCACTCCCCTTTTTGGAATTTCCGCAAAAAACGTAAAGTTCCGCTCCATACGGTTGCCACTCAGCTTCTGACCGCCGAGCAGGTCAAGGAGATGAGCTGGCAGGAGATCAATGAGGCAATCCAAAAGGCCTTTCAATATGATGAATATCGCTACCAAAAGGAAAACAAGATTCTCATCACTGAGGAATTTCGAGCCGAAGGGCTTCATAAGGTCCTCTACCAATGCCCCCACTGCAAAGCCGAATCCAAGATGAATTCCAAGGGGGCCGAGCTTTTCTGCGAGGAATGCGGAAAGCGGTGGTTCTTAAGGGAAGATGGTCATTTAGAGGCCCTCGAGGGAGAAACCGAATTTTCCCATGTGCCCGATTGGTATCGCTGGGAGCGGGAGCAAGTAAAGGCGCAAATTGAAAGCGGAACCTATTCCTTTGAGGATGAGGTGGAGGTTTATTCCTTCCCCCGTTGCTGGCGATTTATCCCGCTTGGAAAAGCAAGAATCCGCCACACTCCGCAAGAAGGCTTTATCTTGGAGGGCGAATATCGGGGCAAGCCCTATCGCATCCAAAGAAAGCCCATTGAAAACCATAGCCTGCATGTGGAATATGATTATTGCTATATTAAGCCCTATGATTGCTTTGATCTATCCACCGAGAAGGATTCTTTCTATTGCTATCCTTCCAAGCAAAATATTATTACAAAACTGGCTTTTGCCACTGAAATTCTCCATGAAGCAGCAAAAAACCGCGGTTGATACCGCGGTTTTTTATTATTATTTTAATTCAAATGTTTGAGTGTGCAAAAGGTGATCAGCACAGCCGGTAGAAATTTGAAATTCACCGGGCTCGGAGATAAACTTTTGATCCCAATTCCAAAAGCGAAGCATCGGCTCGCGAATTTCAAAGGTGATTTCTTTTCGCTCATAAGGCGCAAACTCCACCTTCTTAAAATCAATCAACTGCTGGACAGGGCGCACCATGGAAGCCACCAAATCCCTCATATAGAGTTGGACCACCTCTTTGCCTGCCCGATCACTATCATTATAGATGGTAATTTTTGCTTGAATCGCCCCATCACTTTCCATAGAATCCGCGCTCAAGGTAAGATCCTCATAGATAAAGTTGCTATAGGAAAGGCCGTGGCCGAAAGGATAAAGGGGCAGATTTCCGCAATCGAGATATCCCGAATTATAGCGGGTGCGGATTCCCTCTTTTTCCACCTTTTTGGGTCGGCCGGTATTATTGCGATTATAATAGATCGGGCACTGACCGGTAGCCTTTGGGAAGGACATCGAAACCTTTCCGCAAGGATTGGCGCGGCCCAGCAAAAGATCCGCCGCCGCATGGCCCCCTTCATTTCCGGGATACCATAGTTCCAAAATAGCAGGGACAGCCTCTGCCAATCGAGAGAGAACTAAGGGGCGGCCGTTGAAAAGTACCGCAGCAGTATTGGAATTGACCGCTGCAATTTCTTTCGCCAAGCGGTTTTGCAACCCCGGCAGGCTAATATCGGTGCGGCAATTTCCCTCGCCTGCATAATCATCCGGCTCACCCAAGCAAAGGACTACCGCATCTGCCTTTTTGGCAATCTCAATGGCTTCGGCAAAGCCGCTATCATCCGAATCATTCCACTCAGCGCCGCAACCCTTGGCGCAAAGGATCTCAACCTGCGGCAGTGCAGCAGCAAAGCCTTCCCGCACGGTGGTAACCTCATCATACTGACCGTTGCATTTCCAGATGCCGAGAGCTTTTTTCTCATCGGCAAAGGGGCCGATCAGCGCAATCCTCTTGATCTCTTCGGAGAAGGGCAGAACCCCTTCGTTTTTCAAAAGAACTGCCGATTCTGCCGCCGCTTTCTTTGCAATCGCGCGATGGGCCTCGCTCATAAAGAGGGCTTGCTCTTTTTCAGAAGAAGCGCCACGGAAAGGATCTTCAAAGAGACCAAGCTCCTCTTTCAGCTCCAGCACCTTCATCACGGCATCATCCAATTGCTCCTCTGAAATTGCGCCTTCCTCAATCAATTCTTCAAGATGCAAATGATAGGCATTAGAACACATCTCAATATGGCAGCCGCAATCAAAGGCCATCCTTGCCGCTTGGCGTTCATCGGCGGCAATCCCATGCTTAAGAAGTTCGCTGATCGCCCCCCAATCGCTGATCACAAGGCCATCATAGCCCCATTCCTCCCGCAGGATCTTTTTCATCAGCCATTGATTGCCGGTAGAAGGAATTCCATTCAAGGAATTAAAGGAGGGCATCAGCATCTTAACGCCAGCATCCACGCAAGCCTTATAAGCAGGAAGATAGAATTCCCGCAGGGTATGCTCCGAAAGATCAACTGTATTATAATCACGCCCCGCTTCCGCGCCGCCATAGGCAGCAAAATGCTTCACGCAGGAAGCGATATGCTCCCGATCCCGAAGATCTTCTCCCTGAAAAGCCTTTACTTGAGCCGCCCCCATTCTGCTATTGAGCAGGGGTTCCTCCCCGCAGCTTTCCATCACTCTCCCCCATCTTGCATCGCGGACATAATCCACCATAGGAGTAAAGGTTACATGAATACCGGAAGCCGCGGCTTCCTTTGCCGCCATCTCAGAACATTCTGCCACAAGAGCCGGATCAAAGGAGCATCCAAACCCCAAAGGAATGGGGAAATTGGTACGATACCCATAGATCACATCCCGCATAAAAAGAAGAGGGATTTTATTGCGATCCTTTTCCAAATGCTCTTTTTGGAGCTTGATCACCGTTTCCGCACTATTGGTCCCCAAGATACTCCCGACCCGCGCCATATCCTCCTCTGTCAACTGATATTGCGCACGAGGGCCGGTTACATCGGCACCATCATCCGCAAAAACATCCGAGCTGAATTGCATCAACTGGCCGATCTTTTCCTCTATAGTCATCTTATCCAAAAGTTTTCTTAAATCAGGCATATAATAAGCTCCTTTCTTTATAATTTCAGTATATCAAACCGGCATTAGAATTCAAGTGGTTTCGTTGATTTTCGTAAATCCAAAATAAAAAAGGCGGTAAGAACCGAAGTTTTTACCGCCTTTTGAAGCCTTTATTTTTTCTTGGAAAAGATTTTATTGATCAGCAAGGTTGTCAGAATAATGACACCGATGATCACAAAGATCACAATCATTCCCTTGCCCATATAGCCCAGCATATCCACAAAGCGGGAGGGCTCAAAATCAATGTTGATTTTATTTGCTTGGCTTGATAATGCAACGAGTGTATGAAACATTTTTTCTCCCTCCTCCTTATGCAAAGAAATTCAAAATGATACCGCCGGCAATCACCGATGCGATCTGGCCGGATACATTGACACCGATGGAATGCATCAGCAGGAAGTTTTGAGGATCCTCCTGCAGGCCCATTTTATGCACAATACGGCCGCTCATGGGGAATGCAGAGATTCCTGCAGCGCCGATCATGGGGTTGATCTTGGTCTTCAAGAAAAGATTGAGGAATTTCGCAAAGAGCACACCGCCTGCAGTATCCACCACAAAAGCGATCAGCCCAAGGCCCAGAATCAAAAGGGTATCGATCTTCAGGAACTGAGCAGCCGTCATATTGAACGCTACAGAGATTCCCAAGAAAATGGTGATCAGATTGGCGAGCACCTTCTGCGCCGTCTCGGAAAGGGAATCCAGCACTCCGCACTCGCGGATCAGATTACCAAACATCAAAAAGCCGATCAGAGCAGTCGCCTGAGGCACGACAGCAGAGACAACGATGGTGATGATAATGGGGAAGAGCACACGGGTCAGCTTAGAAACATTCTTTTGCTCATAGGGCATGCGGATCAGCCGCTCTTTTTTGGTGGTAAGCGCTTTGATTACGGGAGGCTGAATAATGGGCACCAACGCCATATAGGAATAAGCAGCAACTGTAATCGCGCCTACATACTGCGAGCCGAGGGTATTGGCCACCGCAATGGAGGTGGGGCCATCGGCTGCACCGATAATTGCAATGGAAGCGGCATCAATCTCGGGGAAGAACATCCGCGCCATGGCCAAGGTAAAGAAGATACCAAACTGCGCTGCAGCGCCGAAGAGCATCAATTTAGGGTTGGAAAGCAACGGGCCGAAATCGATCATGGCGCCGATCCCGATAAAGAGCAGCAGGGGGAAAAGCTCATTGGCAATACCTGCGTGATAAAGCTCTTTGATAGGGCCGGCCAACGCATCGGAAAAAGGAATATTGACCAAGATGGTGCCAAAGCCCATCGGCAGCAGCAAGGTAGGCTCCATCTCTTTGGCGATTGCAAGATAGATCAGCACACAGCCGATCAAAATCATGACAATCTCGCCCATGCCGAATTCTAATAGGTTTTTGTAAAGAATCTCCATGTTTTTTCTCCTTCTTTTATCATAAAAAAAGACTTTTATTGCAGAGAAAATCTCTGCAATAAAAGTCTCGCTTTCTAAAGAAACAGCGGGCTCTTATGAGCCGTATTGACGCCGTAACTACGGCTTTTTGCCGCAAGCTACTCCCTTTTATTCGCAATGTAAAAAGAATAACATAATTCTTTCCGATTTGCAAGCATTTTAATCAAAGCTTTTTTATTATTTTCCCATCAATAATCCTGATCAGAAAAATCCCTATCAACAGCCCAACCGCTCCCTGAACACCGTTGGCAGGGATATTGACCAAAGAGGGAGAAAATCCATAAAGAATTCCTTCAAAAAGGAAATATCCCAGAATCATAAATCCTTCAGCCAAAAGACCGCCCATGACCTTTGCAAAGGTAGGGTTCCCCTTTTTGCTCAAAATATGGATCCATCCGTAAGCAATCAGCGCCATGATGCCTTTAATCAAAAAAGTAGCAGGGGCGTAAACGCCATAGCCGGAAAAGAGATCCGCAAGGCCCGAGCCGAGACCTGCCGCAAGAAAGCCATAAACCGGCGGTAAAAGCCAGCCGGAAAGCAAAACCATACAATCGCCTAAGTTGATATATCCTTTTAGAGGCGACGGGATCTTGACAATCATAGTAGATATGCAGACCAAGGCGGTCAGAACCGCAGCCATTGCAATTTTTCGCGTTATACCCTTCATCGCTTTCACCTTCCAATCTTCTGCGATCACAAAAGCGATGCACGCAAAGCAGCACCGTCGGCAGGATGGAGATCGGCGGGAGCAATGTCCAGAACCGTCTTGCAGCCCTTCTCCCCTCTTTGATTGAGCCGATACGCCGCTCTGGCATAGGCTACCAATACGCTTGCGGTAAATTCCGGATTGGAATCCAGCTGCAAGCGATATTCGATAATATGATGATGCGCATCCTCAAGGCCGGTGGTGCCGCTGCGGAAGACCATTCCGCCATGGGGAATTCCTTTATGATCCCGATCCAGCTCCTCTTGGGAGATAAAATGGACCGTGGTATCATAATCAGCAAAATAATTGGGCATGGTTACGATCTCTCGCTCGATCCGCGCAAGGTCTGCTCCTTCTTCCGCCACTACAAAGCATTCGCGGGTATGCTTCTCTCTGATAGAGAGATCGGGATTCTCCCCTGCACGCACCTTTTGGAGCGCCTCCTCCAAGGGAATGGTATATTGGCGGGCATCTCTTACCCCTTCGATGCGGCGGATGGCATCGGAATGGCCTTGGCTGACCCCTCTTCCCCAGAAGGTATAATCCTTTCCATGGGGCAGAATGGCTTGGCCGTAAAGCCGATTCAAAGAAAACATACCGGGATCCCAGCCCACCGAAATGATGCTGATCTTCCCTGCCTTTTTGCTCGCTTCATCTACCTTCTCAAAATGAGCGGGGATCTTAGCATGGGTATCAAAGCTATCGATTACATTAAAATGAGCCGCCATGGCAGGAGTCTGCTCCGGCAGATCATTGGCAGAGCCGCCGCAAAGAATCAATACATCGATTTGATCTCTCATCTCAAGAGCCTGCTCCATTTTATATACAGGCACGCCCGTACAGGTCTTAATGGACGCAGGATCTCTTCTGGAAAAAAGAGCCACCAGCTCCATATCCTCGCTGCGCTTTACCGCCGCTTCCACTCCGCGGCCCAGATTCCCATAGCCTGCAATTGCCACCTTGATACGCATTATAATCATCCTTTCAAATTCAATGCTCCTATTATATTATAACTGCTTCAAAAAATCAATATCCTACAAAACGAATATTTTCAATTTGTCCCCGGTATATTTTTTTCCTTTTTATGGCTATAATGTTTATAGTTTATTCATTTTCTTTTCCTTGTTTTCTTATATAATTATGATATAATAAAATAAAATTCCAAAAAAAGGAAGCGATTATCTTTGCTCATACTGAAAAACATCAAAAAAACCTATTCATTAGGCGAAAATGCCGTCCACGCTCTCAAAGGAATTGATCTTCAATTCAGAAAGAGCGATTTTGTGGCAATACTGGGGCCTTCCGGCTGCGGCAAGACCACCATGCTCAATATCATCGGCGGCTTGGATCATTATACGGAAGGAGATCTTTTAATCAATGGGATCTCTACCAAAAATTTCAAGGATCGGGATTGGGATGCCTATCGCAATCATTCCATCGGCTTTGTATTCCAAAGCTATAATCTGATCCCCCACCAAAGCGTCTTGCAGAATGTGGAGCTTGCGCTGACCCTCTCGGGCGTATCCAAGAAAGAGCGCCGAGAGCGGGCAAAAGAGGCGCTCACGCAAGTAGGGCTTGGGGATCAGCTGAAAAAGCGCCCCGGCGAAATGAGCGGCGGGCAGATGCAGCGGGTAGCCATTGCCCGTGCGCTGGTCAATAATCCCGATATTATCCTTGCCGATGAGCCTACCGGTGCATTGGATACCGAGACCTCCCTGCAGGTAATGGAGATTCTCAAGGAGGTGGCCAAGGATCGCCTTGTAATCATGGTTACCCATAATCCCGATCTTGCAGAGCAATATGCCACCCGCACCATCAAAATGCTGGATGGCGAGATTATCGGAGATTCTGCGCCTTTGAGCGAAGAAGAGCGCGCTCTTTATCTGCAGGAAAATCAAGAAATGGAGCCCAAACCCAAGCAACGGAAGAAAAAGCCCTCCATGCGCTTTTCTACCGCCTTTGGCCTCTCTCTTAAAAATCTCTTTACCAAAAAGGGCCGCACGACTCTGACCGCCTTTGCAGGCTCCATCGGTATCATCGGAATTGCGCTGATCTTCTCGGTCTCTCAAGGGACTACCGCTTATATCGATGCCGTGCAGGAGGATACCCTCTCCTCCTACCCGCTGACCATCGAGGCCACCAATGTGGATCTCTCTACCCTGATGCAGACCTTTATGGGCACCGCCTCGGAGGAGAACGGCAGCCATGAAAAGGATGCGGTATATTCCCAATCGGTACTGTTTGATATGATCAACGCTCTCAATAATATTGAGACTACCGAAAATGATCTGAAATCCTTCAAAAGCTATCTGGAGAAGGAGCTGAAAAAAGAAGGAAGCAAGCTGGATGAAGCCCTGAGCGGAATTCAATATACCTACGCCCCCAAGCTTTTGGTCTATACCAAAAATGTGGATGGCTCCATCATTCTCTCCGATAGTGAAAAGTTGCTTCAGAATGCCATTTCAGAGAATATGGGAATGGATATGAGCTCCATGATGGAAATGCAGGAAAACTCGCCTTTGGGCGCCATGATGAGCGGGTCTCCCATGATGAGCGGGCCTCAGCTTTGGTGCGAGATGCTCTCGGGGAAGGATGGCAGCCCCATCAACCCCGTATTGGAGAGCCAATACGATGTCATCTACGGCAGCTGGCCCAATAATTATAATGAGATTGTCTTGGTTGTAGATGAAAACAACGAGATCGACGATATGACCCTCTATGCCCTGGGCTTACGCTCCGAGGAAGAGGTAGAGGAAATCTTTGATGCGGTAAAGGACGGCAAGGAGCTGGATTCCAAGCGCAAAAAATGGTCCTATAAGGAGCTTTGCTCCATGGAATTCAAGGTTGTGCTCAATGCCGATTGCTATACCTACGATGAGAATACCGGCCTTTATACCGATCTTCGCACCACCGAAGCGGGCCTGCGCTATCTCTATGATAACGGCATTGATCTGAAAATTACCGGAATCCTGCGGCCCAATGAAGATGCCACCTCCGCCATGCTGAGCGGCTCCATCGGCTATACCAAAGGGCTCACAGAATATATCATTGAAAAAGGCAAGGATTCCGCCGCCGCTTCCGCGCAAGTGAAGGACCCTGAGACCGATATCTTCACCGGCCTTCCCTTTGAGGAAAATACCGGCAATCTTTCCGATCAGGAAAAAGAGCAAGAATTCCGCAGGTATATTGAAAAACTGGACGAGAAGGAAAAAGCAGAAAGCTATATTCGTATCATGAGCATTCCTTCCGAGGAAGAATTAGCGGGAGCTGTGGATCAAGCCATGCAATCCATGGACCGCGAAAAGATGGAAGCCACCCTCATCCAAGCCTTTTCCGGCCAGATGGGCATGAGCCGGAGTGAGATTGAAAAATATATCACCGAAATGGAAGAAGAAGAGCTGGAAGAGCTGCTGGAAAAGATGATGGAAGAGCAGATTCGGCAGCAGATCGCCCAGCGGGTGCGCGCGCAGATGAGCGCCATGAGCACTTCTCAGCTTTCCATGGCGCTGGAGATGGCCATGAAGGGCTATACCACCGAGCAATGCGCCCTCTATTATGATGAGGTATTGGAATTCTCCCAAAGCAGCTATGAGAAAAATCTTGTGGAGCTTGGGTATGTGGACCAAAATGATCCCGCCACCATCAACCTCTACGCCTCCTCCTTTGAGAATAAGGATATTATTGAAGAGGTAATCGCCGATTATAATGAATCGGTGGAAGAGCTGCAGCAGATCCGTTATACCGACTATGTAGGGATCATGATGTCCTCCATTACCACCATCATCAACGCCATCACTTATGTCTTGATTGCGTTTGTGGCAATCTCCTTGATTGTCTCCTCCATCATGATCGGCGTCATCACCCTTATTTCCGTGCAGGAGCGGACCAAGGAGATCGGTATTTTGCGTGCCATCGGCGCCTCCAAGCGAAATGTCTCCAGTATGTTTAATGCCGAGACGGTCATTATCGGATTCACCTCCGGCCTATTGGGTGTAGGGGTAACCTACCTCCTTTGCATTCCCATCAATGCCATCATCCAAGGCCTCACCGGAATCACCACGCTGAGCGCCTATCTTCCCCCGCAGGTGGCAATTATATTGGTCATCATCAGCACTCTGCTGACCTTGATCTCGGGAATCATTCCCTCCCGCAGCGCCGCCAAGAAAGATCCGGTGGTAGCACTAAGAACAGAATAAATTGAAAAGGAGCAGCAAAACTGCTCCTTTTCTTGACTTATTTTGGGTTTTGATGTATGTTTAGTAATAGAAAGGAGTGCTGATGATGAAAAAAACACTCTCGATTGCGCTCATTTTGATCCTTCTTCTTGCCCTCCCCTTTTCCGCTTTAGCCAAAGAGGAGCTGCGCTATCAGCCGGCAGAAGATCTTCAAAGTGTTGCTTGCAGCGATGGATCTATCTATTACGCTGTGGATCTGAGCAAGACCAACTTTCCCGATCAATATGAAGAGATCGGCGAAAAAGAGATCATTCTTAAGAATACGATCTTAGGAAAGCCCATCAAAATTTCCGGCGATCTTTACGGAGATCGGCTCATTATTTCGCTTTTGATCACCTTTGATAACGGCTCTACCTTTTCCTGCAATTATATGCAAAAAGAGCAGGCCGCAGCCTTTAATGCGCTGGCAAACGCCTCTGCCGAAAAGCTGACTATCGAATTTGATTCTCCAAGCGATAATTCCCTTGAGGCGGCAACCGCTCTTTTGAAAGGAGAGCGCTGCAATCTTTCCCGCGAAGAATTGGAATGGAGCGAATATTTCTATTGCCACGCTACCGATCCAAAAGTGCCGCTGAAGGTGAGAGCCGGGGCTCTGCTGGTCATCAAGGAGCAATTCTATTTTGTCGATTTTTCGGAAATCACCCAAGAAGACCCCTCTTGGTTCAGCCCCTTTGAATATGAGCAGCTTTCTGCTTATAAGATTGCAGATCCCACCCTGCTCTCGGAATTAAAGAGCGGATTTGCCCGCAATACATACGGCGATTTTGCCGCCTTCGGAAATAAGGACGTGCTGGAATTGCTTCATTGGATTCTTCTTTCTATCCTCCTGTTCTTCCTTCCTTTGGTCGGCTTCATTATCTGCTTGATCTTTTCCCTGCGCCCTGCCACCCTTCGGCGCAAGGTCTTTCTCATCATCGCAATCGGTCTTGGCGCAGAGCTCATCGGCTTTTTGATTTATTTTATAGTAAAGATTCTATAAAAAAGAACTCAAAGGAGGTGCTCCTTTGAGTTCTTTTCATTATTATAATTGAGGCTTAAAGCAGGGCATAAATTCCAGCTTAAAGAGATTTTGAGCGTGGCGGCGGTCGATATTTTCCTTTTTGGCCGCATCCTCGATCTCACCGGTGCGGATATAGCGATCCAGCTCTGCATAGGTGAAGCCCAGATTCTCTTCATCCGTCTTGCCGCAAAGGCCATCAATGGGGGTCTTATCCACCAATTCGGCAGGCAAGCCCAGCAGGCGGCCGATCTCCTTCACTTCGGTCACGGTGAGGAAGGAAAGAGGCGAGAAATCCCCTACCGAATCCCCATAGCGGGTGGAATAGCCTACCCAGTCTTCCGAAAGATTGCAGGTATTGCAGACACGCCCGTTGCAGCTTTGGGAGACTGCATAAAGGGTTGCCATCCGAATACGGGGCGGAAGATTCTGCTTCGCCTGAGGCGTAATCTCAAGATCCTTCGGCAGGTTCTCCAAAATCCCCTCTACTCCCGCTTTGACATTGACCTCATACCGCTTGATTCCCAGGTGATCTACCAGCAGATATGCCATATCAATATCATGCTGCTCTCCTTGGGGCATCAATACGCCGATCACCCGCTCTGCCCCCAAAGCCTCCACGCAAAGGGCGGCGGCAATGGAGCTATCCTTTCCGCCGGAGATTCCGACAATCGCATTGCAGCCTTTTCCGTTTTTCTCAAAAAAGGCCCGAATCCATTCCACACACTCGTTTTTTATACGCTCTGCATCAAACATCGCCATCGATTCCTTTATCTTTTATTTTTAGTTATTATATCCCATTTTTTTGCTCTTTTCAAGCCTTTTGCCGCTTTTGCATCTGCCTCCAATTGATAAAGCCATAAAGATCATTGATCAAAAAAGCAAGAAAGCATATAATTACAGAGATATAAGAGCGATCCGCCTTGGCGGCCATCAGCCATAGAATAATTAATACAATATCATTGGAAGCATAGGCCAGCGCAAAATAAGGGCTTCTGCGAAAGGTAAGATAGACAGCGATAAAGCTGGTTGCAACCGAAAGGGTGCTGAAAAAAAGATTGGCGGTGGCTAATCTCTTTAATAGAAAATAGAAAACCATCGTAACTACAGCGGTAAGCAGCAGCATCCAAAGATATTCTCTCCCCCGCAGCCGATTGACCGCCACCTCTGCGCGATTTCCTTTATAAGGGTTTTTAAGCCATGAAATCAGCGCAAAGAGGGCCATGGGCGCTGTCATCCCAAGATAGGTGATCATCTCTCCGTAATAAGAAAAGCTCCAAGAAATCAGCCCATAAAGAAGGGAGAAAAGAATCATCAGCAGCTGCCCGAAGGGGTTGCCCTTGGCATTAAAGATCAGCGAGGTTACTCCGATCAAAGAAGCAATCAAAGTAAATGTTCCCTTTCCGCCGAAAACAAAAAAGGCCAGCAGAATTCCCCATACCGAGCCAAGCCAAAGAAGCTGCTCCCCTTTTGAAAAATATCCTTTGATTTTCATGCCTTTCCTCCTATAAAAAACAAAGCATCCGACCCTTCCCTCTTCAAAGACCTAACGAGAGAAAGCCAGATGCTACCCGGTGGCAGATGTTTATTTTTTCTCATTCTATCATACAAAATAATAAATTGCAACTAAAAGGAGCTGTAAAAAATCATCATAATTTTTTACAGCCCTCAGACTGTCAAAAAAGGCACAGACCGCAAAAAATAAGAGAATAAAAGAATTCTGCTGATTCGATAAATCAGCAAGGGGAAAGAAGCCATACTCTTTTTCCTTGCTTTCTTATTATAAGGAAAAAATCCGCATGTCAATGCGGATTTTGATTAAAATTTTCTGCTTTCCGCCGATCTGCTCTCTACCGTGCGTCAAACCTAATGGTAACCGTTCCATTTTGCATGATGGCAAAATATTCACTTATACCATTAGGTCCTCCTTTTCCCCAACAAAACTTCAGTTTTGTCGGGGACCCCGAAAAAACGCCGACGAGAACAGATCGACGAAATCTGCACTCTTTTTTGAAAGTCTCCCAGCGTGTCAAAAACCTCCGCAGGAGTTTTTTGACACGCTGAGGGCGGTAAAAAATCAAAATGTTTTTTACAGCCCTTTGAATTATTTTTTCAGCCGCTCATCTACCGCCAGATAAATAAAGATAAAGAAGAGGCTCAAGAAGATGCCGCCCAAAATATCGGTAAACCAATGGACGCCGGAAATAATCCGCCCTACCAATACAAAGGTCAGGATCAAATAAAGCAATACGCGCCCGATTCCTTTCAAGGAAGGATCAGCAAGACGGCGGGAGATCTGATGAATGGCAGTGGCCATTACGCAGATAAAAATCATGGTATGGGAAGAGGGAAAAGAAGGCTCCAATACGCCCTCGATCAATACAGGGCGGAAATTGATCACCCATTGATCGAAAAAGAGATATGCGGCAAAGACGACAATATAAAAGCCGCCCAGCAGATATATATCCCGATCCACCGCCTTCAGGCTCTTTCCCTTCATCAACTGCCAAAGGCCCAAAAGCGCAAAGCAAGCGGGAATCAGCAATACAAAAAGGCTCATCCAATCGGTGATCTCATACCACCATTCATGGAACGGAAACTGATCCCGCACCGCTCCGTTAAGAGCAGAAAGGCCGATCTTGCTCCCTTGAGGGCCGATAGCGGCCACATCAACGCCCTTCAAAAGCAGAATCAACCCGCCAAACAATACCAGCATCACTGCCGCAAGAATCCAATAGATTTTTTCTTTTTTATTCATATTATAATCCTCTTTTCATGAAAACCATTATATCATGCCATCGCTTCATACGCAAGGAAAATTATTTGATATCGATTTTAATATCACCGGTATCGGTGGTGATTTCGCATCTTCCGCCGGTAATGGTTTTAGGGACCTCTATTCTGCCGGTATCGGATCTTGCGATAAAGATCTTTTCGGAAAGCAATGTCCCTTCCACATCTCCGGTATCGGTGGTGATCAGCAACTCTCCCCCATCGCACGCCTTAAGGCTCAAATCTCCGGTATCCGTCTCTACGGCCATGCGCCGAGAGGCTACTGTGTTTTTCAAAAAAACATCCCCCGTATTGCTCTCGATCAAAAGTTCTTGACATTCCACCTGCTCCATGCGTACCCTTCCGGTATCTGATTCTATTTTAATTTGATCTGCCGCTTTACCGTCGGAGAGAAACATATCCCCCGTATCGGCAGAAAGCCGGATGCTCTTTGCTGAATTAGCAGCAATTTTGATATCACCGGTATCGCTCTCTATTATAAGGCTATGCTCCGCTTTTGCCAGACATTCAATATCCGCCGTATTGCCCTCTATTTTGATGGTTTGGAAGGTAAAATAGGCAGGAAGAGCAACATCTCCCGTAGCGGTTGTAATCATAAGAGAATCATAGGCCGCTTGGGGCAAATATATATTCAATTTCGGAGATTTGAAGACAAGAAAACGAATATGATCGTACCACTCCCGCAGATCTTCCTTCTCTACTTTGAGGCATTGATTTTCCAAAGACACCCGATGCTTCACCTTCTCTGTCTCAAAGCATTCCACCCGACATTTCCCATCGGAGGAGCGCAAAAAGCTAATATCCGCTGTATCGGTCTGAATCATCATTTGATTGAAATCGCCTTCCGGCTCATATACATTGGTCTCATATTTCACCGAGCTCAGCTTGGTAAAATCCCATTGCTCTGCCCCTAAAGCGCCGGCAAACAAAAGCCCTCCGCATATCACAAAAAAACCTGCAGTAATCAACCAACTTTTTCTTTTGTGCATTTTACTCCCCCCTCTTAAAGATTAATCCGAATTTTTTGGTTAAATAAAGCAATCCTTTCGCAGCGCCCATGCAGCCAAAATATAAGAAAACAGCAAGCCCCATGCAGACCATCCCTGCGCCAAGCATGGCAAGGCCCAAGAAAAGATTCCCGCCGAGGAAAAAGGGAATTCCCATCACCATGCCGCAAAAGCCGCCTGCAATTAAAGAAGCAAAGACTGCCCATAAGGAGATTACAATCGCCCATAAAGAAATATAGATGGAGAGGATCACCGCTATGGCGGCGATTCCCAAAGAAACCCATAACGGTGCGCCCAAAACGACGCCCCAAAGCGCCCAGCCCTTCAAAGGCTTTTTCTCTTTCAGGGATTTTTCGCCAAGCGCCTCTCCTTGAATCTGGGCAGCAATCTCTTCTATCTTGCCTACCGCCGCCACAGCCTCCTCTTCCGAAAGCCCCTCTTCCACGCGATCCTCAATCATCTCGCTGTAAAAATGCAAGCGTTCTTCAATCTCCTGCGCAGGCAAGCCTCGCAATTGTTCCCGCAATGATAAGCAAAATTGCAATTTAGTCATCTGCCCGATCCTCCTTGATTATAAATCGGCATATCGATACCATCTCTTTCCATTCTTCCTTAAATGCCTCAATCCGCCGAAGACCTTCCTCGGTAATATGATAATATTTTCGAAGCCGCCCCCCATGCTCAGCGGTTCGCACACTCAGCATATCTGCGGCCTCCAGCCGCTTCAAAATGGTATAAAGAGTGGATTCGGAAAGCGCAATATAAGGCTTCAAATCTTTGATGATTTTATAGCCGTAAGAATCTTCATTTTTAATGGCTGCCAATACGCAGGCATCCAAAATCCCGCGCTTCAACTGAATATCCATAGAATACCTCCCTTCATGTAATACATCATATCACGAAGTATAAAACTTGTCAAGAAAAAAGAGAGGCATTTTGCCTCTCCTCAGTGATGATGGTGATGATGGTGGTGGTG
>JAFSCX010000032.1 GCA_017436525.1 Clostridia bacterium | reverse complement strand
GACTTCCCATAGTGTAAACTAGTAAGATCCCTTGAAGACTACGAGGTTGATAGGTCAGGGGTGTAAGCATGGTAACATGTTTAGCTGACTGATACTAATAGATCGAGGGCTTGACCTTACTAAGGCTAAGAATCTTGCAAGGCTTGCAATTAAAGAGTAAATCTTCTGTTCAGTTTTGAGAGTACAAAGTACTTTCAATGGTGTGCGCGATTATGTGTATACCGCAATAGTCGGTGTTGATTATGAGTTGGTCCCACCCGTTCCCATTCCGAACACGGTAGTTAAGCAACTTCATGCGGACAATACTTGGCTGGTGACGGCCCGGGAAGATACGTAATGCCGGCATAAAATAAGACGATCCTTGAAAAAGGATCGTCTTTTTTTATCCAACCCGAAGGGTTGGTATGTAATCAATTCGCAAAGCGAATTGTATGTAATCGACCTTGGTTGTATGTCATCAAGGCGCCAAGCCTTGTATCGCCTCTCTCCCTTCGGCTTGATGCCATCCATTTTCTTGCGAAAATGATTCCATGCCGCAATCCATTGCGGATGCCATACACGGCTTCGCCGTGATTTTCTACCAAGCCTTGTAAAAACAGACTTCCATATAATGTAAATTATTGACTGATGAGGAAATTTGTCTTATAATGTCATTATTGACGGAAAGGCGGCCAATCATGAATAATAAGAGATGGATTTCTTTCATAATAATGATAGCGCTATTGTTTACCATGCTATCAGTATGCTCAATTGGCGCTTCTGCCAATGAGGCTTATCCCAATACCCATATCAATACGGGCGATCATCGAAGAGATATTATTGGTG
This sequence comes from Clostridia bacterium, assembly GCA_017436525.1. Classification (GTDB taxonomy): domain Bacteria; phylum Bacillota; class Clostridia; order Oscillospirales; family QAKW01; genus QAKW01. The sequence continues at coordinate 27,103 of JAFSCX010000032.1, read as the reverse complement.
TTGCCCTTACGCAGCTTGGGTATAAAGAGGGACCCGGCAATGATACCAAATATGGTGATTGGTATCATCTTCCTTATAATCCTTGGTGCGCGATGTTTGTCAGCTGGTGCGCCGATCAAGCGAAGATTCCGACTACGATATTGAATAAATCTGCCCTTGCTTCGCCGGCAGTATCCTGCTTTAATATTGATTGCTTTAGCAGCAGCCAATATACTCCTGTATCGGGGGATCTTTTCTTTACTAAAAGCTTTTCTCATGTGGGATTGGTCTATTATGTAGAGGGAGATTATTTTTATAGTTTGGAAGGTAATTCCAATGATAACGGAAGCAGTGAAGGGGAAAGAGTAGTATCCATCAAGCGGAAAATCAGCGATTATAAATATGGGGTGCCGAAATATGAGGAAGGCTATGCTTTAACGGTTCATTATAACGCAGGCGGTGGAGTGATTAAAGGCTCCGAGAAGATGAAGGACCAATATAAGGTGCTTAGCGTTGACGGAATCAATCTGCGCTCCGGCGCGGGCACAAACTATCGAATAGTAACTGCGCTCCCTAAAAATTCTACCTTTATTGTAACCGAAACTGAAAATGCCAACGGCTATACCTGGGGGAAGACTACTTTTGATGGGCAGACCGGCTGGTGCGTTATCAATAACCATTGGAGCGAAAAAATCGGCAAGGTGCCTGCAACGCCTTATTATCTTGATTCTACCGGCTTGATTTTAGAAGCATCAACCGGAAAAGAAAAAAATATCGTATTAAGAACCGGCGAGAGCAGCGATCGCCTTTTCCCGAATGCATCTGCTTTGGGCCTGACGCGTGAGAATAGAACCTTTGCAGGCTGGGTAACTGCACCTATTGAGGGTAATTATTATCCTGCAGGAACCAATCTGACTGCGGAAGAATTGAATGGGGGAGAGCTGCAGCACGGGGATACAATCGTCCTTTATGCTGTCTGGATGCCAAGCGCCATTGAAATAAAGTATCACGCCAATGGCGGAAATATTGTTTCCGAGGCTTATCGCATTAATGCAAATCTGCTTTACAAAAAAGCGGAGAATTCCCCTTATTTGCAGGAATGGAAAGCGGGGAAGGCAGCAACGAGCGCCTTGCCTACCGATGAAACCTTTGGCATTTATAAACGGGGCTATCAATTTATGGGATGGAGCCCCGCTAAAAATGGAGAGAAAATCTTTGATAAAGATGGTTTTTTTACTGCCGAGGAACTCTATGCGGAAGGGTGCAACGGAAATGGCTCTGCTACGCTCTATGCTGTATGGAAACCGAATACTTTGCAAGTGCAATACCATGCCAATGGCGGCACATTGGAATCAGAAATCTATTGCTCTAAAAACGATGAGATCTATGATATAAAATCGGATAAAATCTATCTGCAAGAATGGTTTTATAATCAACCTCAACCTGCGGGGCTGATCAATGATTCTGATTTTGGGCTAAAGAGAGGCGGGTATCAATTTTTAGGTTGGAGCACCTCTCAAAGCGGGGAGAAAATCATGAATATGGATCGTGCGGATCTTTTGCCGATGGAGATTGATCCACGCATCAAAGACGGTGATCAGAAAATTACCCTCTATGCCCAATGGATTGAGGGCAGTCATTCTCATCAATTTACGGAATATCGCTATAACCACGATTCTACTTCGAATCAGAACGGGACAGAAACCGCCGCCTGCGCCTGCGGAGCAACGGACACCCGCTTAAAAAAAGATAGTAAATTATCGGATTCATCGGTGGTTTTCAAGGATGTTGCGAAAGATGCCTGGTATAAGCATTATATCGACTATGCTTATACTCAAAAATTGATGGTGGGCACCGGAGAAAATACGATGCAACCTCAAAAGAAAATGACCCGCGCTGAATTTGTCCAGCTGATGGCCAACCTTTCAGGGGTTGATACCAAAGATCGGAATGTGAAGACTTCTTTTAAGGATGTAAAGGCAGGGGCTTGGTATGCGCCGGCAGTAAAGTGGGCGGCAGAGGAGAAAATTGTAAGTGGATTTGGGGATGATACTTTTGGGCCCAATCTTTCCATTACCCGAGAGCAGATGTGCTCCGTCTTAGTGCGCTATACCAAGAATTATTTGAAGATGGATCTGCCAAAACCGAACCAGCCGGATCTCTTTACCGATCATGATCAAATTTCTTCTTGGGCAAGGGCAGATATCTATATCTGCAAAGAAGCCCAAATTATCAGCGGCGTTTCGGAGAATGAATTCGATCCCAAGGGGATTGCAACCCGCGCGGCGGTGGCAACGCTGATTTCTCGATTTCATAAAAATTATGTAAACTAAAATAAGAGGATCGTATGCAGAAAAAAGACGCAGATATTTTATTTGAGCAGCAGGAATGGATGTTTTCCTATCGAATCGGCGGCCTTCTTTATCGGGATGGCAAGCTTCTTTTACAGCGGGAAGTCGGAGATGATCGTTATGCCATTCCCGGTGGACATGTGGCTTTTGGGGAATATTCTCAGCAGACGCTGGCGCGGGAACTTTCGGAAGAGACCGGCGCGGCGGTAAAGGTAGGGCGGCTTTGCTTTATGGTAGAGCTTCTTTGGGAGTGGAGAAAGCCCTGCCATCAATTGAATTTATTTTACCTTGCCCAGTTGAAGAATCCGGACGCTCTGCCCAAAGAAAATTTTCGGGTATTGGATGAGCTGGGGCAGGAAAAGCATGATCTGGAATTTTGCTGGGTGGATTTGAAGGAATTATCAAAGATCAAATTATTTCCTGCTTGCTTGAAGCCTTATCTTGCAGAACTTCCCGATCAGATTGTCCATTTGCAGGAAAAGGAGTGGGATTGATGGAGCCGAAAGATTATGTTGTGGAAAAAATTGAAGGAGAGTATGCGATCCTGAAAAACATCGCCGATGGCGGCGAGATTTTCATTGCCATGGCGCTTTTGCCTCAAGGAGTGGACCTTGGCTCTCGCCTTCATTTTGAGAATTTTGAATATACCCTTTTATAAAATTAAATGGGCTGTAAAAAAATCACAATGATTTTTTTACAGCCCATGTTGCTTTATTCATGGATCAGGCGATCAATGATTTTATCATGAAGGGTTTCTAAGAATTCTTTATTTCGCGGATATTGCTTAAAAGTGAGAGTCATTTCGGCTTGCTGATGAACCCATTTTTTGGCCTCTTCCAAGCCGATTTTTTCGGCCAGCATTTTAAGGAGCATCCGGTCCTGAAGGGCTTGATAGAAAATGACGGTGCGGATGGATTCGATGGCTCCGTCCTTATAAGGATAGACCGAGAAGGGATCTCCTGCGGGCCAGGTCATCATACCATCGGCAGAAGCATAAGGATTGATTTTATAATGGGAATGTTCGCTATAATAGAAATTATAGCCCCAATGCAAAAAGCCGACCATATCATAAAGGAAAAGCTGGGCTCCTAAGATTCGAGTGCGGTAGGAGGGCATTGCCAGAAAGCGATTGGAAACCTCCTGCCCTTGAGAGCAGCAATAATAGCACCAACGCTCTTTAATATCGGCCTCTAAAAAGGGCTCAAGGCCGTTGGTTTTGCAGACGGGGATATCAATCAGGCCATTTTCAAAAAACTCAATATTGGAAAGCGCATCGATCAGTTTGAAGCCCTCAATATAAGGCTTGATGAAATTTTTGGCGGCCAGATAATTTTCATAGTCGCCTTCACGGGTGGACTTGGGCTCATCGGAAATATGGAAATAGCATTTTTCTGCAATTCCCATTGCGCGGAGCTTCTTGGTGAGCGCGGGAAGAAATTGGGAGAGAAAGTTCTGATAGGCTGCGCCCATGGCATCGGTATGCCAGCCGAATTCTTTTACCTGCTTGCCTTCGATCTCTACCAAAATCTTCGGGCAATAGGCCACGCCCCATTGGGTAAAGAGATGAGAAAGCTCAAAATATTGGATTCCGTATTGCCGGCAGAGGGCTACCCATTTTTCCAAAAGACTGAAATCGAAGGTATAGGTCTCGCCGCTTTTTTTGACACCGATTAGCTGCATGGTGGGCCGTTCTGCACCGATGGCGGTATCTAAAGGCGGGGTAAAGAGAGGGGTCAGCAGCATGGTAATGCCGGTACGGGCAGCGGTTTTGATATAGTTTTCGATCAGTTTCCAATGCTTTTTGCTCATCATTTTAGCGCCGTGAAAATCAGCGATAGAATCGCAATGGAGCCATTGGGTAAAGAGCAGATCATTTTCTTTGATGGCAAGATTTTCGATTTGAATTTCCACCTTCAGAGAATGTTTTTTTCCATTATCTTGCGTAAAGGTAAAATAGAGGGGATAGCAGCCTGCCTCCATATCTTTTGGGATATCGATGGTTACCATCAGGGCGGTGGGAGAATAGCAATTCCAATAGAAAAGCTCTTTCGCTGCCAAAGGATAGAGGACATCGGGGAAAAAACCCGGTGCTTTGGAAATATAATCCTCGCAGCTGCGCTCACTATAGGCGGCCAGGGCGACGGGAATATCGCCCACTCTTGAAATATGTGCATAGGGGCGAAGGGGAGAACGCAGGGTGTAGAAGCCTCGTTGGCGTGCATATTTTTCTTCTCCTTCGGAGAAAAAACCGATCTGGATCTGGAAGGAGATTCGCTCCCCCTTGAGGCCGCGCAAGGCCTTTATGGAAGCATATGTATCAAATGTATCATAGGTCATGATTTTTTCCATGGCGGAGACCGCTTTGATTTTATACATTTTTATCACCTCTCTTTCAGTATAGCAGATATATATAAATTGACAAGGAAAAAAAGGCTGATTTTTTTGAAAAATCAGCCTTTTTTTATATGCCGCAAGGATTAGAATACGGTACCAAAAGCTATTCCTTGCGAGGGAAAAAAAGAGGCAAATAAGAAAGGAGGGTAAGGTTTTTTGGCTGCATTTGAAAAAACGGGCTCCGTTCCCTTTTGCAATGTTCTTTTTTTCCGCTTTGCAAACGGTGATTTTATTAAGGAGCGTATCTCCTTACCGATGCTTTGCGCTGGTCTTTACCCGCCCACCGTTTTCAAAAGCGGCATAAAGAGCGCTTCTTCCTACCAAAGGCGCAAAAAAGCTGCAGCCATCAAGATCACTTCCTTGCACCTAACATCCCGTTGAATTTTGGGACGCTATTATTATGATCCGCTTATAAAAAGAATATGCATCGCTTTCGCGATGCATTAATCTTCCAATTTTGGCAAATTTAAGGACTTAAAATCCGGTGTCAACGGCGCCGGCGGAGTCCTACGCAGGGGAGTATAGAGAAACTTTCGGCAATGATGATCTGCTTTCTTCAGCCCTTTTTTGGAGCAGATGACATCATCTGTCCCCAAGATCGGCCGGCCGTGCTCGCAGTAGGCGCAAATCTTTTCGATTTCTTTTGAAAAAACCATTCGCTCTTCCCCTTTCGCAGATTATTTACTATTATACCTCTTTTTTTGCTATTTGTCAAAGCTTTCCGTAAAATAACGAAAAGGATCGAAAGAACCAAAGGAATTGCTGCTTTTTCGGGGGTAGAAAAGAAAAGGGGAAAGAGGGGAAGCAGGCCGCAGTAGATGCTTTTGGCAAAAAAGAGCGGAAGAATGGGAAGCTCCTCCTCCGCCAAAAAGAAGGCATTTTGCAGCAAGACCGAAAGGCCTGAAAAGCCTGCTGCTGCCGCCGCCCAATAAAGGCGGCCGAAAGAAGGCAGGGTGCCAAGCCCGCCGCAAAGCTCCAAAAACGGATAGAGATATGAAAAAAAGGGGAGGCTTCCCATCAGCTGAGCGACCACCGCAAAGAGGGTGATATAGCCTGTGAGCTGAAGGCCGCCTACCGAAGCGGAAGAGATGCTTTCGGTGATGATGGCAAGAAGGGGGCGATCCTGAGGCTTGGGCGGCGGAGGCGAATCAAAGACCTTTAGGAGCAGCCCCAATAGAAAAGAGATGGTCAACTGCCCTAAAAAGAGGATCATTCCGGCTTGGGTGCTACCCAAGATCCCCTTCCCGATATAGGTGATGAGAAAGGCGGGAGAGGCATTGGAGCAGCAGGCAGAAAGCCGCAAGGTCTGCTCTTTGGTAAGCAAGCCCCGCCGATAGCTTTGGGTCAGGGTACGGATGCCTAAGGGAAAGCCGCAAAGATGGGAGGTGATCCAGATGGTGATGGGCGGCGGTAAGGGAATATATTCTGCCAATGAGCCGATCATGGAGCAGAGCACCATAGAGGGAAAAAGAGCGGGGAGCAGAGATCGAAAGGAAAGGCTCATTCCTTTGCGCACTCCCTCGCCTGCTAAATCACTGAAAACGGTGAGCAACAGCAGCAATGCGAGCAATATAAGAGTAAAAGATAATTTTCCGTATTTTTTCATATTAAAGCCTATGCCCAAAGCATAAAAATAATACAAAAGAGGAGGGAAATATGAGAAAAAAACATTTGAAAAAACGGGATTCTCAAGGCCCGTTAAAGCGATTTGCAAAATGCATCGATCTTCCGGATTTTGCCCAAGGGGCAGAGGAATGTATTGAAATCTGGGGCGATAATACCGTCATGATTGAAGGGGCAAAAGGGATCCATACTTATGAAAAGGAATTGATTAAAGTGCGGCTGAAAAAACGATTATTGGTATTGCGGGGCAGCGATTTCGATCTTGCCCATTTCGGGGATGGCGGCCTTCGGATTGTGGGGCGGCTGAAAACGATAGAGTGGGAGGATTAAAATGAGGGATCTTTTGGGATTTTTAGCAGGCAGGGTGGAGCTTGAAGCCAAGGGAAACCAGATCGAGCAATTCATCAATCTGCTTCACCGCAATCACATTCCGGCAAGAAGGCTTCGGGCAGGGGATGAGGGGTTTTTATATTTTACCCTTCCCAAACGATCCTTTAAGCGGCTTCGCACCCCTGCTTTCAAGACAGGCACAAGGGTGAAAATTCTTAAAAAACGGGGGCTTTTTATGGCGGTGCGCCCTTTTCGCAAAAGATATGGCTTTGCGGTAGGCGCCATCCTATTTTTAGGGATGATTTTATATTGCTCTTGTTTTATTTGGCAGGTGGAGGTGGAGGGATGCGAAAAGTCTTCTGCTCTACAGATTCGAGAGGATCTTGCGGCATTTGGAATTAAGGCGGGAAGCAGAAGAAATATCGATGTAGGAAAAATCGAAAATCTATATCTGATCGGAAATGAAAAACTTTCGTGGATCGCGATCAATATTCGCGGGACTACCGCCTATATTGAAGTAAAGGAAAAAGACTTGACACCAAAAGTAGAAGATCTCACCATTCCTACAAATATCTATGCAGAACGAGATGGTGTAATTTTATCCATTTCCGATTACCGCGGCACCCGTATGGTGGAAAAAGGAGATACGGTGCGGGCGGGAGATTTGCTGGTGAGCGGGGATTGGACCGATAGCTATGGGGTACGGCGGCTTTCCCATTGCGTGGCAGAGATTACCGCCCGCACCACCCGAGAAGCAGAATTTTTAGTGCCGCTGACAGAGCAAATTCGCCAAAAAAGCGGCAAAAAAATGGATTTTTATGAGATTTTCTTGGGGAAGTTGAAGATTCCTCTTTATTTTAATAAAAAAATATCTTATAATGATTATAATACTATTGAAGAGGAAAAGATTCTTCGAATCGGCTCTTTTGCCTTCCCGATAAAAGTTTTGAAAATTTCCATCGAAGAGATGGAAAAAAAGCCTGTTCTTCGCACGCAAGAGCAAGCCTATGAGGAGGCAAAAAGGCAGTGCGCTTTTTATCGCAAGGATCGCCTTGCTAAGGTGAAGGTGCTGGATTGCAAGATGCAAAAGACCTTGCAGGAGGATGCATTGCATTTGCAAGCAGAATTTATCTGCGAAGAAAATATCGGAATTGAAAAAGAAATTGAGGAATGAGCATGCAGAAAGTCTTTCAAGAATTAGAGGTTTCTCTGGTCCCTGCGGTATTTGGCCCCTTTGATGAAAATGCAAGCATTATTGAGAGTGAATTGGATATTAAGCTGATCAGCCGCGATGATTATCTTGCGCTCAGCGGGGATGAGGAAAAGGTGGAGATGGGCGCATTGGTGCTGAAAAACCTTTTTTCTTTGGCCGCAAAGGGAGAGATGATCGATGTCCAGAAGGTGCGCTATCTGATTAATCTTACCAAAGAGGATGCCGGATGCGATGTGGCGGAAGCGTTGGATGAGTGCATCTGCATTACTACGCGCGGCAAGCCCATCAAGCCCAAGACCATTTCTCAGAAAAGCTATGTAGAATGTATTCATAAAAATGTAGTAACCTTTGGGGTTGGTCCTGCGGGTACGGGAAAGACCTACCTTGCTGTGGCGTTGGCGGTCTCTGCTTTGAAAAGTAAGCAGGTGGCAAGAATTGTGCTGACTCGCCCTGCGGTGGAAGCCGGCGAGAAGCTGGGCTTTTTGCCGGGGGATCTTCAAAATAAGGTGGATCCTTATCTGCGCCCCCTTTATGATGCGTTATTTGAAATGCTGGGGGCGGAGACAGTGGCGCACTATATGGAAAAGAGTATCATTGAAATCGCGCCGTTGGCCTATATGCGCGGCAGGACCTTGGATAATAGCTTTATTATTCTGGATGAGGCGCAGAATACCAGTGTGGAGCAGATGAAGATGTTTCTGACCCGCTTTGGTTTTAATTCCAAAATTGTGGTAACAGGGGACCCTACTCAGATTGATCTGGACGGAAAGCCCTCGGGGCTGATGCATGCTCTGAAGATTTTGAAAGAGATCGAGCAGATCGGCATCCATCGCTTTGAAAAGAAGGATATTGTGCGCCATGCATTGGTGCAAAAGATTGTAGATGCCTATGAGAGGAAGAGCAATGAGAGTAATCGTAGAAGCAGTAAATGAAGCGTATGATGCGCTGATTCATCGCGCAGTGGAGGCCACCCTTCTTTATGAGGGGGTGGAGCGGGATTGCGAGGTGGAGGTTCTTCTTTATTCCAAGGAGGAGATTCATCAGCTGAATTTGGAGCAGCGGGGGGTAGACCGCCCGACCGATGTGCTCTCTTTTCCCATGGAGGAATCCCTAAAGGAGGCAGAGGCTGATCCCATCAGCGGCGCTATCTTTTTGGGGAGCATGGTCCTCTGCGAGGAAAAAGCCAAGGAGCAGGCTGAGGAATACGGCCATTCCCTTGAGCGGGAGATTGCTTTTCTTACGGTCCATAGTGTGCTCCACCTTTTGGGCTACGACCATGAGCAAGGGGAGCAGGAGGAGCAAGAAATGTTTCGCCGGCAGAGAGAGATCTTGGAAAGGATGGGGATGGAACGATGATTCGATTGATCAAAAGCTTTTATTATGCCTTTAAGGGGATTCTTTTTCAGCTGCAGATCGAGCGGAATTTTCGAATCCATTGCTTTGCGGCGATTACCGTCTGCTTTCTTGCTGCCCGTTTTTATACCTTCTCTTCCCTTGAATGGGCAATTCTTATTTTAGAGATTGCATTGGTCTTTACTGCCGAGAGCATCAATACGGCGCTGGAGCAGCTTGCCAATGCGGTAACAATCGAGCGCAATGAGCGGATTTGCCATGCTAAGGACGCATCGGCAGGTGCGGTCCTTTGCTTGGCGGTGGGGGCAGTGGCCCTTGCCTTTCATCTCTTTTGGGATATGGCAATTTTTAAGGAGATCGGCCGCTGGCTGATGGAGCCTTTGCATCTGATCCTCGCCATCCTTTATATCGCCCTTGCATTGATTCTTATTTTCTGTAGAAAAACATATAAAAAGGATTTATAAAAATGGAAACCAAAACCGTATTTGCTACTTTGATGGGGCGGCCCAATGTGGGAAAATCCACCCTTTTGAATCAAATCATTGGGGAGAAGGTCTCGATCGTATCCCCAAAACCCCAGACAACGAGGACCAGAATTACCGGCATCCTTACCAAAGGTGCGCTGCAATATGTCTTCTTGGATATGCCCGGCTTTGTAACCGGAAAGAGCGGGTTGGATCAGCGTATGGAGCAGACGGTGGATACCTTGGTGGGAGATGCGGAAATTGCCGTCTTTGTGGCTGAGCCGAAAAAGCCTGCTGAGCGGGAGCTTCATATGCTGGAGCGGCTGAAAAAGGGCGGCACACCCGTTATTTTGGCCCTCAATAAAATTGATACGACCCCTAAGGAAAGGCTTCTTGGGATTATGGCGGCATGGAATGAGGTTTATTCCTTTGATGCCATTATCCCCATCAGCGCCAAAAAGGGTGATGGGGTCGAAATTTTGCTTTCTGAGCTTGAAAAATATGCCATGGAATCGCCCTTTTTTTATGAGGAGGATCAGCTCACCGATCAGACGGAAGCAACCTTCGCTTGCGAGGTGGTGCGGGAGAAGATGCTTTATCTTCTGGGCGACGAAGTGCCCCATGGGGTCGCACTCGGCGTAGATGCCTTTGAGGAAGAAGAAGGCTTGGTCTCCATTCATTTGGTAATCTATTGCAAGAAGGATTCTCATAAGGGAATTATTATCGGCAAAAAAGGGCAAAAGCTCAAAGAGATCAGCACCAAAGCCCGAGAGGAATTGGAGCAGCATTTTGGGAAAAAGGTCTATTTACAATGCTTTATTAAGGTGAAGCACGATTGGGAAAATAATAGCGCTTTATTGGATTCTTTGGGTTATTCGGTAGAATAAAACCAATTATTACTATCACTTTTTTTCTTGCTTTTACACATAATAAAGCAAGAGAGGAGTGAGCGATATGGATGAGAGGCAGGCATGGCAATGCTTTGAGAATACAGGGAGTATCGAAGCCTATTTGCTATATCATGCATTGGAGCAAAAGGAGAAGCAATCGGGATATGACATGCAAAGTCAAGGGCATCCTCCTAAGGATCAGCCCCACTGTCCGTGATGAGCGGATGCTTACGATCCTAACGGATCGGCTGGGGTGTATAGCGGTCTTTCAAAAGAGCGGCAGGAAGGTGCAATACGACCAATTCTATTATGGAGAATGGGTCTTATATCAGACAGGGGGCGGCAACTACCTGCTCAACGGTTTCGCGCCGGAAGAGCTTTTTCATCCCTTGCGAGAGCAGATGGAAAATACCTTTCTGGCAAGCTATTTTGCCCAGATGGTTCTCTATTTCGGGCGGGATGAGGAGAATGATTGCAGCGAGCTGCTGCCTCTTTTGCTCAATGGCTTATATCTTTTGGGAAAGGGCAAGGACCCTCTTTTGGTCAAAAGCGTATTTGAGCTTAAGACCATGCAATTGATGGGTTATTGCCCCACCCTTGCAACCTGCGGCCATGAGCTTACTTATTTTTCGCTGGAGGACGGAAGCCTCTGCTGCGATGCCTGCGCGGCGCCCAATAAAAGTGTGCGTGTTTCTGCCACTACCCTTGCGGCTCTCGCTCATATCTTGAACAAAGCCCCCTCTAAAGCCTATGGCTTTTCAATCCCAAAGGATGATCTTTTGGGCCTTTCTCTTTTGGCTGAGCGTTTTTCGGAATATCATCTGGAGCTGAGGGCATCTGCGCTTCAGATGTGGAAGGATATCTATCATGAATAATAAAAATCTCTTTTATTATAAAAAATCCCTCGGGGCCTTGGAATATTTCAAGGTGCTGGAAAAGGTGGCGGGCCGTTGCGTTACCGAAGAGGCGGGGGAGCAGATGGGCAAGCTGTTGCCTCTTTTTTCTGCGCCCTGCGCACGCACCATGCTGGAGCAGACCGGCGCCGCCATGGCGCTGCTGGATCGCAACCCTCGCTTTCCCATCTGTTCTTTAAGCGCCAATCTTCCTCTTTACATCAGTAAGGCGGAAAAAGGAATTTCCTTGGGCGCCAAAGAATTAATGGCGGCAGAGCGCCTTCTGAAGGCGGGGCAGGATCTTGCTCACTACTATGAAGAAAAGAATTTCGATACCCCATCGTTAGATCGCTTCTTCCGGCAGCTTTATGCCGATCGCCCCTTGCAGGAGCGGCTGGAGCGCACCTTTATTACAGAAGAGCTGATTGCAGATGATGCCTCTTTGGCTCTTGCCTCCATCCGCCGAAAGATTACAGCGACTGCAGGCAGTATCAAAAGTCAGCTGGAAAAATATATACGGACTCCTGAGGTCTCAAAAGCGCTGCAGGAGCCGATTGTTACATTAAGATATGATCGTTATGTGGTCCCCGTCCGCGCCGATAACCGTGGGGAAGTAAAGGGCCTTTTGCATGATACTTCCAATAGCGGCGGGACGCTTTTTATCGAGCCTTTCTTTGTGGTAGAAGGGAATAATAAGATACGTAAATTGGAGGCAGAGGAAAAGGCGGAAATTGCCAGAATTTTCGAGGAGCTTACTGCCAAGATCACCGAAATCGCCTGCCCGCTTCTTACCTCTTATCGCGCGATTGTAGCGCTGGACATGCTCTTTGCCAAAGCCCGCTACGGAGCGGATGAAGGCTGCTGTATTCCTAAATTAAATGAGAAAAAGCAGATCAAAATCCAAGGGGCTCGCCATCCCATGATTGCCAAAGAGACGATGGTGCCTTTGAATATCGAGATGGGCAACGGCATCGATACCGTCGTCATCACCGGCCCCAATACCGGCGGTAAGACCGTCTTTCTCAAGACCTTGGGGCTCCTTTCTTTGATGGCGAAAGCAGGCATACCCGTGCCTGCCGATGAGGCTCAGCTTTATATTTTCGATCGGGTCTATGCCGATATCGGCGATGAGCAATCCATTGAGCAATCTCTTTCTACCTTCTCTTCCCATCTGAAAAATATCCGAAATATTATGCTTCATAGCGATGGGGAAAGCTTGGTCCTTTTTGATGAATTGGGAAATGGGACCGATCCTGTGGAGGGTGCCGCTTTGGCGGTCTCTATCATCGAGCGGCTGCGCTCTGTGGGCGCATTTGTTGCAGCTACCACTCATTATAGCGAGCTGAAAACCTATGCCCTCTCTCATGAAGGGGTGGAAAATGCCTCCTTCGCATTTGATCTGGAGACCTTAAGCCCCACCTATCGCCTGCAGATGGGAATCCCCGGAAAATCCTATGCCTTTGAGATCTCTCGTCATCTGGGTGTAGATGAAGCGGTGATTAAGGATGCCAAAATGCGGCTTACCGGCGAAGAGAAAAAATTGGAGCAGGTGATCGACCGCCTTCAGCAGGAAAAAAATCGCTACGAAAAGCGCCTTCATGAGCTGATGGAGGAGCGTAAAGCCTTGAGCGAAGAGCGGCAGGAGCTTTCTGCGGAGCGCAAAAAGCTGCTGGCAGGAGCAGACCGAGAAGTGGCCGATGCCCAAAGAAAGGCCAGAGCAATGGTGGAATCTGCCCGCAGGCAGGCGGATGATTTCTTGAAAACCTTAAAAGAAAAGCAGGATCGCTTGGATAAAGCTACCGCTCAAGCCTTAAAGAGCGGAATCAAGAGCGGCTCTGCAAGGCTGCTGGATGGCTTGGGCGCAGAGCCTCAGGCGGCCCGCCAAGGAGAGCAATTAAAAGAAGAGCTGAAGCCGGGAATGGAGGTCTTTGTGGCCAAAATGAACCGCAACGGGATTATCCTTGCTTTGGCAGGGGAGCAGGTGCAGGTTAATTGCGGCGGAATCCGCTTGAAGATCAGCAAAACTGAGCTTTTCAAGGCCAAGGAAGAGCCAAAAAAAGAGCGGACCTCAGCGGTCCGCCTCAATCGAAATGATTCTCGCACCAAATCTTCCACTGAACTGGATATTCGGGGCGAGACCATCCTGGATTCCGAAGAGAAAATCGATTTATTCTTGGATAATGCACTCTTGGATCATCTTCATTCGGTAACCATCATCCATGGAAAGGGGACCGGCGCATTGCGCGCGGGAGTTCATAGCTACCTGCGTGGCCATCCTTTGGTGAAATCCTTCCGCCTGGGTGTCTATGGAGAAGGAGACGCCGGCATTACGGTAGTTGAATTGAAAGATTGATTTTGATTGATCTAAAAAGGCTGTAGAAACGCAAGGTTTCTACAGCCTTTTTAGTTGGTGCGGGCGACAGGGGGCGAAGGCAAGCAGTCGCCTTTTTTATCGTTTATTATCATGGAATAACTTTCATTTTCTTTAGTGCCGGTCTCAAATATCTTGAAGTATCTTTTAATGGCTTTTAAGGACATCTGTTAGTTTTCTTCCCCAAATAAGCCCCAAGTTGCACCAAGATCATTATGATACTGCGGAGTTCAATTTGCTCAATTTTGGATAAATGATCAAATTGATGTTGACAATTAGTATATTAGAATATATACTTTAATTATGTCAAAATAATAAAAATGAGCAAATTGGATTCAGGAGAAGATTAAATGAGAGTTTACGACTACAATAAAAAATGGCAACAACTTTTAACTCCCGAAATCGTAGCAATGCTTTCTCAAATACACGAATTTAAAGGCGAGCAAAACTCATTTATCGAAGCACAGAGTGATACTCTTACGCAACTTGTAGAAATTGCAAAAATACAAAGTACGGAAGCGTCTAACAAAATTGAAGGCATCTTCACATCCGATGAACGTCTCAAAAAGCTTGTAACAAATAAAACAACCCCAAGATCGCGCAATGAGCAGGAGATCGCCGGCTATCGAGATGTGCTTTCAACAATACACGACAGTTACGAATTTATACCTGTCCGTCCTTCAATTATCCTACAATTACACCGCGATTTGTATAAGTTCAGCGGCAAATCCATTGGCGGCGTATACAAAAATGCGGATAACGTGATTGCGGAAGAAGATAACGAAGGAAACCGCTTCGTGAGATTTCAGCCGATACCTGCTTGGGAAACGCCGGATGCCATTGAGGCTCTATGCGATGCCTTTGATGATGTAATAGCCAAAAATGAAGCGGATCCTCTGCTTATTATCCCGATGTTTGTTCTCGACTTCCTTTGTATCCATCCGTTCAACGATGGCAACGGAAGAATGAGCCGGCTGCTTACGCTGCTTCTTCTCTATCGCTCCGGATATATCGTCGGAAAATATATCAGTATCGAAAAAGCAATTGAAAACACAAAAGACACCTATTACGAAGCATTACAAAGCAGTTCACAAGATTGGCACCAAGAAGAAAACGATTACGCCCACTTTGTCAGATATATGTTAGGCGTTATTCTTTCTGCTTATCGTGATTTCTCTGCTCGTGTAAAAGTTTTGGCAACAAGCGGAATGTCAAAACCCGACCGCATACGAGAAATCATCAAAGATACGCTTGGTAAAATCACAAAGACAGAGATTATGCAAAAATGCCCGGATATTAGTCAAGTGACGGTTCAAAGAACATTGAACGATCTTGTTAAAAGCGGCGACATCATTAAAATCGGCGGTGGTCGTTACACATCTTATGTTTGGAATAGGGTGAGCAATTAAACTTGAACCCGCTGCAAAGCGGCATATTTCGGCGTTTTTTACCCTATTTGTTCTCGTAAGGCGTCAGCCTTACATCGCCCAAATTGAGCAAAAATCCCACAAAATCTTCTCGCTTTGCGGTCAAAGATTTTGAAAAGAGTGTTTTTTCGTTCAATCAAGGCAAAAACGCAGTCAATGCTGTCGTATTGGCGAGTATTTTAACAATGAGTGAGCGGAAAAACACCTTTTCAAAACGGTGTTCAAGTTTAATTGCTCACCCTAAGGAGAAAGAATAATGATTACAGGTGAACTGAAAAATAAAATTGATAGTTTGTGGGATGTTTTTGCCGCAGGCGGACTTGTTAACCCTTTGGATGTTATCGAGCAAATCACATATCTTATGTTTATTCGCGACCTTGACGATTCGGATAATCTTCGCGCAAAAGAGAGCGCTATGCTCGGGCTTCCTTACAAAAGCATTTTTGCAGGCGAGGTTACTATTGGTGAACGCAAGGTTGATGGCAGTCAGTTAAAGTGGTCGGTATTCCGTGATTTTCCTGCAGGTAAAATGTATTCCACGATGCAGGAATGGGTATTCCCGTTTATTAAAAATCTTGACGGCAAAAAAGACAGCGCCTATTCCAAGTATATGGACGATGCTATCTTCAAATTGCCAACACCGCTCCTGCTTTCCAAAGTGGTTGATGCCTTAGACGAAATCTATGCCCTTATGGCAAAAGAACAGGATAAGGATGTTCGTGGCGATACATACGAATACCTTCTTAATAAAATCGCGCAATCAGGTCTTAACGGTCAGTTCCGTACCCCGCGCCATATCATCAAAATGATGGTGGAAATGATGCAGCCGAAAGCAGACGACGTGATTTGTGATCCTGCGTGCGGTACAAGCGGATTTTTGGTAACCGCCGGCGAATATCTAAAAGAAAATCTCCGAGAAGAAATTTTCTTTGATAGACAGAAAAAAGACCATTATATGAATCATATGTTCTTCGGTTACGATATGGACAGAACCATGCTCCGTATCGGCGCCATGAACATGATGACCCATGGCGTAGAGCATCCTTTTATCGAATACCGCGATAGCCTTTCCGACCAAAATCCGGATAAGGACAAGTATTCCCTGATCCTCGCCAATCCCCCTTTCAAGGGTAGCTTGGATTACGATACCGTTTCAACTGATCTGCTAAAGGTCTGCAAAACCAAGAAAACAGAATTGCTTTTCTTGGCTCTGTTCCTGCGCATGCTCCGTACAGGCGGCAGATGTGCCTGCATCGTTCCCGATGGTGTTCTCTTCGGATCGTCCAAAGCACATAAAGATATCCGCAAAGCGATTATTGAAGAAAACCGCCTTGAAGCAGTTATTTCTATGCCTTCCGGCGTTTTCAAACCCTACGCTGGTGTGTCGACTGGTATTCTAATTTTTACCAAGACAGGACACGGTGGCACCGATAAGGTGTGGTTCTACGATATGCAGGCCGACGGATTCAGCCTTGATGATAAACGTACCGAGGTGAATGAAAGCGATATTCCCGATATTATCGCACGTTTTCATAATCTCGAAGCCGAAGATGGCAGAGAAAGAACCGAAAAATCCTTCTTTGTACCCAAAGACGAGATTGTAACCAATGATTACGATCTTTCTATCAACAAGTACAAAAAGACCGAGTATGTACCGGTAGAGTATCCATCTACAGCCGAACTTATGACCGACCTGCACGAACTGGAAATGGAAATTACCGCAGGTTTTGCAGAGTTGGAGGAGATGTTGTGATGGCAAAATTAAGTGATGTTTGTACTAAAGGAACGTCTAATATTGCCCAAAAAGATTTAGATGCTCGAAATGGAGATTATCCCATTTACGGTGCAAGTGGATTTATAAAGAATGTCGATTTTTATCATCAAGAGAATCCTTATATTGCAATCGTAAAGGACGGTGCAGGGGTTGGGCGAGTAATGCAATTGCCTGCAAAATCCTCTGTTATAGGCACAATGCAATATATCATACCTAATGAAGGTGTTTCTGTAGAATATTTGGCATATGCATTAGAGCATATGAATCTTTCAAAGTACTATTTAGGAGCAGCTATTCCTCATATTTACTTTAAGGATTATTGTAACGAGCTATTGCCTAATCACACGCCGGAAGAACAAGCGAAAATTTCGCAAGTTTTGGGATTGATTTGCGACTTGATTGTTTTACGAAAACAGCAACTCGCAAAATTAGACGATCTTGTCAAATCCCGATTTATCGAACTGTTTGGTGACATAAACGTCAACGACAAAGGATGGGACATCCAACCGTTGGGTGAACTATGTACGATAGTAAGAGGTGGTTCACCTCGACCTATTGAAAAGTATCTTGGCGGTGATATTCCATGGATAAAGATAGGCGATGCTACGGATGGAGAGAATATATACCTCCATTCCACAAAAGAACATATTATTCAAGCTGGTGTGTCAAAGAGCCGTATGGTAAAAGCTGGCAGTTTAATATTTGCCAATTGTGGCGTATCGTTGGGCTTTGCTCGTATTATCACCTTTGATGGGTGCATACACGATGGATGGCTTGCAATGGAGGACATTGACGAAAGATTAGACAAAGTCTTTTTATTGCAAGCACTAAATCAAATGACCGACCATTTTAGAAGAATTGCGCCAGCGGGAACTCAGCCAAATTTAAATACGGCAATCATGAAAGCATATAAGCAAATTATTCCTCCCGTGGAATTACAAAGAGAGTTTATTGCCTTCGTTGAACAGACCGACAAATCAAAATTGGCAATTCAGCAAAGTCTTGATAAACTTGAAACACTAAAAAAAGCATTGATGCAAAAATATTTTGGGTGAACATAATGAAAGAAAATTTTATAACTAATCTTCAAAATAATATTTTCGAGTTTTCCAAGTTAATAATTGGGAGTGATTTAAAAGATACTGCTATAGATTTGAGTGAGGTTTGTCTGGATTCATTAATAGAAAATGATACCATAAAAGAAATTCCAGGGCTTAGTGCGGTTTTTTCTGTTGTTTCTTTTGGAAAAAACGTACAAAATCATTTTGAATTTAAAAAGGCAGTTGCATTCCTTCAACAACTTCAAAAAGGAACTATAGATAGCGAAAAGCTTGAGAAAAGACGTCTTGCCTATCAAGGAAATAAAAAATGGTTCAAAAAAGAGGTTGAACAAGTTCTTTTGTATTTATCGCGGTTATCTTCTGTGGAAAAGGCCAAAATACAAGCTGAATTGTATATTGATCTTATAAATGAAAAGATAACATTCGACCAATTCAATGAACACTTGGATATACTTGATCGCTTGTTTCTACAAGATTTATCACATCTCTCAGATATCAATTTTGCTGAGTCGAAACTTGATCCGCAAAAAGATGATGTTGTTGCGGAGATTCAATTTAACTTAACTCGTTGCTCTCGAATGACTGCTCTTGGTCTATTGTATCAATTACACCCATTAAGTTATGGCTTTTCAAAGGATAATTACTTTCGTGTTAGTGAAAACGGAAAATATTGGTGCGACATTTTTGGATGTTTTCAAAACAAATTAATTGATAAGGATAGTGCATACAATGACCAACTTTGATTTTTTAGTAAAGGACAAGCAATTTGAGAGTTTTTCCGGTGTTGCAGTAGCGGCAGAAAAGACGTTACATATTGACTTGTCTACCTGTATTATAAACTGTCGCAGGGCGATGGAAATGGCTGTTAAATGGATGTATTCCGTTGACAGTTCTCTTGTCATGCCTTGGCAAGACACTTTGGTGAGCCTTATGAACACTGAAGAGTTTCGCGATATTGTCGGCACGGACATTTGGCGAAGAATGGATTTTATTCGCCGAGTCGGCAACAATGCCGCGCATACGGGTAAAAAGGTCACCGAAGAACAGGCCATGCTCTGTCTCGAAAACCTCTATATCTTTATGGATTTCGTTGCTTGTTGCTATGCAACAGAATATGAGCAAGGCGCATTTAATCCCGAGTTGTTAAAAGAATCTCCTGCTGAGACAGTTCCTGTTGTTCAAGTGCCCGATATCGATCTCGAAGCTTTGATGGCAGAGAATGCAGCGCTCAAGGCTGAACTTACTGCACGCCGTGAAGAACAGCAACAGACTTATGTACCGAAGCCTTTGGATATTTCGGAATATAAGACGAGAAAAATCTATATTGATACCATGCTCCAGGATGCCGGTTGGACAGAGGGCAAAGATTGGATCAACGAATATGAGCTTCCCGGCATGCCCAACAAATCGGAGGTTGGTTTTGCCGATTATGTTCTTTTTGGTGATGACGGCAAACCTCTTGCGGTGCTTGAAGCAAAACGCACTTGTGTGGACGTATCCAAAGGCAGACAACAGGCAAAATTATATGCTGATCTTTTGGAGAAAAAATTTGGTCGTCGTCCTGTTATTTTCCTTTCCAACGGTTTTGATACTCGCATTACAGATAACCTCTACCCTGAACGCAAGGTAGCAACCATTTATTCCAAGCGCGACCTTGAAAAACTGTTCAATCTGCAAACCATGCGGACAAGCTTAAACCACGTGGTAGTAGATAAAAATATCGCCGGCCGCTATTATCAGGAAGGCGCCATCAAGGCAGTTTGCGATAGTTTTGGCAAGAAAAACCGCCGTAAAGCGTTGTTGGTTATGGCAACGGGTTCGGGTAAAACAAGAACCGTTATTGCCCTTTGCAAGGTGTTGCTGGAGCATGGTTGGGTGAAAAATATTCTTTTCCTGGCCGACCGCAATTCCTTGGTTACTCAAGCAAAACGTAGCTTTGTGAACCTTCTGCCGGATTTATCGGTAACCAACCTTTGCGAAGAAAAAGATAACTATACCGCTCATTGCGTTTTCTCGACCTATCAGACGATGATGAATTGTATTGATTCCGTTAAGGACGAAAAAGGCAAATTGTTTACCTGCGGTCATTTTGATTTAGTGATCTGCGATGAGGCGCATCGCTCCATTTATAACAAATATCGTGATATATTCAACTATTTTGACGCACCTTTAGTGGGTCTTACTGCTACGCCTAAAGATGAAATCGACAAGAACACGTATGAGGTGTTTGAACTTGAAAACGGTGTTCCTACATACGGATATGAGCTTGCCGATGCAGTCAAAGACGGTTTCCTTGTTGATTTTATGTCTGTAGAAACCAAACTCAAATTCATTGAGCAGGGTATCGTTTACGATGATTTGTCCGATGAAGACAAAGAAGAATATGAGGCAACCTTTGCCCGCGATGGTGAACTGCCGGACAAAATCGGTTCATCGGCACTGAATGATTGGATTTTTAATGAAGATACCATTAAAGAAGTGCTGAACGTGCTGATGACCAACGGTATCAAAATCGATTACGGTCAGAAGATCGGCAAAACCATTATCTTTGCAAAAAATCACCGTCATGCTGAAAAAATATTCGAAGTGTTCAATAAAGAATATCCGCACCTTAATGGCTTTGCAAAAGTGATTGATAATAAAATCAACTACGCGCAAAGTGCGATTGACGAGTTTTCCGATCCAAAAAAATTACCGCAGATTGCAATCTCGGTTGATATGCTGGATACGGGTATTGACGTGCCCGAATGCTTAAATCTCGTATTCTTTAAAAAGGTGATGAGTAAGGCAAAGTTTTGGCAGATGATTGGTCGCGGAACCCGTCTTTGCCCCGGATTGATTAACGGCGAAGACAAGAAAATGTTCTACATCTTCGATTTCTGCGGAAACTTTGAGTTCTTCCGCATGGGCGGAAAAGGAAGATCTGCAAATCAAATCGCTTTGCAGGGAGCAATCTTCAACCTTAAGGCGCAGATGGCGTTCAAGCTTCAGGACTTAGCATATCAAACCGAGGAGTTGATTGCTTTCCGCAAAGAGCTTGTGGACGATATGGTGCGAAAAGTTAAGGAACTTAACAAGGAAAATTTCGCAGTTCGTCAACATCTCAAATATGTTGAGTTGTATGCAAATCCCGATAACTATACCTCTCTTTCCTACGAGGATACTTTAATCATTGCAGATGAATTGGCACCGCTGATCACTCCGGATGAGGACGAACCAAAAGCTATGCGTTTTGATGCATTAATGTATGGCATTGAGCTCGCGTATCTTGTCGGTAAAAAGTATAATAAGGCGCGTAGTGATCTGTATAAAAAGGTAGCGGGTATCGCCGGTGTTGCTAACATTCCTGAGATTATGGTGCAATCGGAACTGATCGATAAGATTCTGCATACCGATTATGTGGATACTGCCGGCATTAATGAGTTCGAGCACATCCGTAAAAGTTTGAGAGATCTGATTAAATATATCCCTTACAATGGTGCTATATACCACACAAACTTTGACGATGAAATCCTCTCAATCGATTGGAATGAATCCGAGCTTGAAAATGACGACCTTAAGAACTATAAAGCAAAGGCGGAGTTTTATGTTCGTCAGCATCAGGATAATGAAGTCATTACAAAGCTTAAATCCAATGTTCCTTTGAGTCTCGCCGACGTCAAGGAACTGGAAAAAATCCTGTGGAGCGAGATTGGCACGAAGGCAGACTACGAAGCGGAATTTGGCGAAAAACCACTTGGTGAGTTCGTACGCGAGATCGTAGGTCTTGAAATGAGCGCTGCAAAAGAGGCTTTTGCACAGTATTTGAATGATGTTAATCTTGATTCAAGACAGATCTATTTTGTAAATCAAATCGTTGAGTATATCGTTCATAACGGTTTGATGAAAGATCTTTCTGTATTGCAGGAATCTCCGTTCACTGATAAAGGAAGCGTCGTGGAAGTGTTTGCGGATTTGACTATATGGATGGGTATTCGTAGAATAATTGAACAGATTAATGCCAACGCAAGCGCGTCATAAATCTGTTTTTAGTTTCAATAAGCCCCAAATAAGCCCCAAGTTGCACCAAAAAGCAAAAATAAAGATCCCTAAGGCCTTGATTTCCAAGGCTTTAGGGACCTTTTATTTTGGTGCGGAGAAAAGATGCATCTTGCGATGCAATACGTTTGTTTGCTGACTGTTTTGTATTGCGAGTAATTGACGTTGGAGCCTATGACACGCAGTTTTAGAGTAGATGTGGAATATTGAAACACCGCACAATACCTGACTTTTCAGGATGTATTTCATCGCATCAATTTTTT
This sequence comes from Clostridia bacterium, assembly GCA_017436525.1. Lineage (GTDB taxonomy): Bacteria > Bacillota > Clostridia > Oscillospirales > QAKW01 > QAKW01. Next base: position 4,679 of record JAFSCX010000032.1, on the reverse strand, counting down.
GCTATTTGATGCTATAAAAATCTTTATACTGCTGTTACGCATCTGCTAATTTTACAATAAAAAAGCTTAATCATCCAAGAACTCCTGCATCAAAACTGTCCTTTTTCGCCGTTCCAATGCGTATATTTCTGAGGCTATCCGTTCCCTATGCTCAATGTATTCCATTCCACTTAAAGCTTCCTTTACACTATAAAGCATCTTAATTTTCGCTTCAAGTTGCGGAATCTCACTATTAGAAAAAACTTCATGCATGGGTGTGAGCGGGATTTTGCAAAAATCATCAAATGATGTATTATTTTGGCAAAACAATATCATAGCTTCTTTAAATTGCTTTTTGGATAAATTGCATAGTATATAAAAAAGGAAAACCATTGATTCCATATCTTTGTTTCTATTTTTTATATAATCGAAGACCCATTCTTTTTGTCTTTCTTGCATTTGAATGTCATTACTTTTTGACACAAGAAGTTCTTCGGCCATAGTATTCCACGAAAGAAGACCCTTGTTATACTTTTTGATAGCATCCATTGCTATCGTAATCAATTTAATATAATTATCATGATTCCAAAGAACATTCAAACAATCAAGATCAGAATTTCTTTGAGAAATATCCAGGAAATCTTTAATAAATCGATCTATAAACATAGGATCTTCATTCACAAGTGCTAAAAACAACACTCCGGAATAATCAAAATGTCCCTGTCCATAAGAGGCCATAATATATGCTTTTTTAAGTAATTCTTTGTTTTGAGAGAACAACTTTAAATATTCACTTAATTCATCGCCATCAGCCAATGTCATATAATTCAAAAAAGTTGATATATTTTGATATGATTTTCGTTCCAGGCTATAATCATAAAGTCGAGTAAGATATTCTATGACATAATTATCAACAATTTCATTAATCTTAACCGCTGTTTTAAAGCGAATCATATATACATATTCCTTTTGTCCTTCTGTTATATGAGATAGGGTCTTTTGGGCAAACTCTTTATTGATCATTTCTGTTGGTACAATATCAAACAATAAAGATAAACAAAGTGGCTTTGGGGAAAAATCTTTACTTTCTATAAAATCCAGAGCTTGATCATATCCTAATTCGTCGACCATTTTTTTGAATATATCATATCCACCTTGAAAAAATGGCATATCGTATGCTATATATGAATCTAATAATGATGCAAATTTGCAGCACAAATCTTTGTGCCCATCAAAAAGCATATTTATTCCTTCAGATATTGACCAACCGTTCATTCCACTATTTCGATCTTTTAAAATCGTTAATGCTTTCCACAAGTCATTAAACACTTCAATCTTAAAATCTTTATATACATTTATGATGGCATTTTTCTTTTCCTGCTCTCGATCATCTCTATCTTTGGTTTCGAGATAATAGTTTTTAGTCAAAGTTTTATATGCCATAAATGATTTGTTTTCTATTTTAGGGAATAGTTCAATATATTCTTCTCCCAGTTCATCACAGAGAGATTGTAATTTATCAAGAATCATACAATCTTCAAATATATGGCCATTAAATTTAAAGATTGATGAAATGGATAAAACATCATTTCGGATTATCTCTTGATTTTTATCAGCGAATACATCAACGGACTTTAATAAAACATCATGTGCTTTCTGCTTAAATTTGGGATTTTGAAATAAAACATATAATATGTCAAAACATTTTTTTCTGATTTGATAAATTTCATCACAAGCAATAAGTTCAAAGTTGTACACTACGATTTTGCGACTACCTTCTGCTTCTGACTGCGAAAAGTTTAATCCCAATAAATAATTAGTAGCAAACAATGTGGAAAATATAATTGTATCATCGGGAGTTTCGAGCAAACTTTCATACAATTTATTTATTAACATTGTTTCTTTTAAATATCTATCTTTGTGAGAGTCACGTGAATATCCCAGATATTCCCCAAACATAAAATACATATCCATTGGGAACTGTTGATGTTTCTTAAAATAGTATAGTGCTAACTCTATAGCCTCCCTAAAATGCTCAGTTTCCTTAAAAGAAATTAGTACTTTAATTATTTCCGAATTAATTGTATGATAATGACTGTTTTTCTTAAAATCATATGAAAACAAATCGATAAAACTATCTTCCTGTTTATCAATTTGTTTTTTCAGAAAAGCCAACGATTCATCGGGGATAATGCTATGAAAAGACTCTACAAATTTTATGACGTCATCATCTGCATAATCCTTAATGCGATACCATGATTTTTTTACTTGTTCCTCAAGATAATCTTTGTTTTCTTTAGAATAGAATAATCGAATAAGTGTGGTGAAAGCAAAGATTATTTTACTACGATACACAAAAAAGTATTTTTCTATCATATATGATAATGCGATCGTCTTCTCTTTGAAGAAAATATAATATAATAGATAATCGCGCAGATTTTGATTTTCAAATTTCACCGCCCGATCGTCACCATCAAAAATACTTATAATTTCTTTTTTATGTAGCTTATCACAATATTCCAACAATAAATCTCTGGATATACCACCTTCTTTAAATACTTCCATTATCACCGAGTCTTCAACAATTTTGAACTTATCAAAAAAAGCGATTAATGCAGCGCATAATATTTCTTTTTGATCCATTTGAGAAATCAAATCAGAATAATAATGGTTGAATATATCAAAGGCATTTTGAATAGCGGTTACATCTTCGATAGCTATTTTCGCCGCCATTACAGCTAAGCGAACATTCCCTTTAGCTAAATCACAAATATGCTTAATAAATTCATCATTTTTTATGTTGAGGCATTCTTTTAATACTTTAGATATATCTTCTTTAGTTAACGACTTTAAGTCGTATATATTCGCCTTAGTCTTCTTTGTTACATCATTGTATATTTTCTCCTTAGCGTAATCACGAACTGTAATCAGTATTTTGAAATCATGTGTCCTTGTGTGGTCCAGGCAAATATCAACAAGATGATGTAACTGTGTCAACTGATCGGCATCATCTACTATTATAAAATAAGCAGTATCATCAATGAATGTAGATTTAAGGTCATCATAAATATTCTCTTTATTTGATTTTATTATTCGAATTTCGTAATTCTTTTCCTCATTAAATCTATCAGCCACCGAAAGTGCCAAACGGGTTTTTCCGGAACCGGAAGCCCCCTGTATAATAACGACCGGATTATCTTTTGCCAAGCCACACACAGCATCTATTTCTTGATCTCGACATAATATAGGCATATCTAATGGAGTAGAAAATTGATTTTTTTCCGCCTCTAATATAAAATCAGCTTTTTTAAAAATTTGATGAGTATCTAATGGGATATCCAAAAACTCCGATGCCAGCGACGGATAATTCAAGAATAAATCATAGGAAAGCTCTCCTAATCCTATAATTTTTACATTGGCAAATAACGAACTCAAAGTTTTAACTTGTCCTGGGTTAAAATTAGTAGAAGTATGACAGCATATTATTTGTGAAATATCTTCAATCTTTATGTGAGTTTTAGATTCATCTAAACAGGCTTTAATATCTTCTTCGACTTTAGCATAAGAATTACTTATCACAGAACCGTATGCTATTAAAATAAATTTTCCATCATCACATTGAACAAATGAATCGGGAGTTCCTCTTGTTGTTTTGTCCGTACCATCGTGTGACCCCAACGGATGTATATTGCTATACTTGAATTTTTTAATAAGATAACAATCTAAAAGTTTTTGATATTTTCCCGGCGACAAACTTAAGATTCTGCTTTGTATATCGTTTAATTTGGACATCTTATCACCCCTATTAATTAAAACTTTAAATATATTATACCACATCATAGTGACAATTTGAAGCGCTACTTCTGTTGCCCTGAAGTGTAAAAATGGGCTTATTTAAAGCAAATAAGCCCCAAATAAGCCCCAAGTTGCACCAAAAAGCAAAAATAAAGATCCCTAAGGCCTTGGTAATCAAGGCTTTAGGGACCTTTTATTTTGGTGCACCGAGCGCACTGATATCCGAACCTAAAACGCCTGCTTCGTGGAGCTCAGCAAAGGTCATTTCGCGTGAGCAATCTTTGTAATTACAGCCGAAATAAATTCTGCCGTCATCCCAAAGAACAATTTTATTTATAAAAGTATCAATTAATCTTCTGCGGTGTTCAACCTTTTTGAAATTCAGCTTGCGGAGTCTGTTGAAATAGGCTTCAATATCTTCGGCAGAGATTATTGGTTTTGTCATTTCCTCTTTTATAATTTGGATAGACAACTCCGTTTTCTGTTGTTCCAATTCTTCCATACGCTGTTTTGTGGACGGAGTTAGAATACCTTGCTGAATAGCATTAAGAAGATTTTCTATACTTTTGAGCGTATCACCGTATTGCTTTTTTAGTAACGGCAAAGTGGTGTTGGCTTGGTTTTGTACCTTGGTTGCAGTTTCACAAAGCATCGACACCAAATCATCGTCAAAAACAATTTTGCGGATGAATGCAATAGTTGCATCTTCAATCCATTCTTTTCTGACAGTCTTCTTATCGCAACCTTTATGATTTTTAACGCTAACGCATTTATAATAGCGATGCACCTTTTTCTTCATATGGCTTGTACCGCTTTCGCCAACCATAAGACATTGACACTTTCCGCAGAAAAGTTTAGTGGTAAGCAAATATTCGTCTTCGGCTTTATGTTTAGCCGGAGCTTTT